>JAGQPR010000240.1 GCA_020426625.1 Planctomycetales bacterium
CTGTGCGCTAGCTAGCACGCGGTTTTTGAAGGAACCGCACGCTAGCGCGCTAGAGGCTGATGTGGCATCGGAATTACCATTCGTGACACTAGTATGCTTTTGATACCAACTTGCCGCTTACGCAGTGAACCATCAACCATCTGGATCATTAAGTAATTCCTCCAGTCGTAGCCGGAGGTTCTGCGGGTATTTGTCGAGCCAAGACGTATCGACCATGCCGAGTGAAATCATATCGAGCAAATGAACTTGATCTTTCCGCCGAAACGCATTGAGCTTCATACGTACGAGAGTTTCGATTTGAACTGTCTGGAAATGATTATGCTGGAGCGGTGAGGCGTGTATTATGTGATAACGTGAGTGGGCCTAACGCGCACAAGGGATTCGCTCGATGGGGTGCTTGTCGCCAAACGGGAAATGCCGTTGACAATGCGCTTCGACGTGTCGACGGCGTCATCCGTCGATCCACCGTTTCATCGTAGTCGCGGAAAGATGGAGAAGCATTCGTGCCAAAGATAAATACCTGCGCCTTCTCAGTAGTTTTGACGCTGACTTGCCATTTATTGATCTTCGGGGAAACTCCGGCAGAATCGCCTCCCTCCCAAGAGGCCTTAGTGGCCAGCGTTCGACAATCCATCACGACCATTCGTGTTCAAGGACGGGACCAAACGGAATACGGCATGGGAACTGGATTTGTCGTCAGCAGCGATGGCTTGATTGCTACCAACTTCCACGTCATTGAAGAGGGGCGTGCATTCACAGTTGAAACATCCGCTGGAATCGCCTTGCCGATCGTAGCGGTTCATGCCTCTGATGCTGCCAACGATTTAGCAATCATTCGCGTTGATACGAAGGGTGCCCCGTTGCCGGCGCTCGAACTAGCGGACGGGGATGCCGAGCAAGGCATGCGAGTCCTCGCGTTTGGAAATCCATTGGGCTTGCAGAACAGCGTTGTCGAGGGCATCCTATCCGCCAAGCAAATGGTTAAAGGCCGGGAGTTGCTTCAACTGGCAATGCCCGTTGAACGTGGGAACAGCGGTGGGCCGCTTGTGGATTTGCAAGGCCGAGTCCATGGAATCGTCAATATGAAATCGGCGATCGACGACAACCTCGGATTTGCGATTCCTATTCGCCGATTGTTGCCACTTATGGAAAGCCCCAACCCAGTGCTGATCGAGCGCTGGGTGCGCGTTGGCAAAATCAACCGCGAGCGATGGCAGATTCTGTTTGGCGCAGATTGGCAGGAGCGAGCCGGTCGCATTACCGCCAACGGAACTGGCACGGGATTCGGCGGTCGCAGCTTGCTCTTGTGGCAAGCTGAAGCACCGGAGATTCCGTTTGAAATCGCTGTTTCCGTCCGGTTGAAAGACGATTCTGGCGCTGCTGGTTTGGCATTTCATTGCGACGGCGGCGATCGACACTACGGTTTTTACCCAAGTGCGGGCAAGTTGCGCTTGACCTGTTTCCTTGGGCCATCGGTTTACTCGTGGCAGATCCTACAGGAAGTTGCCAGTGAACATTATCTGCCTACGCAGTGGAACGACTTGAAAGTTCGGCTTGAAGCGGGCAAGATCCAATGTTATGTCAACGGACATCTTGCAATTGAATCGTTCGACACGCAGTTGACTTCCGGCAAAGTTGGTTTGGCCACTTTTCGCAGTTCTCAACCGGAATTCAAAAGGTTTGAAGTTGGCCGCGAAATTCCGCAAGCGGTTGTTTCCGATTTAGCACGACAGCAGCTCGAACGCTTACAGGTCGTCCCACTTGGGATTGAATCGCTCGATTCTAAGGCTGTCTCACAATTGGGAGAATCTGGTGAGTTCTCGTCACGCCAGCTGATCCAGCGGGCGACAGCACTCGAGCAGCAAGCTGAGCAACTGCGGCAATTGGCTGGCGAAGTACGACGAGCACCGTGGCTGGTGCGGCTCAGTCAGCTGGATGAGCTGGCACAACCGGAACAACTACTGCAGGGCTCGCTGTCGATCGCAGCGCTGGACAACCCAGACTTGGATGTCCAATCCTATGTCCATCAAATCGAGTCGATGGTCCAGGATATCTCTGCAACGCTCCCTGCGGAAGCAGATCAGTTGGACAAACGCAACGCGTTGCACCGATATATGTTCGCAGAAAATGGCTTCCACGGAAGCAGGAGCGAATACTATCACCCCGCCAATAGCCATCTAAACCGCGTCATCGAAGACCGCGAAGGTTTGCCCATCACGCTGAGCATACTCTACATGGAAATGGGACGTCGCATCGGAATGAATGTCGAGGGAGTCGGTCTACCAGGGCATTTTGTCGTTCGCCATATTATCGACGAAGAAGATCAAGTGTTGATCGATGTATTTGATCAAGGCAATTTGCTTTCACTCGAAGATGCTGGTCAATTGGTCAGGCTACATACGGGGCGACCGTTGGGTCCCGAGGACTTGCGAAAAAACTCCGATCAGGAAATCCTCTTGCGAGTGCTCAACAACTTGATGGGCATAGCTTCTACTAATCGAGATACGGATTCCATGATGCGTTACGCGGACGCAATCTTGGCCGTCGACGCAAACCAAGTAGACGTCAGGATGCTGCGAATTCAGTTGCGTGCGTTATCTGGGCGTCGTAAAGCTGCGGTGGATGATCTCGACTGGATGTTGGCCCACGCTCCGGCGGGCATGGACCGGGCGGCGATAATGCGAATTCGAGCGGCACTCGATGCGGGGCAATAGTAGGTGGGGCAATAGTAGGCGGGGTAGCGGCCTGAGTGCTGTATTACCGAAAAGATGTTCTGGGCAGGCAAGATGCATTCCCGGCTTCTCAACGATTATGCAACTTGAGTCCAGAACTAATTGCCTGAACCCAATGGATTGTGCAGTTGTCGCCTGCCGGAAAAACGGAGTAGTCTTCCGGATCATTGCCAGAATCCCTGCATGTGACGCTCTTGCGCTCTTTTGCGAATGCCACCAATGAAGTCTCTCCGCCAGGTCGATAAGCTCGAATGGCAATTTCCGGTTGGCAGCTGACTCAGGAACTGAGGATCAGCAGCACCGCGCCAAGCCCGCTCCAATTGACTTGGCCCACAACAAACCACATCGCGAATTGGGAAATCGCCACTTACATCCCAGTGTTCCGTGGAGTAACAAATGAAAATCAAAAACTATTGGATGGCATTTGTGGCCATCATGGCTTGTGTCCTGCTGGCACCTCAGTTGAGAGCTCAAGAGAGCGGAGATGCAGAAATCGGCGAAAGCCGCCTGCCCATCACGAACTCACCAAGTGTCTATGTCCAACCTGAAAGGCTGACCTACGCACAACAGCGAGCACGGTTCGAAGATCAACAACGCATCATGAGAATGGAGTTTAACCGTTGGATCGGCTATTCGCCGTTGAGACCCACCATGAATGCCAGCTACATGTCTAACGGAGTTCAGCGATACTACATACCAGCTAGGGCTGGCATCTACTCGGCCAACACCACTACCGTCTGGTACTGGTGACTTGGCATCTGTCCTACAAAAGAATCTGCCCGAGACAGCGAAACCGCGACCGTTTGGTCGCGGTTTTTTTCGCGCTCAGGACCTGCAGAAAAACACTTGGGTATTTTCCATCTGCCTCTCCCGTGCCGCACCGAGAGCAGTATGGAGAGGTATCGAGATGAAGGACTATAGATCACTAAGCTATTTTTCCCTTGGTCCTTAGCTTAGCTTAGCGGCTGTCTTAGATTCTCATCTCTGTTTTCCATGAGCTGACGCTCACGGCTACATGCTGCCGCAGCTTCGCCGCTGAGAACAGATGCGGGTGACAAGTCGCCGCACGTCGCGCCGAGCGGAGAGGGGAATCTCCCTCCCCGTCGCTGGGGCTCCGACCCTCCCCTCCGAAAGTGATGTCGAAAACGACGTAACTTTCGGTGGGAGGGTGAGTTGCGATGAAACCGTGGTGGCGATTAGCGAGAAGTGTCGGGAAAACGCCAACTTATTCTTCCATGGGTCCTAAGCTAAGCCCTGCAGACGCCCTGTGGGCTGCGGCCTTGACGATTGCGTCGGCGAAATCCGAAGATGCCCAGCGCTGTGCAGGCACAAACCAAAGCACTAGGTTCCGGTACAGCCGAGACAGAAAAATCAACCGTGTAACTCGCTGAACCGGAAGCGTCTGTTCCGACCAAGCCATTCACTTTGTAAACCGATTGTATGGTTAGTTTGTAGCTGCCAGCTGGCAAGGTTGCCGAATTGGAAAGGGCAAATCCATCTGTGTCGTATATGACAAAGCCGGGAACAGGTGTGTCCGATTGGGAAAGTTGTACTACCACTGACGACATGCCTGAATTCACTTGAACCGGCTTCAGGACGCCTGAAGTCGCGATGCTGGCATCGAGCGAAAACATAAAAGAAGCGTCCGTGTTGAAGATAAATTCCAGCCGCTCCGACAGGCTGGCTTCATCACCAGTGGCGGTAATCATCTTGATTTCACCAGAGTTCGAACCGGTCAGTGAAACCGATAGATTCTGCGGAGAGACGTTGTACGTGCCGCTTTGAAATTGATTGACTCTTGTCCGCGTATATTGTGCAGCAGAAATGTCGTTGTCCGCGGCATAGTTTTTGGCAGTAGGAGCGGAAAGAAAATCATGGATTTGAACAGGAGTTGGTTCAGGATCCTTCGTGGAAATCAGATCGACCTGCTGCTGTACGCTGGAAACATTGATGGTGTCCGCCTTGACAACCCAAGGTTGCGGGCAAACCACGAAAAAAGCAGCAATTGTATTAACGGAAAAATTCCGGGCGAACGTAAACACAGATGCTCCTCCATGAGGCAAGGTTGGCGTATCCAAGGGAGAACCCGCAGGTTCCGCGATCCCCCTAATCGTTAAAGTTGGTCAGGTAGCTTACCCCCCGCTGGACTTTTCTACAATTCACCGGCACGGAAAAATCGCGCATTCGAGTAAATTTCGGAGTTGATGTGTGGTTGATTCTTGGTTTGATGGTTTCTGGCGCTCGCGACTCACTCAGCTATCAAAGAACCACGATAGTTGCACGGGTAAAACGAATGGTATTTTCCGCAGATCCTCACTAACTAGAGGTTCTTCAAGCCATGTTGCGCATCACCAAAGGAGTCAAGCGGAACCCCCATGAGATTGGCGAGCGTGAGATAGAGGCTACATAGCTTACGCTCATCATCTGGCGCCTGTGAGTAGTCCAGGACTCGACCGGTTTCCAGCTTGCCTCCAAGTCCGCCAACTTGGATTAAAGGAACCTTGGTCGAATCATGCTTGCTGCCGGACCACATGTTGTTGACGAAGAGCAAGCAAGAGTTGTCCAGTACAGTCCGATCACCTTCTTGCATCTGATCCAGTCGTTCGGCCAAGTACGCCAATTGACTCACGTAATAGCGAGTGATGCGTTCGAAGTCGTCCGACAAGTCGTTGTGAGACGCAGAATGGTGTGCGTTGCGAACTCCCAAAAACGGATAGAACAAGCCAGAAATATCGCGGCATAGAAGTAGAGTCGCAACGCGGGTCTTGTCCGTTTGAAACGCTAACGCTACCAGGTCGCACATCAGCCGCATGTGTTCTCGGATATCTTCCGGTAATCCGTTGTCAGGACGTGGCATTTGCGACAAAGCACTATTGTTCGATTCGGCCGATTCCATTGATTTGGTTTGAGCAGCACGCATTTGTTGCACGCGGAGTTCGACCTCACGCACACTGGTAAGGTACTCCTCCATTTTTGCCTGGTCACCACCGCTTAGCTGACGCGACAGACTGTCCGCATGTTCTTTCACACGGTCCAGCACGCTTTCGTTACGGCGATTCCCACGGTTGTCGAACAAGCTATCAAAGGCCAATGCGGGATAAACTTCCATCGGAACCGGCGAAGTAGAATTCTGCCAGGAGATATGAGAACTGTAGGCCATCGAAAAATTGGTTTCGTGGTACCCGGTTGTCGGCTGCTCGCAACCCAGGACTAAGCTGGGCTGGACTGTATCTTGGCCAATCCTCTCTGCCAAAACTTGGTCGATGCTAATTCCACCTCGCAGTTCGGCGCCTTTCTGCAGCGAAGCCCCAGACAAAATATTCCCCGTTTGTCCCGGGTGGATTCCCACACCCACTGCCGACTTGTTATACAGGCCCGAGATCAGATTCATTTTGGACCGGAGCGGTTCCAAAGGCTGCAAGCTTTTGCCCAATTCCATCTCAGTGCCAGCGCCTTTGGCCCACCAGTGGTTGGCGTTGACACCGCAGGCCATGAATTGCACACCAAACCGCAGCGGAACAATGGGCGAATCGTTCACCACTGGCGCGTAGCCCCAAACTGGAAGTGATTCCAGCCAGGGCAAGGCCAATGTCGCTCCCATGCCCTGTAAGACAATTCGTCGGGACAGAACGCGTGACGGGGGAGTGGCTGGATTTTCCATAACTACGCTTCAGGATTTCGAGGTGAGCAGAAGCCGTCTCTACGTAACCCGTATTTTAGCCATGGAGTTCCTGTGCCGCAATTCGCTGCCTGCCGAGGCGAGCGAGACGTGAAGAATTTAAAGAATCGTGGACGATGCGAATCTGGGGATGAGAACACTAGTAAGTTGATTTTCCACTACGACTCGTTGCGCCCACCTGCTGGCTCATCCGTCCGAGTAGGGTTGAGTCAAGGGCGAAAGCGAATGCGGAAGAATCATTGCTTGCGGATTACAACCAGCCAGTCCTGATCAATGTCGCCCGGCGGAACACCTAGAGCCACCTCAGCGCCGCCCTGAGCTTGCGCGATCTGCCCGCTGATCAGTTGTCCCCCGCTACGCGGATTGAACCAGGAGACGGTAAACGTGCCAGTAACTTGCCGAAGATCCAAGCTGTGTTCGCCGCCATCGGGTAGGTAAACCAAATAAACCTCCCCCTGTTTTGCAAAGCAATATTTCGAGTTGTCGTGGTCCGCGTTACCCACCAGGTTGTCGGCATTTGCCATTTCCCAAAACGGAATGGCGTTGTCACGGAAAAAGGTCAAAGCGTGGCGACAATAATCCCAGCTACGGTCGCGACTGCGCCAATCCTCGCAAACGATATCATTCTCGACGAATTGGTAGCCGAAGTAATACTCGTTACCCGCGCCACCGCCCATCAAGTGTCCCCACAATGTCTGCTTGCGAACTTTGTGTTCATCGTAGGCATAGTTGCCATTACGATCGTGACCGTCGAAACCTTGATAACCCAAGTCAGGACACTGTGCATGCGCTGCGCTGCCCGATTCGTCAAAGGCAACGATCCAAGGACGTCCGGCGGCGGCCGAAGCTTGGACCCACTTGACAGTCTGTTGATGAGTGCTCTCCAAGCGGTCGTTTTGCAGGGACAAACCCGTGAGTTTCGACGCTTCGCCCAACAGTGGTTGGTAAACTCGGTCCTGCCAACTGGGATACGTATGGACGACAATGTTGTGGTCGTAGGCGTCGAGCCCGGCGATATAATCAATCATGGCCTGCTGCTGCTCAGTCGTTTGCGTATTCTCTTCGCCCAAATTCCAATTGAGCGCCAAGTTGTGCGCAAAGCGGGCGATAAGTTCTCGGCAATACAATCGGCGTTGCGGGCCTAGGTTTCCACCATCGAGGCACTCTGGTACAAACGCCCGCTCGTCGGTTCCACGGAGATGATCATCGTTCTCTGTTTCTTGCATTTTGAAGTGCAAGTACATGCCGCGATGCGTGCCATGTTCAAACACGACACCCCACTGGTCAAGTTTGCTGCAATCGTAGTGCAATTTGTCGTCGCGAGCGATGAAGGGCCAGACGTTGTCTCCATCTCCTCCAGCGTTGTAGGTCAGGAAAGAGAAAACATTGCAACCCTTACCAGCCAGGTAATTGATAGCACCGATCAACCCCTTGCCTTTGTTTCCTTGCCAGGTTGGATCGCCTGAGTGCCAATCTTGCAAATGTGGCGACCAGTGTTTCAAAGGCGCCTTCTTGGGATTGCCCGCTAGCGTATTATCGAAATCGGCGAACGCCAGCAAAGTCTCCGGTGCATCAGCTCCAGCCTTTATGAAGTATTCGCCGGACCCCAGGTGCTGAAGGTAGTGTTTGCCAACGTACGCCAATCTGCCATGAGCTCGCAGATCTCGCCCGGTCTTGTCACTTTCCGAGACCTGAATCAATCCCTTAACCTGATCAAAAGGCAGGAGAGGTTGCGAGCTGGCATGGGAGTCCAGTGCCGATCCTGCGCCGGTTTGAAACGAGATCTGCCAACGCCATTCACCCGCACGGTCGGGAGCAAAGTGGGCCCGCCAAATGTTTCCGCTGTCGGCAGAACTATTTGCTGCATCGCCATCTGCCGCAAAGTAACCCGGTACAGTGTATGTTGCGCCATCACTGTGCGTGAAGGTAGCAGTCATGCAGTAATCTGTAAAAGGATTTGGGGCGTTATCTTTCTCATGGGCATATGGCCCGGCCTGGCTAAGCGTAATTTTGTGCCAAACCTTCGCCTCTCCGGAAACGTCGACTGTGCCATCGCCGTCTCTTCCACGCGGCAATTGGAGGGGTAACTGACTCACCGCAACCGTCGGACTGGTTGAACGATCTGGTTCACCCTCGGCCGCAGTCGCCTGCTGGAGTGCTGGTGTCGCCTGTGGATATGGTTCTGGCGCGTGGCCGGAATGCACCAGGTAGTCTGGGCCGGAGCCGCTTGGGCGTTGGAAATCAATGTCTGTGGTCATCAACCATTTATCAAATTCGAAACCATCTTCGCGCATCGAAAAGTGGATGGCGTGGACGCCCGGTTCGAGGACATCGAGATAAATTTTGTGGGGTTCACCGCAGTGTTCCGCTGGAGTACGCTGTTTGCTTTCCCATCGCCAACTGTTCTTGCCCTCGCACCACTGCAGCCGCTGGCCGCTGTCGGGCCAAGCATGATCAATACCCACGTGTAAGCCATTGTCCTCAGGGCCGCTGCTATAGGCTCTTACCCAAACGTAATATCTACCTGGGTTCGTGAAATGAACCTGATACGTGAGCACGGCTAATTTGCCTGGCTGATTGGAGAAATTCTGACCCGCCACCAACTTTTCCGAGTGATTTCTTCTCGTGTCAGGCAGAACTTCTAGATAGGCACCGCCGGAAGCATCCGCGGCGTGATTATCATCACCGTCAGGTTTCAACTGCGGAGCCTCGGTTGAAGTCATCCAATAGAACGCCCGCGTGTCGGTGAGCTCCTGCTTGATGAAATGCTCCGCCTCTACCGCCACTAAACCATCTCGTTCTGCAAACACCAAGTCTGGTTGCGAGCGAGGCTTCGTCTGATCTGCCTGAACGATTACTGGCACGATTGCTTGGACGCTGAAAATAAGCGACAGTGAAATCCAGCCCTTTACATGCAGTTGTTGACAAGTCATGGAAACCTCGTTGCGACGTATTGAAAGTGACCTGGTTGTGCTTCTTTGATGCGTGCGCACTAGTTTGCAAACTTTACTCGAGAGTGACAACCGCGCCGTCGGTACCGTTGATCAAGTACTCGTAAATACTGTCCGCAGCCGTCGTATTGTTGCCCCCGTTCATACGAAAGTCGATGTTCTGGGACAAGAAATGCACCGATCCATCGAACAATGCAACGGTGACGCCGCCGGTATGGTTGCTGCTAAGCGCTTGTTGTCGGGCATAGGTATTGTAGATTGCATCTTGCGTAGGGTTGATTGGAGACCGCGCCGTAGCCCAAGCATCATCAATACAGTCGTCATGCCAGGCTGCAGCACAGCCACCCCACACAGCAGCATGCATCATCACGCCACTGACCGTGTAAGCCCGTTCGCCCAGGCAAATGGTGTTGGACGTGCCGTCGGTAATGTCACCGAATTTCTTGTTGCTGTTAGGACCAAACAAACCACTGTAGGTGAAGACGCCGTTGCTGATTTGGTGAGCTCGGTGATGATGCATGGCCACATAGTTCGAAGTGGATAGCGCCACTCGTGGACCAGCCGTGGAACCATCGATATACCAATCGGTCCCCTGAACAACCAACCCGAAACGGAAATGGCTTTCCGAGGGAGCATCATTGGTGACTGGCCCTGCATCTGAGGGACAGCGAAACGTACTCAGCGGCTGGCGGAGTATGGCCTGCATGACCGGGTCAGCTACTGCTTGCCCCATCACGGGCTGTATGCCTGCAGTCACATTGTAAAGATTGCCCAGTTCGATCATGGGCATGATGGCCGTTGACCAAGTCCAGCCCGCGGTGCGAGCCATGTTATTATTGTGCGTGGTGGGAGGATACTGAGCAAAAAGTTTTGGTAGTATCGATCCCGGCGGAATACGCTTGTAGGCACTCTCATAATTGTGAATAGCCAACGCCAATTGTTTAAGATTGTTGGAACATTGCATGCGTCTGGCTGCCTCGCGTGCTGCTTGCACGGCGGGCAAGAGCAGCCCAACTAGAATTCCAATGATTGCGATAACGACCAAGAGCTCAACCAAGGTAAAGCCTCGGTTTGGTTTTGGTTTAGACTTCATGCTAGACTCCTGAAGAAAATTAAGACGCAGAAACACAATTCGCTTGGACCAAACCGAGTGTGCCTCAGTCTGCGCATCGCTCGATCACCCCTTGGCAGTTAGCGGCGATGGTCCAGAACCAATTTCAGAATTCGATTTTCACTTCATCCATGCCGCGTTTGACTTCGATCTCGATTTCCTTGTTACGGCACGGGAATCGCGCGCTCGGATCCTGTCCTGTTTCCTCGTTGAATTCCAGAGACACGGTTACAACATGTTTGCCTACGATGGCACCATCGCCATTGTGGTACGTAGTCAACTCAAAGCGCCCTTGCGAGTCCGTCTTGCCCAACGCAAGTTTTCCGGGTTTCGAGGGATCGCGTTCTTGCCCTTGCAAGGGAGTGAAATTCACAAAACCATTCGCCACCGGTTTGCCTTGGCAGGTGACCACGCCGCGAACGGGAACGACTTCGTATTCCTCCGGATTGCCGCATCCACCGGTCAGAACAAGTGCCAGGGCGCTCAGCAGACTCAAACCCAATCGTCGATTCTGCATTTAAGGTCTCCCGCAAGTACGTAGATTTCACTGCCCGTAAGTGCCTGTAAGGGCGTACAGCAATCTACACCTTGTAATAATAAGGGGCAATTCTATAATTCCTTGCAATCGTTAGGGTAGAGCAAACAGTCGTCCTTTAAGCAATAACCGCTGTCATGAAGTTTCCCTTGGACCAGGCGGACGCCATCTCGGTACAGCAGATTCGCACCTATTGCACGGTTGTCGAGTGCGGCGGGTACGCGGGAGCCCAGCAGCAGATCGGTCTAGCAACGCCAACGATGTGGGAACAAGTGAAAGCGTTAGAGAAGCGTTACCGCACGAAGCTATTCGAACGCGTAGGCAGGAATATCCGCACGACGCCAACGGGGCAGACGCTGTACCAAATGTACAAACCGATACTGGCCAATCTCGATTCCACCTTCGAAATCGTCGCAGAACAAACTGAAGGGATATCGGGTGAGGTGCGGGTATGCACGGGTGTCAGGATGATGCTCGAAGAACTGGGAACTGTGTTCGGGCAGTTTCACCAGAAATTCCCGGATGTAAGGTTGCGTCTCAGCACAGGGGGCGATCGTGTCGCCCAACAGTCGGTCCTAGACGGCAAAGACGACTTGGCGTTGCTGATCGAGCCCCCTCCGAATGTCTTGTCCAAGTCACTCAAGGTCGAGCGGTTGTATCCCATTGAATTCATGGCGATACTTCCGCGCAAGCACCGCCTATGCAAAGTTGAACATCTTAAGCTACATGAATTGATCAATTTTCCGCTGGTGGTCGGCAACCAAAATTCCGTGGGACGGATGGCGCTGGAAGAAGCCTTGCATCGCTTGAGTCTAGGTCCTGCGCGCATTGTTTGCGAAACAGATACCAGTGCGGTAACTGCGGCCTGCGTTCGCGCCAACATGGGCGTCGGCTTCGTGGCTGGTATCCCCGGGCAAGTCAACACGCCCGGTTTGATCGCCAGGTCCTTGGCTGAGGAAGTGGGGCGAGTTCATGTGGTTGCGATCTACAAACTTGGAAGACAGCTGACTCGCGTCCTTTGCGAGTTGTTAGAGATGCTCAGAATGAACTCATGACTAAGTTCAGCAATAATCTCGGGACTTTACACC
>JAGQPR010000241.1 GCA_020426625.1 Planctomycetales bacterium
TGGCGGACAGCGTATGATCGTGACGAGCACCACCGATCAGCCGCCTGGCGATAGCCTGCGGTTCCCGCAGTTCCGAGCAACAGCGAGATAACCGCACGCTTTCGCGTAGCGGCTGATGAGAATTTCGTAACCAGTGCCGTTTTCTCGCAATCGCTTAACCTATGACCTCGGGGCTGCACAATGATCGATGAACCGCTTGCCTTTTTTATCACATGGACCGTCTACGGCACATGGCTTCAAGGTGACGAACGTGGGTGGCGTCACTATCGGGGCGGGCACGAGAAACCGCAACCCTTGCTGGCTAAGTGGAGGCGGGAACGATTGCTACATGACGTTGTCTTGCTAACAGAACAGCAGCGATGCGTTTCAAAGCAGGAAATCGAATTTCATTGTGAGCGGCGTGGGTGGAAATTGTGGGTTGCCAACCCGCGCAGCAATCACGTTCATGTGGTCGTCACAGCGCTCAAGTACAATGGGGCAAAAGTCCGCGACCAGTTAAAAGCAAATTGCACGCGTGGATTGCGGGAGCTGAACGATATTTTCAGGGACCGTCCAGTCTGGAGTCGAGGTGGCGATTGGAAATGTGTTAATTCAGAAGACGACCTGGCTGTCGTAGTTCAGTATGCCAGTGAGGTGCAGGATGCAAAAGAAGAGTGAGAGCAGTCGGCCGCCTAGCGATAACCTGCGGTTCCCGCACTGTCGAGCAACAGCGAGACAACCGCACGCTATCCGCGTAGCGGCTGATGAGGACTTCGCGACAACCTGCTGCTCAAACTACTCTCAAGCGAACTTCGCATCTCGAATGCTGAAAAGCTAATGGCGGACAGTGTATGATCGTGACGAGCACCACCGATCAGCCGCCTGGCGATAGCCTGCGGTTCCCGCACTCCGAGCAATAGTGTAGACAACCGCACGCTATCGCGTAGCGGCTGATGGAAGCCGATGCCAATGGAGCGTTTGGTGATTTACGAGGAGTAGTGGCAACGCAGAACTTCACCGACGCTAAACTCGAAGAAGACATCTTCAGCCTGCCCGGTGAGCAAGGCTATCCGATTTACTTTCCCTCGATGCGAATGTAGTGATCGCGTAGCTTTGGGAATTGGACGGTCGTAGCCGACTCAAAAGGTAGGTGGTTGTCGGCACTGAGCGGCATATGGCAGCTGATGCAGTCATCACTAATCGATTGCCCCACCTGCTCAAAGGCTCCACAGTCAGGTGGTTCATGGCACTTGATGCAACGAGTTGAAAAGAGCTTGATGTCTCCACGTTCCTGGTGGTGTGGTGCATGGCAGCTGATACACGTCAAATCGCTGCTCTGTTGAAAACACTCGCTCAACTTAAGTCGCGCCAGTTGATTCGAACTGTGGACCCCACCTTCTTCAGGCCCCGATAATTCCTCCACATTCCAGTAGTCCTCCAACCGATCACCAGGCCGGAACAAAAATGGTGGCTGTAATCGTTCGCCCGATCCAAAGTGGCATTGAGCGCACAAGTCGTTCTGTTGGGTCAGACTCAGGTCGCTGGGATTAACTATAGACCGACCTTGCTTGACGTTCGGATTGCGCTGGTGAAAGTCGACATGCTCTTTCCCTGGGCCGTGGCAACGCTCGCAAGTTACACCCAAAATTGTTGAAGATTTCTGATACCGATTGTCTGAACCCGGGATCCACTCCATGTACGTAGTGTGACACTCGACACATTTGGGGATCACTTTGCGGGCATACCAAGCCGTACCGTCGACGTAGCCTGGACTGTTAACCCAGCGATCAGGCTCCCGAAAATACGAAACATGCATTTGATATAGCGCGTCATTGGACCAGTACAGATAGGTTTGTCCGATGAACCCAGCTCCGGTTGCAATATCCGCGCGAAAACTTCTGCGCAAGTTGCCGAAGACAACATCTTGGAAGAAATGACCTTGCTCATCTGTCTTCATCTCGAAGTGAAGCTGGGACTGATTCGTGTTCATTTGATTCTGTGTAGGCTCAAATGAACCCAAGATGTTTTCTTCATTAGCCGGTAGCGACGTGCGGTAATGGGCCGTTTCAACGAAGGCCAGATGTTGATTCCGATGGCATTCGGCGCACGCTTGCGGCCCCAAATAGCCCATGGCAGCCGCCGGTTTTCCGGCCTGTTCTAGGGGGGCGTCGGCGTCTCCTGTTGTTGACGCTATTGGCAAGGGCACTTCCAGCCAGCTGCGAGACTGGGGATGCACAAACATTTTGTTGCCCTGGTCTCCATCGACCAGCCGAAACCCGTCGGCAACTTCTTGCTCGCTTAGTGCGATTGGAGAATCCGAAAGCGTAGCTTGCTGAGTAGCGGACAACTGTGTCTGATCCGGCCGATTCTTGTCGGAACTTTGAAGCCAGACACCTAGCCGCCGACTTGCAAGAAACACCAACGCTAGCCCGATACACATCGTCAATGTGATCAGAATGTTCTTCTGCATGCCAATCTTTCTGCCGCTACATTCTCATGGCGATCCCATCGAGCATTACGCCGCCGGTGGCCTCAAAACTGTTTCCTAGGCTTGGCACTCGACAACTCACTCCGCCGTCGATGCAATCTAGTCTGGCAACTCCTGGCGATTGGTCTCGGGAAGGAACAACAGCAGGAGAATACCTAACAAGTATAACAGGGCTAGCCCGGTTACAGCAAAGCGCAAATCGAGTGCTGGAATTTGCTTAAGCCAGCCCGAAAAAATCAGTACCGGCACGGCAGCTAGGCGTCCACCGTTGAAGCAAAAGCTAGTTCCAGTGGCGCGCAGATGCGTGGGAAACAACTCGGGAAAATAGACCGCGTATCCCGAGTGCATGCCCGCAGTAAAGAACCCATAGAATGGCAACACCAGGAGCAATTGAAAATACGACTGTGGGAGAAAACAGGTGACGGGAACAATCACCAAAGCTAGCGCGTGGAACAGTGCGAATGCAGGTTTCCGTCCCAACCAGGCCGCAATTGGCCCAAATGCCAACAGGCCGATTCCTAGTCCAGTTGCTTGAACAATCCCATACGCGAATCGCGAAGCGGTCGTAGCTTCCTTTTCGGATACGCCAGCTGCAATTGCCCTTTCGTAGGCGAGTCCCTGTCCGGCTACGGTAACCGCCCAAAAAGTGCCGAGGCCGACTGCGGCCAATAACATGCCAAACAGCGCTCGGCGATTCCATTTGGGATCGGAGAAAAGCTCTCGCAAGCTACCGAGTCGCTTACTGTCGATCGTCGCCCGGCGTTCTTGCCAATTCTTCGGTTCGCGTATGCTAGCCCGAACCCAAACAACCAGAAGCGCCGGAAGTACTCCCAGCAGATACGCGTATCGCCAGTGGCTACCCACCAAAATGCCTGCCAGAGCCGCCAACCAAGTGCCAAGTACGCTCGACCCATGAAAAATCGCCGAAGCTTGAGAACGAGCCCTTGCCGGAAACACTTCCGCGACCAGCGCAGCGGCGACAGCCCATTCGCCACCGAGTCCAATAGAGACGAGCAGCCGCAATATCACCAGTTGCCAGACATTGGCAACAAAGTAGGTCATTCCTGAAAACAGGGAATAGATCAAGATCGTTATGATCATGATTGGTCCGCGTCCGAATCGATCTGCCAGCGAACCGAACAGCAGGCCTCCCAAAGTTCCTCCGACCAGGAAAACGGCCAAGAACCAATCACCCACCATTTTGACTTGAGTTTCGTCTCCGGCGAGCAACTCATTGAGTACGTCGGCCCGAGTAATATTGAATATTTGACTTTCGTAGACATCGAAGACCCAACCAGCGCAAGCAATAACCAGAACTAGCCACTGGTATCGGCCGATGCCAGTGTACCAACGACCGGGTGCCGGACAGCTTTCGTTGGGTTGCATGGAAGAATCACGGGAGGACATCATCGACTCGCTGGTGGGTTTCAAAATTATTGACAAAATGGAAGCTTATCTCACGTAATCGCTGTCACCAAAATCCTAAGGTCGACAGAGCACTAGGCATCGAACGAATGAGTTTCCATGTCTGCCAGAGAGGCGAGCACTCTTCGCTTGCCCATGAACGGTCGTCTGCCATGCATGGCAACCGTATTGTCCAGAAAGGCTACGTCACCATCCTGCCACGCAACTTCAAAGGTCAACTCATCGGCTATCTGACATAGTTGGCCTACACCCTCTGCGTCTAACTTTTGCTCGTTACCAAGTCGAATAGCGTCTGACGGATCGTTGCGATCATCGCTCCATCCGCTGTAGGCCGCAATCAGCTGATTGAATAATGTACATCGCCCGTCAGCCAATTGCCGGATGGCTGGCAAAGTAGGTGTTGTAGCTCGCAGGCAATCCCCCGCGAGCCAAGTATACGCGTAGCCCAATTCGCGAAGTCGGGATTGCGCCTGCTCTTTGGAGTCAACTCCCAATGTACTGCGCCAGCTGCGGCCCATACCTGAGTTGCGATCGTCATCGGCAGGCATCACATTGCTGTATTTCAATCCGTAGCGCGCAAGACTGTTTATGAATTGCGGGACCTCCATCCGGACGCGTTCAAAGAGTACATCCGACCTGCAAATTGGCGTTGCACCGCCTTGTTCGGCCGCCTGCTCACAGAAGAAAAGAATGCGCGTTGGAAAAAGAGGTGTTTGCGCCATTTCGTGGTGGAGAAAGATCTTGACTTGGGGTGGAGCTTCATTGGCGGAGAACACGCGTTCGGTATAGTTGACGCGCACGGCGTTGGACAGCGATTTCTTGTAAGGAAAGTTGGCCACGTCCAAGAGTTCGATCATCCTATCGAAATCCTCCGCACTACCGACGCCGAAATTGCGCAAAAGGATAGCTCCATGCGCGGTTGCCAACGACTTTAGCTTTGCGCGGTTCTCACCAACCCAGCGAAACGTCGCCTCGCGGTCGGCATTGGTTTCGTTGCTGAAGACCAAAGGAAACTCGCATTCTCCGTAATTTTGTTGTGATTCGATGGATGGCGAGGCAGGCGAAAAGTCAATTCCGGTGTTCATCCCATAAGCTCCTTTTGTTGTTTATCTCCGCCACGGATGATGTAACCTGCAACAAGTCGCCAAAGTTGAAGCGAGTGAGCGAGGCCAAGCAAATTCGTGAGTTTCTATGGGGGACTTGTGATGCGACGTTGCAGCCACCATATTTGCAGCTGTATTGTAGTAAACTCAGTTTGCATGCGCGCGTCGGCAGGCGTGGAAATTAAGTCAGGAATTTTGCAAGTATGTCCAGCAGAGTTAGATTCGGATTGATTGGATTCGGCGCATGGGGCGGTCATCATGCCAACGCAATTGCTCAGAGCAAGGGGGCAGAACTGGTGGCCATTGCTGCTCCCAGCACGACGAGTCAGGAAAACGCTCGCGCTCGATTTCCCACTGCAAGAATCTTCGACGACTACCGGAAACTGCTCGAAGATCCCAATGTGGAATGCGTGGATATTGTTGTACCGAGCTATCTGCATTACGAAATAGCTTCGGCTGCAATTCAGTCCGGCCGTCATGTCCTGTTGGAAAAACCGATGGCGGTGACGGTGGCAGATTGCAGCGAGCTTATTCAACTGGCCGCGCGGCAAAAGGTAATCTTCTCTGTCGGTCACGAGCTTCGGCTGTCATCCATGTGGGGGCTTGCCAAGCAGATGATCGATGACGGGCAGATCGGTGAGCCACTCTACGCACTCGTGGAACTGTCGCGTAACCCCTACCGCTTGGGCAGCGGTGGTTGGCGATATAACATTCAGCAGGTAGGAAACTGGATATTGGAAGAGCCCATCCATTTCTTTGATCTCGCACGTTGGTATTTATCGCGCAGCGGAAATCCGACGAGGGTTTACGCCACGGCAAATTCTAGCCAATCTGGACACCCGGAGCTGCAGGACAATTTCAGTGCAATCCTGAATTTTGAAGGAGGCGCCTACGCTGTGGTCACTCAGACTCTGTGTGCGTTCGAACATCATCAGACGGTCAAGATCACCGGAACAGGTGGCGCACTATGGGCTTCTTGGAGCGGTGCGATGGATCGAACACGACATCCCACCTTTTCCCTTAGGGCCTTTGATGGCAAAACCGTCCATAATGTGGACATTGCCAAGATGACCGGAGAACTATTCGAGCTGGAAGACCAAATCGAAGTATTCGCCAATGCGATTCGCCATGGTGCTCCCTTGCATTGCACAGCAGAGGACGGACGCTGGTCAGTGGCGATGTGTCTGGCAGCGCAGGCCTCGGTCGAACGCGGCCTTCCAGTAGCCATGCAAGACTTCATGGGTCAAACTTAAAGCCAATGTTCTACTTGTCCCACGAAAGAAATCTCGCGACTCTTGCGGTGCAACCCATAGGAGCAGTTCGAAGGTCAGGTTTCGAGATGCAGAGAAAGCTTCCCCATTGGAATGCGTCGCCTAACGCGATGCGGCAGCTTTCGCTCGGTCTGTTGGTAGCCCTACTTTGTTTGCAACTGGCCTGCACCGGCAACGATCTTGATGATGGCTCTTATCCAAGAAAGCCTATAAAAGTCATTGTTCCCTTTGATGCCGGTGGAGGCAGTGACACCTTCACACGAATCATCCAAGAAGAGGTGGGCAAACAGCATTTGCTTACGCAACCAATGGTCGTAGTCAATGTTCCTGGTGCAGGAGGTTCCATTGGGTCGCGGCGAGTGAAGAATGCCAGACCCGACGGCTACACCATTCTGCAGTTGCATGAGGGGCTACTAACTAGCAAGTACTCCGGCAATACGAATTATGGTCCAGAAGCGTTTGCACCAATTGCTGCCACCGGAAGCATGCCCCACATCATCGCTGTACTTCAGGAATCAGAACATCACAACCTGAACGATTTGCTCGAAACTGCTTCTCGCAGCCCAGATTCTCTAGTTTTCGCGGTCGGATTGGGCGCACCGAGCCACTTTGCTGCTTTGATGTTGCAGGAAGCTCGCCCAGGAGCCGTCTTCCGTTATTCGCAATCTGGCGGTGGAGCCAAGCGATTTGCCAGCTTGCTCGGTGGTCATACCGACGTGACGACGTTTTCCATCGCGGAGTATGTCGAATTCAAATCGGGCGGGATCCGCGCATTGGCCATACTTACCCCTGAAAGACACTTAGATGCACCAGAGATACCCACGGCCATCGAGCAAGGGATTGACGTTGTTAGCACCAACATGCACTTCTGGTGGGCTCCCAAAGGCACGGATCCAGCGAAAATCACCGTGCTGGCCAACTCGCTAAAATCAGCACTCGATACGGATGCAGTTCGGGCAAAGCTGAAGCAGTCGTTGACCGATCCCATTTTCCTAATCGGTGATGAACTTCAACGCGAACTGTCTGTTCGCGAGCGACGGATCGCCAGTGTTTCCGGCACTGCGCCACGCGTCTTGCCGAACTTACACTACTATTCACTAGTTGGCAGTTTGCTACTAGGGATTCTCGTCTGTGTATTCGACCGTCGACGACGGGGTAATACGAAAGATGCAGTCGGCATAAAAGTTGAAAACAAATCGAATCGGCAGAAGCAGATTGACTTATCGGTATTTGCTGCGTTAGTGTGTTTGTATGCCCTCACGCTGCAGTTTCGCTGGTGCGGATTCTTATTGGCGACCTTTGGATTCATCGCTGTGACTGGTGGACTGCTGTCAGTTCGCGGGGGTAAATCGGTTTTGCCTGCCGTGGCGACGGCCCTGCTGCTGAGCCTTGTCTTGCATGTGGTGTTTACTCAGGTGCTTGTAGTTGATTTCCCCTCATGAGTGAATGGTTGACCAGCATTCAAATTGTCGCGGCTCCCGCTTCGCTTTCGATGATGATGCTGGGGACAGCGCTGGGAATCATTGTGGGCGCTATCCCCGGCTTGAGTGGAGCCATGCTGATTGCGCTCTCATTGCCACTGACATTCGCCATGCAGCCGGTGCATGCGCTGATCTTACTGGTGTCGATGTATGTTGGCAGCGTTTCGGGCGGATTGGTTTCAGCAACTCTCCTGCGCATCCCAGGCACTCCTGCCGCTATGATGACTACCTACGATGGCTATCCAATGGCTCAGGCAGGGCACGCACATCGCGCTCTTGGGCTGGGTGCCTTTGCCTCGCTGGTTGGTGGTATCATCGGCTGGATTTTTTTGGTGCTTCTCGCACAACCGCTGGCTTGGCTTAGCCTGAAATTCGGACCGTTCGAATTCTTGGCATTAATTCTGCTAGCCATGGTTCTTATCGCGATTGCCAGTGGAAATTCTCTTTCGAAAGGCTTTTTGGCTGGATCGCTCGGGATCCTAGCTGCGATGCCAGGAACCGACGCTACAGGTCAATTGAGATGGACGTTTGGCGTGAACGAGTTGGACGATGGATTTAAGCTCTTGCCAGTGCTCATTGGCTTGTTTGCCATCAACCAAATCATGTCGCAGATTCTGACAGATTCGGCGAAACCAGCGGCAATCAAAGTCGAAGGAGGTCTGTTGCTGAAAGGAAGCCACTATGTTCGTCAAGGTGTTAATCTGGTCCGTTCGTCGTTGATTGGCGTTTTTGTAGGTATCCTGCCCGGCGTTGGAGCAAACATCGGATCGGTCGTGGCCTATACCGCTGCCAAGTCGCTGTCGCAGACACCGCAACGCTTTGGGCAAGGGTGTGACGACGGAATCGTTGCATCCGAGGCAGCAAACAACGCAACCGTAGGCGGAGCTCTCATTCCATTGGTATCAATGGGAATACCCGGTAGCGTGATTGATGCCATACTCCTGGGAGCGCTGACAATACACGGATTGCAGCCCGGGCCGATGCTTATGGAACAGAATCCCGAGGTTGTTCATGTGATCATGGCGACATTGCTATTGTCCAATGTCTTCATGTTCGCATTTATGCTAGCAACGTCACGATTGTTGTCCCGACTAGGTAACTTGTCACTTTCTCTGCTGGCGCCGGTTGTTGTCAGCTTATGTTTCGTGGGTACCTATGCGCTCGCAAATCGGATGTTTGACGTTTGGGTGATGTTAGCGTTCGGACTGTTAGGATTCGCAATGGACCGCTGGAGGCTGCCGCTCGCCCCGTTCGTCATAGGGTTTGTCTTGGCACCCTTGGCTGAGGAACATCTGACTGAAGGCCTCATGCAAAGTGGCGGGAGCTGGTGGCCCATCGTCCTCCGCCCGCTCTCGGCGACTTTTTTGGTGCTTGCCGTTGTTCTGTTGGCCTGGACCGTCAATCGCCACCGATCGACAGTCATTGAAGCTGGCTGACGTGCTAGATTTGTAATGTCTTTTAGGCTATGCTTCTCGAATTAGCTGTAAGCATCCACGCGGAAGTTTTTCCATCGTTTTCCGCTTTGGCGTTTGCCACGGTTGTTCAAATATCAGAAACTTGTGCGTTGGTGCTTAAGTGTCGAAATTCGCAATGTAATCGGACGAATGACCAATATCGATCAATTTGAGAGCATATTCAAAAAAGCTGACAAACAGCTATTTGAACTGGAAACGGTAGATTTGGATTCGATGCTCGTTCTTTCAGATGGTGATGAGGCGCTGAGCAGACGCTTCATGCATCAAGTGCAGGATTTCCTCGACACGACGCTGCTAGAAAAACAAATCACTTGGCATCAGATGCTTGGCAGCGAACACAGTTCAGTCAGCGATGTGGTCTCTCGCATTAATGATTTGCAACCGGATCTGGTGTGCACTTTCCGAAATCTGCATGCTCCAGCTACCGACTATCCCTACAGCTTGGGAGTTTATCTGGACGTACTTTCGCAAGTTACGGATATACCGGTGCTGGTGCTGCCCAGTCCCCATCGGACAGCTGCCATTCCCAAGTCGACCGGAACGGTGATGGCGATCGCTGACCATTTAACGGGCGATCACCATCTGGTTAGCTACGCAGCCCGCCTGACTGCTCCTAATGGAAGCTTGTTGCTTACTCATGTCGAAGATCAACAAGTTTTTGAGCGGTTCATGAGCGTAATTTCCAAGATCCCGTCGATAGAGACCGACTCCGCTAGGGACTCAATACGAGAACAACTGCTGGCTGAACCTCGCGACTACATTGCATCGTGCTCACGTGTAATCGCCGAAAAACAGCTGCCCATTCAGGTGCGAGAGATTGTCACATTTGGCCACAGCTTGCTCGACTATCAACAATTGATTCAGCAGCATGCCGTTGATCTTTTGGTACTAAACACCAAGCAAGAGGATCAATTGGCCATGCATGGATTGGCCTATCCGTTGTGTGTAGAGCTGCGGAATACGCCCATACTGATGCTTTAGAAGGACCGCCGAGCCCGTAGTAGAGACTTAAAGGTTGGGAACGTTTCTTTAGCTTAGAAAAAGGCAAGAGATTCATTTGGTCTGCGCTGCATTTCATCATGACGCTGAGAGGCGGCTGACCACCAGATCGAAAACGGATTAAGCAGTTATGAATTTTCTCCTACTGGCGACCGAAGAAATCACCGCCAGCTCGTCCAGTGCGGAACATAGTGTTCCTGCAGGAGTGACAATACTCTTTGCCGCGATTTTGGTAGTGTTGATCGCCAGCCTCGCGCTTGAAGAAAAGATCCATGCAAAGAAGTCAGTGATCGCGGGCATCTGCGCGATCGTCTGCTTGCTTTTGGGAACGATTTTTCGCATCTTGCCTTTTGAAGAAGTGGTAGTTGGCAGTCACACCTTAACCGGCCTTCCCGCTGAAGCTCTGCCTGGAGAGCAGGAAGAGTTACCCACTAGCGAGGAGGAAATCCACGTCGGTGGCGACGAAATATCAATGCCGGTCTACATTCCAGCAATCGATTGGGGTGTAATCGCGATTATTCTTGGCTCCAGCTTGTTTGTAGATATCACAAGCAAATCGGGGTTGTTTACTTGGCTCGCCATTCGCGTGACCAAGTCGACGCGCGGAGATCCGCTGTACTTGCTAGTAGCTTACGGATTGATGACGGTGGTTTTTTCTGCGGTCTTAAATAATGTTACAGCGATGATTATCGTCGGTTCGCTAACAGCCGTTTCGCTCGAAAAACTGAAGCGTAGTGAATTGCTACTGGGTTTCTTGCTTGTAGAAGGGCTGCTGACGAATATTGGCGGACTGCTGACGTTGATTAGCTCGGTCCCGAATATCATCGTTGGAACGACGGCGGGCATTAGTTTCGTTACTTTTTTCTTGAACGCAGCTCCATTTGTGGTAGTTAGCACAATTGCAACGCTGGCGCTTGGTTGTTGGATGTTCAGTATTCACCGGCTACGAGGTAGCGAGGAAAAAAAGGAAGCAGCTGCTTTAGTCTCCAGCTTTGATGAGAATGACGGCATCGAGAGCAAATCCTTCTTTTGGTTTGGAGCGGCGATGCTGGTGCTGTTCATCATCACCATGGCTACGACGAGTTATTTGCCGTATATCAGCGATCTGCAGATGGGCTTTGTGGCCATGGCCTTTGCTGGCATCATGTTGATCCGTTACAAGTCCAAGGCGGATGAGTTCTATCGAGCGCTTGACTGGGACCTCTTAGGTTTCTTCATGGCACTATTCGTCGTCATCAATGTGATGGAACACGCTCAAGTACTAAATGCGATTGGTGTAGGACTGGAGAAAATCATTGGCTTGGGACCCGTCTTGGGAACGGGAGCGATCTTGCTGGCATCGGCGATGTTCAGCTCGGTTACAGACAACATTCCCCTAGCCGCGATGTTGGCCAAGATCTTGGCCGGCCTGGGTACCGATTCCGCATCACCGCTTTGGTGGTCGGTCGTCTTCGGTGCCAACTTGGGCGGCAACATCACACCGATCGGTTCAGCTTCAACGCTGGTAGCCGTCACCATCATTCATAAACATGAATTGCACTTGAGCTTTGCCGGATTTGTAAAGATGGCACTTCCTTTCGCAATACTGCAATTGTCGTTTGCCACCGCATACGTATTGCTGTTTCTGCGTTGATTCCAGACGCTGCGATCGGCCGGTACGGTCCCTTCAGCCGCAGAGCGTTATCTCCGGTTTTCAACCGCTTACTTGCCCAAGGGTGCGTTATTTTCCAACGCTTGATTTGGTAGCAGTCGTTTATTGATGAAACGCGGAAATCGTCGCATCGCGACAAATCTCTGCAACGACTGCAACCGCAGCTAAAGCCATACGTCTGACAGCTGAACCACTGCCAACGATA
>JAGQPR010000242.1 GCA_020426625.1 Planctomycetales bacterium
ACAATGTTCCCGTTGTAGTAAGCACCAACGCAGAGTTTTTCTCATACTTGAACAACCGTGGCTAACTAAATAATACGGAACAATTGACACTTCTCGCTTATCGCCACCTTTTCATGTTATAAACCGTTTAGCAACATGCAGGTGCGGGTTAGTCGACATTTCACGTAGTTGAGTCTCTCTGGGACTCGAAGAAAAACGCTGCGTTGCGACACCAGCCCCGGATAGGCTGCCCCACTTGGTGGCGACTGGCGAGAAGTGCAGAAACAACCTGCAAAGGATGGACTCGATTGAATGTCAAAACGATTTCTGATCGGAGCAAGTTCGGCACGTTTGGCGGGGTATTCACGCCCTGCACGCTAACAATTCTCGGTGTGATCATGTTCCTGCGATTTGGACAGATCGTAGGGCAGGCCGGGGTGCTCTATGCCATTGGAATCGTGCTGGCTGCCAAGCTGATTACGACGCTTACCGCGCTGTCCCTTGCGGCAATCGCCACAAACACGCGAGTAAAAGCTGGGGGAGCGTATTACCTGATCAGCAGATCGTTGGGCGTCGAGTTTGGTGGAGCGATTGGCGTTCTGTTCTTTGCCGCGCAAGCTATTTCGGTAGCGATGTATGTGATTGGGTTTACAGAGGCATGGGTCGCTACTTTTCCCAGCTTTGCTGGCCACGCCTTGGAAGTCGCTTCGATCGTCAACTTGTTGACGTTTGTTTGCGTCTACATTGGTGCTGGCTGGACCGTCAAGGTGCAGTACGCAATTCTGGCAGTTTTGGCGGCTTCATTGTTATCTTTCTACATCGGTGCTGCTCAAGACTTTGAATTTGCCTTTGTGGTCGACAATCTCTATTCGCAGTTTAGGCCGGGCGAGAATTGGTTCACCATGTTTGCGCTGTTTTTCCCAGCCGTGACGGGCATTATGGCAGGCGCCAATATGTCCGGAGATCTACGCAATCCCTCGCGTGCTATCCCCCGTGGAACTTTATTAGCAGTGGCTGTTACCGGTGCAATTTATCTTTCACAAGCGTTTTTACTTGGCAGCTGCCGACCAGCAGAGGAGCTGATCGAAAACGACATGGTGATTCGCGACATTGCCTTGTGGCCTTCGTTGATTACAGCGGGTGTTTTCGCCGCTACGCTTTCTTCTGCACTGGGAAGCATGATGGGAGCTCCGCGGATTCTGCAGGCCTTTGCGCGCGACGAAGTATTTTCGTGGTTGGAGTTCTTTGGCGCTGGAAGCGGACGCAAGCGCGAGCCGCGTCGAGCTACCGTACTGACCTTTGTCATTGCCCAATCTTGCATCGTGCTTGGTGATCTGAATGCCATCGCGCCGATCATCACGATGTTCTTCATGATCACCTACGGCTTGTTGAATTTGGCGACGTTCTATGAATCTATCACCAAGAATCCCAGCTACCGCCCTACCTTCCGATACTGCCATTGGTCCATTTCTGCGCTAGGAGCAGTGGGATGCATCGGAGTCATGTTTCTCATCAACTGGGTTTGGGCTTCGGTCAGCATTCTCTTCATTGCGGGATTGCAGTGGTACATTCGTAGCCGTGAAATACAGTCGCGGTGGGGCGATCTACAAAGTGGCGTCGCATTTGAAAAAGCCCGCAAAGCGTTGCTTCGCTTAGAAGATGAAGTCTACCATCCGAAAAACTGGCGGCCAATTATCATGGCCCTTAGTGGTACGGGATGGAATCGTGCTCACATTCCTATCTACGGCCACTGGTTGACCTCGGGGCATGGTGTACTGTCGCTCGCCCAAGTCGTCACCGGTGAAATTGAGGAGCTAGCCGAACGTCATCGTCGCTACGAAGAAACCTTGCGCAAGTTCATTGCCAAAGAAGAATTGCAAGCGTTTCCCGTGGTCTTGTGCAACGAACATCTGTCCGATGGAATCGAAGCGATCCTGCAGTGCTACGGTATCGGTGGATTGCGGCCCAACACAATTCTCATGGGATGGCCGCGGGACAGCGGCAAAGCAGAACTGTTTGGTGCCAACATCCGGTTAATCGCACGCATGCAGCGCAGCGTGCTCGCAGCACGTTTTTTATCGCACCGGACAGAATCTCGAGTCGATGAGTCCACTGTGGAAGAGCATTGGGCGGTGCCAGCCGGATCAATCGATGTGTGGTGGCGGGGAATGAAGAATGGAGAGCTCATGTTGCTGCTAGCTCACTTGCTACACCAAAATCAGGAATGGCGCGACAATCCGATTCGCGTGTTGCGTGTGGTCGAGAAAAAGGAAGCGGTTCTAGAGGTCAACAACCATTTGGTCGAATTGGGGGCAAAGGCCCGCATTTCCATTCAAACCAAAGTCATCGTAAGTTCCGAGCTGCCGGAAGTTGTCATTCAACGCGAGTCGGCGACTGCCGCCATTGTCCTGCTTGGCTTCCAAACTCCGGAGGAATGTCAGGAAGTTGACATGTATCAGCGACTGGAATCTCTGGCTGGCAAGTTGCCCCGCGTGATCTTTGTAGATAGCGCTGGCGGCATGACGCTGGAGAGTTGAGCGAGCCGCTCATTCGACCGAGCTAATTCAATACCGTAAACCACCAGCTCTGCTGGTGCGAACCAATCAGGCTCTGCCGTTCTTACAAGAACGAAACGCAAGCGAGTGTGTCAGCGCTGCGGTCAAGGTGGGGCTCACGCACTCGCGCTTCGTGCTTTTATGGCTCAGTCTCATGGCCCTTCTAGGGGCCTTCCTCAAGCCACCGGTTTTGCCGGTGGTCATTGTCTGGGCGGCTTGATGGGCAGCGCGATTGTATCAAGGCTTTGGCGATGGCGGGCCTATTTTCTTCATTTCTATTGCGGCCGTCTCGGCGGCTTGCTTCCAATCGGCGACGTCAATGATCGAAACACCATTCTTACGCGTTCCCACAGCAAGTCGACTCGCGTCAGGCGAAAGGGCCATCGACCAGATACCACTCTCGGCGACCTTTGCCCGAGCAACTGAATGCATCATGCCATAGTCGACGACGGTTACGTTCCCGTCCATACCACCTGCTACGATCAGGCTCGAACCCGGCAATGCAACCAAGCTGGATACCCAATCGCTGCACGCGGCAATCGAAAGTGCACGTTCGTTGGTTGCAAGGTTCCACAAGTCAATGGTTCGCTCTGAGCCTGCAGTAATCAGTTGTGTATCGTCGGCCGAAAAGAGAGCAGACCAGACGGCGTCGCCTGCCTTCAATTCCGCGGTTTGATCCAGCGCAGGCCAGTTGAAAATCTTGATGGAACCGTTGCTTGCTGTTGTGGCCAGTTTGTCACCGGAGTGAGAAAACGTAATGCTCATTATTGCTGACGCATGAGCGTCAATGCTGCGAGACTGGGTCTTCTTTTCAAGATCTAACTCAATCAGCTTGCCATCTTCTGCCCCTGCGAGAACTCGCTTGTCTGCCGAAATTGCCAGCGCTCGTATCCAGCGGGCCTTCAGATCAAACTTCGCAGCCTTTCCATCCTGGACTGCGTAAACACTGCCGCCGTAGTCGCTAACGATGAAATGCTGAGCATCAATGGCAACTACACTCCACAGCGATTTTTCCGCCTCTCCGGCGACCTGAAATTTGGAGGGCGTAGCCGCGTCGAGTGTTACCACCGTTGCGGGTCGCAGTGGCAGGCCCTGAGATTGAGTTGCCACCAAGCGGTCTGGCGCGATCCATAACACGTCTGAGACCCAGGGGCCATCGGCAAACTCTGGCGCTTTCGTCTCTTCCGCAATACCTGCAGTTGGCAAAAGTATCGCCCAAGCAGAGCAGATGGCAGGCAGGGCAATCAGAGATCGTCTTACCAAATTGGCAAACATGGTGTAAATTCCTTGGGTGAATAGTCTAAGATTCGGAATTGTTTAGCTGTTGTATCAACGGAGTCGCACACCAAGATCAGTACGCAGGCAGCAAGAGATCCGCCCAAGTTTGGCGAGTATTTAAGGGAAGTGAAGGACCATGCGGTGCGGGTTGCTAGCAGGCTGCTACGCGATAGGTTGCTGCAGGTGGAAAACAAACGAGTGATTTGAAGCGTTGCAATACCTCAATGACTGACGAAAACTTCTTGCTTGCCACGAGCATCGCCTGCTGGAATTGCGAGCCTGGTAGCTTTTCCCAACGGAGTCTGGCACCCAAGTGCTAACGTGGCGGAGCGTCACAAAGAGTATCGCGACAATGCTTTATTTTAGCTGACAATCGAAGTCCATGCGACTGGCCATTGTTTGCGGAGGTCGTTTGTATCTCCCGCGGCGCAAAGAGAGACAGATACAACATTTAAGACGGACTCGATATAAAGAATACTCGACGCAGACGACTTCAATAGTTTCAGTAATCTGCATTCAATCGCGTGCAATTTAATATCACTCAAAGAAATTCATTAGCTACTAGGAAAAGACATGGGCCGGCAGTACATCTTCACAATGGAATCGATGACGAAGAAGCATGGCCAAAAGGAAGTACTCAAGAACATCTGGTTGTCATTCTATCCCGGAGCCAAGATCGGCGTGCTGGGTTCCAATGGCGCTGGAAAGAGTACGCTACTGCGAATTATGGCGGGGGTTGACAAGGATTACGATGGTGACGCGAGGTTGACTCAAGGCTTTACCGCTGGCTACTTGTCGCAGGAACCGCAGCTAAACCCCGACAAGAACGTGCAGCAGAATGTCGAGGAAGCAATCGCTGTGCGACGACGGGTGCTCGATCGCTACAACGAAATCTCCATGGAACTGGGCGAGGTTACCGACGAGGCCAAGCTCCAAAAGCTATACGACGAGATGGAACGACTGCAGAACGAAATCGACACCAACAATTTATGGGAGCTAGATCGTCAAGTCGAAGTAGCCATGACGGTCATGAACTTGCCGCCCGGAGACGCCGACGTGTCGAAGCTCTCTGGCGGTGAGCGCCGGCGGGTAGCCTTGTGCAAGCTGTTGATTGAACAGCCTGACTTGCTGCTGTTGGACGAACCCACCAACCACTTGGATGCGGAATCGATTCACTGGCTAGAGCAGCATTTGGATCAGTATCCGGGCACGGTGGTAGCTGTCACCCACGATCGCTACTTCCTGGACAACGTGGCCAAGTGGATATTGGAGCTCGATCGTGGCGAAGGTCACCCATTCGAGGGCAACTACTCGTCGTGGCTTGTGCAGAAGCAGGAGCGACTGGCGCGCGAGCAACGCCAGCAGGCTAGCCGACAGAAAACGCTGGCGAAGGAACTGGAGTGGATTCGCGCGTCACCTAAAGCTCGACAGGCCAAGAGTAAAGCTCGCATTTCGTCGTACGAAAAAATGGCTGCCGAGCAATTCGAGGATCGACCTGACGAATTGGAGATACAGATTCCCAACGGAAAGCATCTTGGAGAGCTGGTGATCGAAGCCAGCGACATTTCAAAATCGTTTGGTGACAAAGTGCTGATTGAACAGCTCAGTTTCCGACTTCCGGCGGGAGGTATCGTGGGCGTGATTGGCCCCAATGGAGCTGGCAAGACGACTTTGTTTCGAATGTTCACCGGCCAAGAGACTCCTGATTCAGGACAGCTGCGAATCGGCCCCACCGTTGAACTGGGATACGTTGACCAAAACAGAGACTCATTGGTCGCCGACGCCACTGTTTATCAGGAAATTAGTGGTGGTACAGATCTTATCGAGATGGGCGGTCGTAAAGTAAATGCCCGAGCTTATGTGTCGAAGTTCAATTTTCGCGGCCCGGACCAAGAAAAGAAAGTTGGCAAACTGTCGGGAGGCGAGCGAAACCGTGTGCATTTAGCCAAGCTACTGAGGCGAGGTAGCAATGTGCTGTTGCTTGACGAACCAACCAACGACTTGGATGTGGATACATTGCGAGCGCTTGAGGAGGCCATTCTGAATTACGCTGGTTGCGTGGTAGTCATTTCGCACGACCGTTGGTTTCTGGATCGTATCGCCACTCACATTCTGGCATTCGAAGGGGATGGCCACGTTCACTGGTGCGAAGGCAACTTCGACACCTACGAAGCGCAGCGGCGGGAGCGGCTGGGGATCGGTGAAGACGAGGTCCGTAAATTCCGGTACAAGAAATTAACCACCTAGCTTCAACTTTCGATAGCAATCCATTCGCACATGACGAATAAAAAGAGCAAACGCAGACGTTCGTCCCCACCAAGCTCGAAGAAGCCAGAGTCGTTTTCTGGACCGAACCGTCTGCTGCAAGTGTTGCTCGCCGCCGTCGTTGGGGCTACTGCCATTATCTTTGTGTTCGTTTGGATGACGCCTATAGATGATGAACTTGAGAAGTCGTCGTCGAATCTCGCTATTGATGCAGCTGCTTTGCCAACGGAAAGTGCCTTGCCTGGTCCGGTTGTGTCCAGCAGTTCGGCGCAGATTCATCCAGTTCCGCCATCTGAGGCGACAACCGTCTTGCCGACAGAGCCTGCAGCGATCGACGTCGCAGTTCTCCAAGACGAGCTGCTCGGCTTGGCTAATTCGATTACGCAGAGTTACCCCGACGATGCAGGGGCATTCCATTTCGCGGCTCAAGTCCACTATGGACTACAGCAAAGCCAAGTAGCAGAGGAGGCTTGGAGAAAATGCCTGGCACTTTCACCGACTGTTCCCGGCCCATATGCTGGCTTGGCAGAATTGCTTAATAAGAGTGGTAGAGAATCGCAAAGTATCGAGTTGCTCAAGTCAGCTCAGGCGCGAGGAATTGATTCCTATGAAATGGCTTTGCAGTTGGCTGCTGCCTATGAAAACACCGGCGAATTGGAACTTGCCAGCAAGTCGCTGGAAGCGGCCGTCGAATCCTATCCTAGCGAAGATGGACTGTGGCTTGCCTTGGCTCGTGTTCAGAATCAACTGAGCGAATTCGACAAGGCAGAATTGACTATCGCCCGAGCCATCGAGTTGGCTGGCGAATCCGAACCGGCGTTATTTATTCAAATGTCTGCCCTAGCCCGACAGGGCAAGCGAGAGTTGGCAAGCCAAACGCAAGCCAAGTTGGCTGAGCTAAACGCAGCGCGGACCGCTAACATCGTGCAGTTTCAAGATACTTACGAAAGTGTGTTGCGGGAACTGGCAGGAAATGCCATGCTCTCGATGTCCGCAGTCTACGAAGAGCACCATGACTTGGATAAAGCAGAGAAGTGGTTGTTGCGTGCCCTAGAGCTGTCCCCTGACAATGGCCAGGCGTATATGTCGCTGGCGTCGGTCTATAGAAAGCAAGCCAATCTGGCCAGCGCGCTCTCGGTGCACCGCAAATTGATTCAGCTGCAGCCGCGGAACATGCTCAACTATACGAATCTTGCCAGTCTGCAGTTGCAAGCTGGCGATATTGTGCAAGCGGAGACAACGCTAAATCAAGCCATCTCACTGGATTCGTCAGACGTCCTTTCACTTTCCGCACTTGCCCGTCTCAAGCTGGCTACTGGAAATCTAGCCGAGGCGAGAATGTTCGCCGCTCGCGTCCTACAATTAAACTACAGCGTAGAGTCACTGATGCTGGTAGCAGTCATCGCCGAAACCAGCGGCGAGATTGAAACCGCGCGCAGTGCAATTGCTGAGGCCAGAAAATTGAACCCGGCACATCCGCTGTTAAACCAGCGCGAAGAATCGACGAAGCAGTAGGTCAATGATGCACGACCAGCTAGAAGGCAGCTCACCGAAAATTCCGCCGCCCTTCTACCCAGCCACTGCGGTGAATTCTATTTTGGTGCAACTTTATCGGCAGTATCGACATTCTCTAGATATATCCAAACGACAAAAGAGATGTACTGGCTGCGACTCTATCTGGCCGAAGTTCTTGGGCAATCTCCCAGCGAACCGCTCAAACCAGTGGTTGATCATTCTTTTTGCCATCCTTTGTCTGTGTCCCTCGCAACCAAAGGCTGACGATATAACGAAGATTAACTTGGTTGATGTAACAGACCAAACTGGGATGAGTTTTGTGCATACCGACGGTGCGAGTGGGCGGCATTACGTGGTCGAGTCCATGTTGGCTGGACTGGCAATATTTGACTACGACGGCGACGGTCTGTTGGATGTTTATTGTCTCAACGGCTCAGCGCTGCCTGGTACTGTCGTTGCAACACCTCCAACAAACGTGCTGTATAGGAATTTGGGTGGGTTTAAATTCCAGGATGTGACCGAGAAAGCCGGGGTAGCAGACGCAGGCTACGGTTTGGGTGTCGTCGCTGGCGACTACGACAACGACGGTGACTACGACTTGGTGATCAGCAATTTTGGTCCGAATTCTTTTTACCTAAACAACGGCGATGGTACTTTCACAGATATTACCGGATTCACGGGAACGAGCGCTGGTGAACGCTTTGGCGCCGGAGTCGCCTTTTTGGACATCGAGGGCGACGGTGACTTGGATCTCTACTGCGCCAACTATCAGAAATTCACTTTTGATCAACACATCACGCGGATGGTTCGCGGATACCAGTTTCACCCAGGACCGGCCGATTATCCACCCGAACCGGATATGCTGTTTCGCAATAACGGAGACGGAACATTCTCTGATATTAGTGAAGAATCTGGAGTTTCCACTGTGGCCGGGACCGGCATGGGAGTGATCGCGACAGATATTGAGCCCGACGGGGATTGTGACATAGTTGTTGCCAATGATAGTCGCCCCAATTTTCTATTCGTTAACGATGGACAAGGACGGTTTTCCGAGAACGCCATGTTGGCGGGGTTCGCATTAGATCGCGCCGGTCGTGCTAACGGGAACATGGGTGTCGATTGCGGGGACGCTGACGGTGACGGGTTAATTGACATTATTACCACAACTTTTCAAGCTGAAATGCCCGTTCTGTACAGAAATGAAGGAGGTGGCTTCTTTGCAGATGTCACCAACGCTTCCAGGGTCTCCACTTCGTTGTTACCGCACGTCAATTGGGGCGTGTCCTTTACAGATTTCGACCGCGACGGAGACCGAGACATTTTTATTGCCTGCGGCCATTTTATGGACAACATCCAGTACATTGATGACCGTACGACAATGATGGTTCAGAACTATCTGTTGCAAAATGATGGGCGTGGTAGATTCCAGGATGTCAGCCCAATGGCAGGAAGCGGTATGCAAATCATAAAGAGCAGCCGTGGGGCTGCGATCGACGACTTGGACAACGATGGCAGGCCCGACGCCGTCATCCTGAATTTCAATGATCAACTCTCCGCACTTCAGAATCGCAGTGCGGACTCGAATCACTGGTTGGGAATACGCTTGGTGGGAGTTACGTCAAACCGAGACGGCGCGGGAGCTCGCGTAACGCTGTTGTGCAACGGAGTGCGGCAAGTTGCCGAAGTGTACAATGGGCGGGGCTATCAAAGCCATTACGGGACTCAGCTGTTTTTCGGGCTTGGTGCGGATCTGCCGGATTCGATGACGGTGGAAGTGGCCTGGCCTGGTGGAAAGAGTCAAGCTTACACCATCACATCCATCGACCAAACTGTGTTGTTAATACAAACGGAATAGCCTCACGTGAGCGGAGTCCCCATGATACGCTTTTTCTCGATAGCCGTTGGCTTGGTTGGCGGCATCCTTTCGATCGCAGCTGTCGCCAGCGGCAAGAGCCCAAACGTCATTGTCATTCTGACTGACGACCAAGGTTCGGTAGATGCTGGATGTTACGGAGCGCAAGACTTGACGACGCCAGCGGTTGATCGACTGGCAGCCACCGGAGTTCGGCTGACGCAATTTTACTCCGCGGCTCCTGTGTGTTCTCCAAGCCGGGCGGGGCTGCTAACTGGACGATATCCTTGGCGAGTGGGCGTTCCCAACAATGCCGGAGCAGGCCCTCGCGAGGATGTCGACAATTTGGAACTTGAAACCGGTAATCAGGGACTGCACGATTCAGCGGTCACAATGGCCGAGATGTTTCGCCAGGCTGGATATAGAACAGCGCATATTGGCAAGTGGCATTTGGGACACGGCCCAGGAAGTAAACCGCTGGATCAAGGGTTTGACTATTCGTTTGGACACATGTCGGGCTGCATCGACAACTTCGCGCATTTTTTTTATTGGAATGGACCCAACCGACACGACCTGTGGGAAAACAATTTGCGAGTGCGTATGCCGGGGCAATTTTTTCCCGATCTGATGGTTGATAAAGCCAGCCAGTTCATCCAGGAAAATCGTGACGAACCGTTTTTCATCTACTTTGCATCCAACATGCCCCACTATCCCTATCAGGGAGATCCGCGTTGGGTCGAACGCTATCGTGAACTTTCCTATCCCAGGAATTTATACGCTGCATTCTTGTCAACGCTGGACGCGAGGGTAGGCAGAATACTTGATCTATTGGAAAAGGAAGGTTTGAGAGAAGACACAATTGTCGTTTACCAGTCGGACAACGGCTTTTCACGCGAGGAGCGAGCTCATTACGGCGGAGGAAGTAGTGGTCCGTATCGCGGCGAGAAATTTAGTATGTTTGAGGGCGGTATACGATTGCCCGCAATCATCTCGTGGCCCAGCCAGTTACCTCAGGGCGCGGTGCGAACGCAGATGGCTCATGCTTGCGATTGGCTACCAACGCTGGCCGAATTATGCAACGTCCACATGCTTGACGAGAGTGTCGATGGTAAAAGTATTGCGGCTGTGCTACGTTCGGCAGACGCCGACAGCCCACACGACTGGCTTGCTTGGAATACGCAAAGCCAGTGGGCTATCCGTCAGGGACCCTGGAAATTGATTCACAGGGTACGCACTGCCGACGAAGGCCAGTTGAGTGCAGAGGACAAAGAGTTTTTTCTGGTGAATCTGGACGAAGACATCGGTGAAACGACCAATCTTGCCTCACAGCATCCGCAGGTGTTGGGTAGGCTGAAGAGCGAATTCGCGAAGCAATTCGAAAAATGATACTGTCTCGTCCTTTGGTCCCTTCAACGACTTTTTTGGTTTCTAGGATCCTGCCATGCCTGCTGCGAAATGTGCTGTTCATGTAGTTTTCCGCATAAAGTCAGAAAACTTTCAAGAGTTTCTCGATGTCGTGAAGGCACAAGCGAACAACTCTTTGACTAGAGAACCTTGGTGTCAACAGTTCGATGTTTGCGTCAGTCCGGATACGCCGGATACGGTAATGCTGTATGAAACGTACGATGATCGCGAGTCGTTTGCCAAGCATCGACAAACCAGTCATCTGGCAGAATTCAATCAAGCATGCGCAGGCTGGGTAGTCACGCGGGATGTCACGATCTGGGACATTGTTAGTGGCTAAGCTCGCTATTGCAATTTAACTTCAACAATACAAATCTAGGTATGGCATTAGACGGACCCACGTTTGCGACGACTCAATGGACTTTGGTCTGGCAGGCCGCCAAGGATCAAGACGACACAGCTCGTCCCGCTCTGGAAGAGATTATCCGCCGCTATTGGGAGCCCTTGTATACTTTTGCGCGGCGACGTGGGATGTCCCGCGAGGATGCTGAAGACGCTACGCAAGAATTTCTCGAAGGGATCGTGCGTGGGGAATTGCTGAATGCAGCTGATCCTGCCAAGGGGAAATTTCGTGCTTACTTACTAACGGCTTGGCGTCGATTTCTTATCGATCAATACCGAAAGGAAACTGCACTAGCCCGGGGTGGAAGAGAGCGTATCCTTTCTTTGGACTTTGGGCGAGGAGAAAAACGCTGGTTGGATGTCGAGGCCAGCGCACCCGACGCCGACCGAATTTTCAGTTTAATTTGGGCGAACAATTTATTGGATGAAGTCCGTCGTCGATTGCATAAGATCTACGCCGACCGAGATCGCAATCACGTATATGAAACGCTGTTGCCCTTGCTAACGGTTCCCATGGACGCAGCTCGTTACGAAAGCTTGGCAACGGAGTTGACGTTGTCATGCAGTGCCGTCAAAGTTGCCTTGCATAGGTTGCGTCAACGCTTTGGGGAAACGCTGCGCGATGTCGTTCTTGAAACCTTGGACGATCCCGAAGAGATCGACGCGGAGATTGGTGAGCTACTAGCCATCATGGCTGGAAAATAATTGATGTGATGGACACTTTTCGCTAAGGACCAAGCGGAATTGCACTTCCTGAGCTATTTCGTAGCAGTTTTGCTGCCAGAGTTGGTCCAGCTACGGAGTAGCGGCAGAAAATAGCCCGGGG
>JAGQPR010000243.1 GCA_020426625.1 Planctomycetales bacterium
CCCCTTCGAATATTTACAGACCGTGGTGGCGATTAGCGAGAAGTGTCGCATTTTCCAATCAATCATCACGGGGGCGCGACGCCCTAAAAACTCTTACTGGCCGATTTTTGCTGCTGCTGTGCTTCCTGCTCCTTGCGCTGCTCAAGAGCCAAGTAGTATCGCTGGGTCATTTCTGGAGTCATCGCAGCGACCGCCATTCGATAATAGACTCTTGCCGCATTGAGATGATTGGCGGCTTCGGCCTCTTTGCCTTTCAAAAGATAAAAGCGAATGTCGGCTTCGGCTGTGGAGGGGTGACGATAATCGACTTCCGACGAGTTCGCCATCGCCCGCTGCCACTGCCCTGGGGCGGGGATGTTTTGTCCGCTTCCGACATTCGAATTCGAGCCAATGCCGCTCAAGAAACTTCGTCCTCCACCTGAGGCGGGTGAATTGGCCGACAGTACGGCAGCTGAAGAGACGTCCTTCTGACTAATGTTGGCCGAAAGAAGCGCATCGTCCAAGGCCTTCAAGTCGATGATCTGCGCCGAAGCTAACAGTGAACGACTTCCGCCAGCTGATGAAGTGCTTCTGCTTGAGTAGGGTCCGAAACCAAGTGAATTGCGACTTTGATATCCCGTCCCCACTCCCCCAAGCGACACGGTACCAGCATCAGGCGCCATGACCGTACCGGAGTAGCTGACGCTGCCCATGGATGGCAATTGAACCACCTGGGCCGATCCGATCGACGCACAGGCCATCCAAAAGCCGATTCCAAACAACACCCTGATTCTGTCTTGCATGAGTTCCCTCCGTCCAATCAAGCCAATTGCAGTCTTCCGAATTTGTCTAGGGCTAAACATCTTGATTTCCGTCCACCAAGAATTTCGGACAGATTTTCCAAAGTGAGATTCTATTGAGGTGCGAAGAAACGGCCCGGAGACCATTGTAATAGCCTTTGTTAACGGATGAAGGGAGAATCGGTTGCGCCAATCTCGACTTTTTCCTTGTGCATTGTGGACAATTGTCCGCCGGGGAAAGTGAGTTGAAATGCTGGGTCTACAATCTAGATTCAACTCAAATCCGAGCTCACCTGCAATTGTCCACAAAGTACCGTAACGGCTCGGCCCGACAACTGCACTCGATCGCCAGCCAATTGTATACCGATGACGCCACCGCGCTGCGAAGCCTGAAAGGCACGCATCTCGCCTTTATTCAATCGCTCGCCCCAGAATGGCCCTAGACAGCAATGCGCCGAGCCCGTCACTGGATCTTCGTTAATTCCTGCCGCTGGTGCAAAGAATCGCGACATGAAGTCAAATTGGGCATGGTGTGACCGGCAGGTAACGATCACACCACGTGTGGCGACCTGCTTCAGGAGAGTGAAATCTGGCTGGAGTGCACGCAGTTCGGTTTCCTCGGCTACCTCGATCAGCCAGTCAAAACGCGACTTGCCAGTGGTTATTGCTTGCTGAATTCCCAATGAAGTCAACAGGGCTGGTGGGGCAGTTTGAATAGCAACCGTGGTCGCGGGAAAATCAAGCACAATGAAGTCGTTGCGACGATAGCAGGTTAGGGTGCCGCTACGCGACTGAAAGCGAAGCGTATCGCCTGCAATTTGCCCTTTGGTCCACAGAAAGTGGGCCGTTGCAAGCGTGGCATGCCCGCATAAGTCAACTTCTGTCATTGGAGTAAACCAGCGAATCTCGTAGGAGCCATCATCCACCGGTCGCACAAAAGAAGTTTCGGAAAGATTCATTTCGGATGCTAGCGACTGCATCCAAGTCGCTGGCTCTTCGCGTTCCAAGAGACACACTGCGGCTGGATTGCCTTGGAATGCACGTTCGGCAAACGCGTCGATAATGGCCAATTGCATGATTCACCGCAAATCGTCTAAGAGATAGGTTGGCTTTGGTGAGCACCGTGTGAGAGGTCGCCACCATCCGAGACATCACCATTCACCGGAGAGAGGCTCTCACAAGAAATTGAGTTAGGAAGATGCATCGTCGCCAGAGCTGCAAACGATACCTGGCAAACCATCCAAGCTAAATTGGTTCTTTTCCAGTTGGTATTGCTGCAACCCCTTGCGCCCCTTTCGTTGTGCAGCAGCGACCAACTGAGTTCGGTGCGATACGAAATCAAACAGGGGTACTCCGAATCCACATGAATCGGAGATGCGCTGGCAGCGTATCCGAATAAATGACCTCAGCCCCTCAAAACGTGGCAATTGATCTGACAGCTCCGCGAATTCTGCGTGATGTGGCTCAATGACCTCCCCCCGACCATGCAACCGTACGATTTTGGGCGCACCTTCAAAAGCGCAGAACATCAGGACTATGCGGCCGTTCTGTTTGACATGTGCCACGGTTTCGATGCCACTGCCAACTAGGTCTGCATAAACCACCGTATAGTCATCCAGAATCCGCAAGGAGTCTAGACCTTTGGGAGAGACATTGATCAATCCATTTGCATCAAGTGGAGCGGTTGCCACAAAGAACAAATGTTGCTTGCCGATAAAATCTTGCAGCGATTGGTCGATAGCGTCGTGTACTTTACCCAATTCTGCACCTTGTCTCCTGGGTCGCCGGGCGAGCATCAATGTCCTCTAGAGCCAGGACACTAGATTAACAGCTAGGTTCGTTCGCTTTTTTGTTTGGAACCTTGGGAGAATAACTTGGATATTTCGACCTGCCTCTCACACGCGACCCTGCCACACTGGGCAGGTAGCTTCGTTGTCGTTATACATCCGCGATCTGCATGAGTTCGCAAAGGCATTATGGCAACATGGTAGCAGGCATGCTGTCGACAAATCCTGCGTCCGTTCGCTTAAGTTCAGCCACAGCTTTCGCCCGTAGAGAAATCAGGCGCGCGTGCTGTCCTGCCGCAGCGACCAGATTCGTCAATTCTTCCGGGTCGTTCTCTAGATCGTACAACTCTTCGGTTTCACCCTCGACCAAATTGCGAATGTACTTGTACTTTCCGTCTCTAAGCATGACGTACCAGGGCACGTCGCCTACGATCGTCAAACGCTCGTCGGTGGGGATAACATCTGTATCGCTGCCGTACGAGCGCGCCGTGTGCGTCAAAAGTACTGGGGCATTCCACTGCGTCGATTCGGGTTCGTTAACAATCGGCCGTATATCACGTCCATGTGTTTTCCATGGGATTTCTACATCCGCCCAGCGGCACATAAAGTCGACCAGATCGGGAGAGTTCACCGGATGCTTGCAGGTTCTGTTCTCTGGTATTCTGCCGGGCTGGCTGAGAATCAATGGCGATGCAATCGTGGCGTCGTAGGGCGCGATTTTCTGATTGAATCCATGTTCCCCCAAACCGTAACCCTGATCGGCGGAATAGATTACCAGAGTATTGTCGAGCTGGCCGGTGCTACGGAGTGACTCCATCAGTCGTCCAACACCTTCGTCGACAGCCATATTGCATTCGTTCATTTGCTGGATCCATTCATCAAACGGCTTACCAGCATCGTTGACGTTGAAGTTGCTGGAAGCGACCTGCTTGGGCTTCATAGCAGGTCGGCCGTTCGCTGCGGTCATCCACGCGGCTGTCTTGCTCAGATACTCGGGCTTGCCGGGCCATGGACCGAGAATGTCCTGCGGCACCGGCGCCAGCTTGTTGCTGAGGGCTCCGGCGTGCCGTTCAGCAGGCGTGGTTGGCCCATGCACCGCACCATAGCACAACCATAAATACCACGGCTTGCTGGGATCTCGATGCGCGCCTTCGATGTATTCGATTGCCCAATCGGTGTAGTTGTCTGTTGAATAGCCGCCAACCTGACGATCCTGACCATTGAAAGTGACGATCTGATTGGCGAAGTAGTTTCCGGCATTCTCTGGATGTCCTGGCCGGTTCCAAACGATTTGATAGTCCCAATCGCGTCCCCAGCCAGTGTCAACGCCGGTATGCCACTTGCCGATTTGGGCAGTGTGATATCCCTGCTGGCGGAATTGGCTTGGTACGAAAGGGCATTGTTTTGGATCGTAAGCACTACCAGGATAGGTGCCTTCCATCCGCATCGACTCGACTCCATGTTGCAGAAGACCCGTCAACATGCTGGCCCGCGAGGGCATGCACCAAGCCCCCAAATAGGCCCGCTCAAATCGCACGCCATTGCGGGCCAGCTGATCGATGTTGGGCGTGTGCGCCCATTCCGGCTGCGCGCCGTAACAACTGAGTGTCTTGTACGATTGGTCGTCGGCATAGATGAACAAAATGTTTGGTCTGGACGCGACGTCTTCGCCCTGTGCCGCTGCCGTCACTCTAGCGCTAGCCAGCCAGCAGACAAGTAGAGCCGCAGCGCAGAGCCGCCTGCCTGCGACTATGGACATATTGGTCTGCGGCGATTCCACGAGTTGCAGTAGAGCCACTATCTTCTTTGCGTAATTTGCAATTTGATACATCAGAGATCTCTGGCAAGTTGAAAGAATTGGGAAAAGGTATTGCGATGCGGCAGTTATTTGGCCAGCCAACCTGAGGCTCGCATCCATTCCTCGCAGCGCGAAGGCCAGCTAGTCGCCTCGTGCGAGCTGCGGCGGAGCCCATAGCCGTGGCCTCCCGTGGGGTACAAGTGTACTTCTGCAGGTACATCGTGCTCTTTTAGTGCCAGGCCCATACGCAGGATATTTTCCGGTCCGACTCGGTCGTCGAAAGCCATCGTTAGGAACATGGGTGGCGTGTGCTCATCGACCGGCAGTTGCTCTGAGAGCCAGCGATCGGAGCCCTTGTCAAAGAGATACGCCGGATAGACCAGGACAGCAAAGTCCGGACGGCAGCTTAATTCGTCGATGCTGTCCTGGGCATCATAGCTTCTGGTCTGATAGTTTGTACTCAGTCTCGCGGACAAATGACCCCCTGCAGAAAAACCAAGCACGCCCACTCGCTCCGGATTGATGCCCCACCTCTCGGCGTTTGAACGGATCATGGACATCGCTCGCTGCGCATCTTGCAATGGCTCGATGGGGCGAGTTTCTCCATTGGGCTTGGGGACACGGTATTTGAGCAGTACCCCGGTGACACCGATGGACTGCAACCAATTGCAGACTTCGGTGCCCTCCAAGTCGTAGGCAAGAATGCTATATCCGCCTCCAGGGCAGACTAGGACTGCAGTACCCGTGTTAGACTCGGCGGTCGGCTGGAACAGCGTGACCATAGGGATAGAGATTTGCCCCAGACGCATCACTCGCTCACCGGCAACGTATCTGGATTTGTCGTTGTCGTCGGTGATGTCCACTTCAGGGCCTGTGGCAGCGATTTTTCCAGGAGGGTTGCCTTTCCAAAGCTCCAGTTTGATATCCTGCCCACAAGTTCTGTCCACGAAAAGGCATGCAGCCAATGTCAAACCACATTTCACGGAAGCTGAAAATTTCATAGCAGTTTATCTCGAGAACGCTGGCGGCCAATGGAACGCGATCTTCCCATACGGCTAGTCTACGCGAATTCGATTCGCATTGCCAACTGTCCTGCAGATATCTGACGATTGGCTTTTGAAACAACGCTGGTACACGCATTTGTTAATGTAAGCACCAGCGCACACGATTTCTGAGATTGAACAACTGGGGCTCACGCAAAGCGGCTAATTATGTGGAAAAACTTTTGCGTGGATGCTTACAGGCGTCGAAAAGCCAACTTGGCCTTCCATTCGGCGCACCACGAATTGTGAGTCCTGCCCGGAACTGCCAACGATTCCTCGCTCGGCCCCCCTCAGTCATCTCGACGATCGGCGGCCAGCATAGCTTCCACCGCCTCTCGACCGGTACAGCCGACAGCGATTCCCAACGCGGCAGCTTGAGGAGTAACTCCCACAATCTTCGCCTCCAAAAGATCTTCAGGAGTTACCAGGGGGATAGCTGGCGTTCCCTTAGCGATGGCGATGGCCTGACCGAATTCAGCCGCGGTCTGCAAGTCATAGATGCCACAACCTACAATACCGCGACGGGTTAGAATCGAGCAGTACTGCCCGTCCTGCCAAAGCTGTCCGGTACCGATGGCGGTTCCATTATCGAACTGCATCAGTTTTCGGTTGGCTTGTGGGAGTTCTTGGTCTGACAAGTCTGGCCTCCTATTGGCCGCGAAACACAAGATAAAGTTGATGTCAATCAATCCGCGCTGGAATGTCAAGGCGAAAGACTTTCAACAGATAACACCCTGGCATCAACGCAAAAGTTCTTCCACATATATTAGCCGCTTTGCGTTAGCCACGGTTGTTCGAGCGTCAGAATACTTGTGCGTTGGTGCCTAGCTTCGAGTGGCAGGTTGATAGCTCAAGTGCATTGAGTTGTCTAGTCGCGGATGACTGTCCCTTAGTTCATCTGCGGCGATACCCTTGCCGGCGTTCATCTTATCCATATCTTGCACGAGATAAGTTAAGGCGTAGATAGCCGCTTCTACGTCACCGGTATGACCCGACTCGGAAATGGTATGCATATTACGTATCGGCAGGCCGATGGAGGCCGCTGCCGAATCGATCGCAGCCAAGACAGCGGCCATAGCGTCCGTGCCTGTGTCACGTCCAGCCAACTCGTGCTGCATCGGAATGCTATGTTTTTTGGCGATCGATGTAATCATAGTATTGAGGCTAGCGCTACAAACTGCCCCGTGCGTGAGCGTAAAACCCTTTCCCATTTCGAGAGGTTCATAGCGTCGCTCGGCGATACCCGGAGCGGCGACAAAATCGTGTGCGACATCCACAGCAATCGTCACATCGGGGCGAAATTGCTCCGCCAGCACACGACTGCCAAAACGCCCTATCTCTTCATGCGTAGCCATCGCACCCAGCAAGCGAAGATTCTTCAAGCCTCCCGATTGTGCAATCAGTCTGGCAACTTCAGCTACGACAAAACATCCCAAACCATTGTCCAGATAGGCACCTGAGAATGTATTCGGCGCAAACCCACGTTCGATCGGGCGGTCGAACAAAATCGGATCGCCTGGCCGAATCCCCAACGCTTCGACCTGAGCCTTCTTCTCGTCGCCGTGGATGTGCAGTTCGAGATACATCATCTCCTCTTTGATGCCCCTTTCCCCCGAGCGGAGTTTGGGGTCTGCGAAGTGAATGGCACCAATGGCTTCGATGGTTCCGCCGCGTAGAACACGCCATTTCCCCGGAGCGCTGGGATCCTCACTAAAGAGCTGAACTTTGTGCCCGATCAGCGTCGTTGGTAGCATCGAGTCGGAATTGACCCAGACTTTTCCGTCCTCGCCTATGCTCCGCACCTGCATGCGGATTTTGTCTGCGTGTCCGATTAGCATGACGGAAAAAGCTTCAGGTCGGTCCGGCGCAGTGTCAACAATGATGCTGGCATTGCCCTTGAAAGTGTGGATTCCCCAACTGGGCAATTGAAAGGATTGCAAGTACGGTTCGAGTACACCTCTCGTCATGGCCGCTTCCAAACCGATGGGGCTGGGCGCAGATAACACCCGCCGCATCAAATCGAACCGTTCGTCCGACATTTCCGATTGCCAGGGTTTGCAGTTGTTCATGCTAAGTTTGAATTTCCTTGATTTGCTGAATGATGGCTAGCAGTTGTTGGGCTCGGGACATACCGCCGACAAGCTGAACGTAGTCCATCGCGGCTTCGATTTCCGCCATGGAGATGGTCGTGCCCAATTCTTCGGGAACGACTTCGCCGTCGGTAACGCTAGCAGCTACCGCAGCCACGGTCCGCGACCTGCGGCGGCTGTATTTCTTCTTGAGATGGGCCTTGGCATTGGATACGTCGGCAGCAGTCACACCGAACTCTCTCAATGCTTCCACGCAGTCTCGATTGCGCGCTTGAGGGTGAGCTCTCATGAACTCTTGTACGCGCTGCGCTTTACTGGGCTGGGCTCGCGTCACGAGTTTCTCGATTCCTAATTAAGACGGTCGGGATGCGTCGGGGCCAAGTAACCTGATGGTCCGCTCGTCAAAATTACCCCTTATCGCGTTCGAATTCAATAATGGCGTCGCGGCTCACGGCCGAATTAGCGTTTGCCCGTGGTTTTCTTGGCGGATTTGCTTGGTGGGGCAGCAGATTTCTTGCTGGCGGCGCGTTTGGCGTTGTTGAGCTCCTTCCGGCCACCTTCCATGGCCTTTTTTCGGTTGGGGTTATCCGCCTGGCCAGTCAGCTCGTAGAGGAATCGACTGGCGAAAGTATCTCGCGGTTTGCCCCATTTCATTCTTTGCAGCGACAAACTCAGCGTCAGCTCGTCTTGCGCCCGTGTGATGCCTACGTAGCATAGCCGTCGCTCCTCCTCAACATCGTCATAGTCGACGGCCAGTGAGCGACGGTGCGGAAGAATGCCTTCCTCCATACCGACCATGTAGACGATGGGAAACTCAAGCCCCTTAGCACTGTGGTAGGTCATTAGGGCGACTGCGTTTCGTTTTCTTTCCTGTTCTTTGGGGCTACCAAATTCTTTGCCGGCTAGAGCTACATTGTCGAGAAATCCCGATAACGATGGTGCGTCAGCCTGCGATTCATATTCGGCGACCGCGTTGATGACTTCCTCCACGGAATCCTGCCGCATCTGCACTTCTTCAGGGGTCGGATAGGTGCGTTCGATGGCACCCATGTAATCCAGGCTATGCACGAGACTGCGGACAGCATCCGACGGCTGGCTACCCGGTTGCGGCGGATCGCGAAAACCATTCACAACTTTCTTAAAGCGTTCAATGCCGCGCTGCGCAGGCTCGGGCAATCCGGAAACCAAACCGCGATCATGCATGGAATCCCAGACCGACTTTCCGGATGCGACGGCATGCGCTAACAGTGTTTGGACTGTCTTTGCTCCGATTCCACGCGCTGGAAAATTGATGATTCTCAACAAGGCAATTTCATCGTGCGGATTATCGATAACCTTCAAATAGCTCAAAATGTCGCGAACTTCTTTGCGGTCAAAAAAGGACTGGCTGCCAATCAACGCGTAGGGAATATTGGCTTTCCTAAGTTCAGTTTCAAATACTCGCGGTTGCTCGTTGGTTCGGAATAAAATGGCAAAGTCATTGGGTTCGCGTCTATGGCTGGCCAGAACCCGGCCGATTTCTTCGGTAACCCCTTGGGCTTCCTCGACTTCACTCTTGAATTGCAGGATGCGCGGCGGACTGCCACCGGCCCGAGCTGCTTTCAAGACCTTCGCATGCCGAGTCTTGTTGAAGGCAATCAGCCGGTTGGCGGTTTCGGTGATCGCTTGAGTGCTACGGTAATTGGCTTCCAGTTTGATGACTTTGGCATCAGTCCAATCCCGCGTGAAGTTGAGGATGTGTTGCACTTCCGCGCCCCGCCAACCATAAATCGATTGGTCATCATCTCCCACAACACACAGATTGCGGTGCTCAAGCACTAATTGCCGGATGATCGAATACTGGGTCTGATTGGTGTCCTGATACTCGTCCACCAATACATGATCAAATCGCGATGATTCTTCTACACGCGTTGCTGCCGACTCGCGAAACAATTGTTCCGTAAGCAGCAACAGGTCATCGAAGTCCATGGCACCCGCCAATTTGATGGCCGATTGGTAACGGCGATAGCCGCTGGCTGCGATGTGCTCAGCATCGGTTTTCGCAAACTCACCGGCGACATCTGGGCGAATGCCCACGTTCTTCCAACGGCTAACCTGAGCTAGGAAATCGCTCGGTTTGAGCATGCTCTGATGAACCCGCAGCTGCCGCAGCACCTCGCGTGCGGTCGATTCCTGGTCGCTTCGATCGTAGATGGCAAACCGTTGGGGATATCCCAGCTTCGTCGCGTGCCGCCGAAGAATTTGTACGCAAATCGAGTGAAAAGTGCCCACAAGGGGGGTCGGCTGAGGCGAGTCGCCCTTTCGTGGCTTGCGCCGGGGCCCTACCATTGACGTGATTCGGTCGCGCATCTCCTTGGCAGCTTTGTTGGTAAACGTTACCGCCAAAATCCGTTCAGCTGGCGTCCCATGCCGAATCAAGTTCGCGATGCGGAAAGTCACGACGCGCGTCTTCCCCGAACCGGCGCCGGCGAGAACCAGCATCGGACCACTGAGCGTTTGTACAGCAGTTTGCTGCTCTGGGTTAAGACCACCTGTCATGTTGGGAATCGTATCCAGCGGCCATCGATTCGCCAGGGGTGGAGATTTGCTGTTGCGAATTCTGTTGTTCTTCCTAAAATCTGCAACTTCTGTACTGGAATTCAGTCGCACGGATTGTGTACCGTTGCGTCATCATAAAGATTTACAAATCACTGTTTTTGAGGCTTGAAAGCCATGAAAGTTGTTTCCTCCATTGGTGCATTGAAGTTTAGGCATCCCGACTGCCAAGTCGTGCGCAGACGTGGGCGAATCTACGTCATTTGCAAGAGCAACCCGCGATTTAAGGTGCGGCAAGGCGGCGCCAAGAGCAAAAAGACAAAGCGCTAGTCCATATATGGTAGGCCAGTTGCAAACCCCGAGCAGATGCTCGGGGTTTTTTTGTTCGTGTTGGAATTGCCTTGAAAATGGATAAAATACGGAGCCCCAAGCATCCAGGAGGTTCCCGTGGCCAACCGCGTCAGTAAACAACAATCGCTATTTCTGATTCTGCTTTGGTTTGGCTTGCAGTTCCGGTTCATTCCCGGTGACTTGCAAGCGCAACAATTTCAAAAGCTGAGGGAAATCAATCCTCCTGCAGATCCACCTGACGAGAGCGTGTTTGCAATCGTTGGCGGCTTGCTGATCGATGGACTTGGCGGTAAGCCGGTCGAAGATTCGATTGTCGTCGTCCGTGGCAACAAAATCGAAGCCGCAGGAAACCGTGCCACAGTAGCTTTACCGGCAGGCATCGAGCAAATCGACGCACATGGAATGTCTGTCATGCCTGGCCTGGTCGATTCGCATTTCCATACTGCAACTGGCGACTCGATTAACTCGATCCCGCCGCTGTTTCTGTCCCACGGGGTGACGACGGCTCGCGACCCCGGCCGTCCGATTGAGGTTTACGCTCCCTACCTTGATCCTGGTCGCTTGGCTCCCAGGCTTTTCTTGACAGGGCCGCATTATGATCAGCCACCGATGGCCTGGCCTGACAATGCTGTCGCCATCGAGAGTATCGAACACGCTAAACGAGCTACAAGAAAATACTTTGAGCAGGGAGCATCGGCAATCAAAGTGTACTTCCGGTTGCCGCTAGCAGAGATTCGCGCAACCTGTGAGCAAGCCCACGGGCTGGGCATTCCAGTCACGGCCCATTTGGAGTTGGTTGATGCCGATTTGGCCGTCGCAGCTGGCTTGGACGGCATCGAACACATCACTTCGTTTGGAACGGCATTGGCAGAACCTGAAATTGCAGAACGCTTTCGCGCCTCGGTATTTGCCGAGAATGCAGCTCGCTCGGATGGACGCTATCGCCTGTGGGCCACGTTGGATTTTGCCAACTCTCCTCGCAAGGCGCGATTGCTAAAGCTGTTGCGGGACGAGCGTGTGGTCGTTTCTCCCACTTTAGCAACTTTCGAGCGCCGGGCTGGTGGCAAAGATATCGAGTTATTTCACGTTGAAGGCTTCGAGCACATGATGGAATTCGTAGGCGAATGCTATCGAGCCGGCGTAACAGTCGTAACAGGTTCGCACACTTGGTCACCCCAAGTGCCCATGGGGTGGGCCTACCAACGCGAGATGGAACTATTGCTTGAATCTGGGCTTTCACCGATGGAAGTCATCCTGGCCTCCACTAGTCACAACGCCAAGTTTCTCGGTTGTGACGACCGACTGGGCACACTCGCACCTGGCAAGCTGGCGGATATCGTCGTAGTTAATGGCAATCCACTCGAGGATATGAAGGCGATGTATCAGATTGCTCATGTGGTTCAGAATGGAAACCGGCTTGAACCGGGTCCTACCTGGGATGCACAGTAGAAACATCCCGGTAGTGAACGGGTAATCCGAAATCGGCCTGCAATGATGTGGGTCCCACCATCACGAAACGCTGCCGCATGGAGGAAGTCGAAGGCTTTAGGTTTGGCGGAAAAATAATTTGGGCACTTTTCATCTGCCTCTCCACCCTCAGTTTAGTTAACAGCGCCGCGCAGCAAAAAGCATGGCGAGGACCGAGGTGAGGGACAAAAATAAATTGCTATCGCA
>JAGQPR010000244.1 GCA_020426625.1 Planctomycetales bacterium
GCCCGCAGCCTAGCCTAGGCATCCTGCGCAGGATGCCTAGGCTAGGCTGCGGGCACTGCTACGTAGGGTGGCAACCCGATACATCTTCAAGTGTGCCACATAGAATATGCGCAAATGTCACACAAGATCGCTCCAGTGCCATACAAAATGGATCAGTGCCCAAAAAGATGAAGTCGCTATTTCACACGGAAAGGGAGATTTAGCTGTGATGGCAACTTTTGCGACAAGTGTCAGGCCAATTTCCTCTGTTTCTAAAACGATGCTTCTTCTGCTGAATGTACAATGCCAGCGGGGCCCGACCAATCGATGCACCTGAGATTCTTTTTGCTTAGCTCTTCATAACAGTCTGGGAGGTCAAAACTCGCCAAAACGTTTGGCAGCAAAGTCGACAGTGGCCAGGCGTGATGCTCCGTTTCAGCGAGGTCGGCATACGATGTTAATGGATTCTTGAGCGTTACTTGTTTCACGCTGTCTTTCAGGACGGCTGCAAACGTGGCTGCCAAGGCGCCCCAGCCTCTGCCAAGTATATGAATGTCGTTGTGTCCAAGTGATTCCAGCCAATCCAAGACTCGTAACAAATCGTGTGTTTTCTGTCCTACATAGGGGCGGTCGAGCATCAGGCTATGAATCGCGTAGAAATAGTCACTGCCATAAGGACTGTGGAATGATCCTGGATTGCAAGTTTCAGGCAGTGATTCCCCGATACCGCGAACGTCACATGTGAATAGCGGCGAATTGGGTTCGGTTTGCATGACCTGGCGGATCAACGGTTCCTCGCGCAGCTCTTCGTCACTGGACAAGTGTGCGACGTACAGGATCGCTCGTTTGGACGCGCGCGGGGGTCGCGAATGCCAGGTCTGGTCGGTAAGGCGATAGGCAATGGCTTGCACTCCAGGCTCCGTCTCAATCGTATAGGCCATTGCATTCTTCGTAGGATAGCCTCGGTCACCGAGGTAGCGCCAGTTGCGATAATCCGGAGCTGGCTGGTTTACGGAAGCTAGTTTGAGCACTTCGTTGATTGCCTGCTTAAGCGCGCTGCCACGAGGTTTACCGCGAATCATCCCTAATTGAATTGACTTTTCCCGCGTAAAGTCAAAGACGGTTCGAGTTCCCTCCAGGACACCAACTTGCCCCTGTGGCGTACATAAGAGAGCGCTGTCGTCTTCGAGCTCCAAGGCTGGCTCGGGCGTGAATTGGACGAGGCCCGTTGCTTTTAGCACGCCGTCGAATTGTCCTTCTTGCGCGGCCGAGCGCATTCGCGGGCTATCGGCTGCGCGCTGGAACCAAGCGTACATGGCTTCACGGTTTTCCTGTGAATACCCATGGCCGGTCGGCCCTTCAAACAATGCAATATTGTCTTCAGCTCCTAACAATTGATAAAGGCTTTTCAAGCGCTGGTAGGTCTCTTCGGAACCACGCACGTCAAAGTAATCCTGTTCCTTGGCCAGGATGATCACAGGCTTGGGGGCCATTGCCGCAAGAAAGTCGGTGTGGTCTAAGCCCAAGGCTAGCGCACGCGGCGGACATTGCTCTGTATCTTGCGGTAGCTCGTTTTCCATGTTGCGGCGAAACGTCGTTACGAAACAACTGGGAGCTGCCATGGACCACCTGGATTCGACGCCGCACAACCAAGTGGTCATGGTTCCGCCGCCCGAGTTGCCGGTGACGCCAATCATTTGCGGATCTACGTCTGATCGCGTCAGCAAGTAATCCAGAGCGCGGATACCATCCCAGGCGCGCCACATACCGATGAACTCGCCAACCAAAAACTGCTGATTGCCCGCATGCAAATGTTCACGAACGCCCGCGCCCAAGGTGGATTTGTACTGATCGTCTAAATACTGCAAACGCTCGCCCTGTCCGATCGGGTCGTAAATCAAACAAATGAAGCCTTGTTTGGCCAAGCCTTGTGCGAACGACTGATAAGCGGCCGCTGCTTTGCCGTTGTCTGAGTGTCCGCAAGTGCCAACGACTGCTGGAAGTCGGCCGCTGACATTTGGGATATACACATTCGCAGTGACCGGGAACCCAGGGCGACTATCGAAGATTAGCTTCTCGACGCGGTAGCCATCGCGCTGCAAGGTCCCGGTGATGCGCGGATTCAGTGCAGTCCGCTCTGGTTCGGGACCAAACGATTGACGAATACGTTGGCGAGCATTCAGCACGTAGGCTTGTGCATCCGCTGCGGATTTCAGCTGTCCTAGTCTCGCGATATGACGCTGCTCTGCCTGCCGCACTTGGCTGACAAAAAACTCTTGAACCATGCGTGGAAAGCGGTTCAAGGGAAGCTGTCTGTCGGCCAGAACTTCCGCTGAACGCGCAATGTTCGACAGTTGCCATGCAGCTAAAGGAAAACCAATTGAAAGGAGTGCATCGCGTCGCGTTAACATGAGTGGTTCGCCTTTATCGGAGAATGGAGATTTCCGCGCATCGCAGCACGACAAGCCAATTTGCCAGACGATCTTTCTTGAGCCCACCGAACCGTCACACTACGATGGTTGACTTTGACCGGACAAACTACAGCGTTTAAAAATATCGTATGCGAGTTTGCTTCGTTCTGAGTCTTGTACGAGAACCTGATGTCGTCTTCCAGCACTCCACCTATAACTATCCATCCGGATGATAGGATATAGGTCGTGGGCTCATACTCTGTTCGGCAGCAATCGTTGGCGAGCCGAGTATTGATGTGCTCAGGCAGGGTGTCTACCTCGCGAATTCACCCGGAGACTGGGGCAAGTCATTGATGGCATCTCGGGGCGAGTTGGCAAGCTTACAAGTACATTCCGACAAAACCACCCGCCTGCTCGCTCTCTCGTTGGGTCTCTTCGATTCGGGCGAGAGTTCGAGTCAAGTCGCCAGCTTCGATGTACCTGTCAAATTCAACGATAACGGATCGGACTACGGACTCTTTGAGCCATTCCACGGCCGTTTGATTCAGCCAACTGCATGTTTCGCGTTCCAGTTCAACGTCCAAATCGCAACTGAGGGCCTTGATGTCTTCTTCATTTGTGAGAACAACACCCTCAAAGCGATATTGCAACATGCCCTGCAGCGGGTCGTTAGTCAGGTGGTAAGTGCAGAAGGCGTTGTGCAAGTAATAACTATTGTGAGCGCCGTGTTTGTCCAGCGCAGCCTTGACGCGTGACATCTTGGCTGCCAATTTGGGCGACGCGTCGAGCGGCACATCCACGCGTGACACGCTTCTTAGAGGCAGGCAATCAAAGGTTATTTCCACCCACCTACCGAAGGGCTCGCCTACTTGATTTTCCATCTCAAACTCCATTTAGACCAGTGATCAAGATCGAACGAACCTGCAAGCAGCATCCGTGTTTTGAGTGTTGCCATGCCGCGCGAAACCTAAAGACCATTACAGTGTTGTCTGAATATGGCGGCTAATCATGCCGAAAAACTTCTGCGGGAATGCTTATGGCGGCTAACTGAATATGGCTGTCAGTGCCTGAGCCTTGACCAACTCTCGCGGCTGATTCAAATGATTATAGACAATTGTTTCTGGAGCGATGCCTACGGAATGGTAAATCGACGCCAGCAATTCAATAGGATGGACTGGGTCCACCAGCGGAGCCGATGCAGTGGCATCGCTACGCCCGTGCACGTATCCGCGCTTCGTTCCCGCGCCTGCTACCACTGCCGTGTAACAATACGGCCAATGATCACGGCCATCTGACGAATTATTGTTGCCCGAGGTGGAAACACCGCGCTGCGGAGATCGACCGAACTCACCAATCGCCACGACCAACGTTTCAGACAACAGGCCGCGGTCATCCAAGTCCTCGATCAGGGTGCTAAGTCCTGCATCCAGCATCGGCGCGGAGCGATTCTTCATGCGCTCGGTCAAGCCGCTGTGATGGTCCCAAGAATGGTTGTCGGAGTTGGCAACTTTGGGCCAAATGACTTCCACGACGCGTGTGCCTGCCTCTACCAATCGCCGAGCCAACAAGCAACTTTGGCCAAACGTATTTCGTCCGTAGCGGTCCCTTAAGTTATCGGATTCGCTGGAAAGGCTGAATGCCTCGCGAGCTCGCCCCGAAACGATTAAGTTGAGCGCTTGATCGTAGTAGGTATCCAACTGGAAACTTTCCACGGCGTGGTTGATGTCCGGCATCTGCGCATTGATCAAATCACGTAGTTTCGCCCGTCGTTCCAATCGTACGGCAAACACATCGGGACGAAGTTGAAGATCATCAATTTTGATTTTCTCCATCTTTTCCATATCCATATCGTCGCCATCGGGGTAAAGCGTATACGGGTCAAAAGCTTTCCCCAAGAATCCGGCAGACCCACCCTTACCAATCACGTTGCTTTCCTGCAGCGGCCGCGGCAACATTACAAACGGAAGCATCGGCTCGTCGGTGGGTTTTAGACGCACAATGTTCGAGCCGAAGTTCGGAAAGTCCTTTGGGCTGGGCGGTTCCAGCTGACCCGACGGGCTGACTTTGTCCGTAGTGTACCCTGTCATCAATTGGTAGATGGCAGCCGTGTGATTGAACAATCCGTTCGGAGTGTAACTCATCGAGCGAATCATCGAGAACCGGTCATTGATCTGCGCTAGACGCGGCAGATTCTCGGTAAACTGAATCCCGGGAACCTTGGTGGAGATATTTGAGAAAGGGCTCTTGACGTTTTCGGGCACATTTTCTTTAGGGTCCCACAAATCCAAATGGCTGGGGCCTCCCTGCAAGTAGACCATTATGACACTTTTGGCCTTGCCCCAGCCGGGCGTATGTACAACTTGCGCCTCGTTGGCATTGGCTTGCAATTTGAGCATGCCTGCCAGCGACAGCCCAAGTAATCCCGACCCACCAACTCGTAGTACATCGCGACGACTAACTCTCAAGTGCGCGTCACACAGGTCTTTTGCCGGACTGCCTTCAATGCGAAACATAACTTCTTTCCTTTCGAGCCAGTTGTATCCAAAATGCTGAGGACATGACGCCTCAATTGGAAAATCCAAAGCTACATCCGAAATTTCTCGACCAGCTAATGATTGAACAAAAACGCTGGGCTGTTGATCAAAGCCCAAGTCAAATCCTGTGCCAAGGTTAGCCGCTGATTTCCAACCTGCTCTTGGCTGGCCTTGAAATCGTTTCTCAATTGGACAAGACGCGGATCATCTGCAGTTTCGACTTCCAATGCCTTCAGCCGCTTCTTCAAGCCGACCAGTTGTTCATCTTCGGGCAAGGGTTTATTGGCGTCAACAACCGCCTGTCTCAGTTTTTCCCAGTTTGCATCCGACTTGTTCAAGTAACCAATGACCTGTGCCAAATTCTTAGCGTCACGAGCCTTGGCGGGAATTGTTTTGGCTGCCGCGAGCGATTCAGGAAGACTGAGACCGATTTCGCCGAGATCGGTGGTAACTGATATTCGAAAGCGAGCCAAGCGATGATCTTTAGCTGAATGGTACTGGTAGATCTTGAACGTTAGTAGCATTTCACCTTCGTTGGATACTGGCTCCGTTGTTTCGAACGTAATCCAGTGCGTCGTGCCCCCACGTGGGCTGACCGCCCAGCCTCTTTGATTCTTGGACTGACCGTCGAATACCTGTTCCGGGGCAAAACCATCCTGCGAAAAATCTGCCTTGGCGGACTTCAACATGATTGCCTTTGAATTCTTCGCAGAAATCTTGTCCGATGAGGTTTCGGAAACTGGGCTAGCTTCGATTTCGAGTTCAGTCACGACAAAGTTGCCATTTTCAGCAAGCCCGGGACCACGGCTGGTATCGTCAGCGAGCGGAAGAGCTTCCAACCGAACCCCCCGAATATTATTCAGTGTCGTGCGGTAGGTCACCGTATAGGTTGCCTCAGACGCGTCGCCGCTGACCGCGATCGAACGGTCTTCCTGCGGAATCAATACCGCCTTGTTGGAAGTCGTTGCTGACACGGCTGCCAACGGAAACCAAGTCGTAGAATCAGCGTCTTTATCCAAGTACTGGCCAGCAAGCTGCAGTGAGTTCGCTTCAAACTCTTTCAACTTTTCTTTGGCCCGCTGCAGAGCTTGAACTCGATCCTCTTCCATCTTGGTTCGTTCGTCAGCGATCTCCAATGTTCTAGTTTCGATTGCCAGTTTGACACTGCTCAGACTCGCCAGGCGTAGCTCTTCACGTTTGGCGCGTTCCTCCACCCACCAAGCTTCGCGCTGGGCGAGTTGATCGGTCAGCCTGGCATGATCGGCAGCGATTTGATCGACAGATGCCTGGACGGCATCGATTTCCGCTTCGGTTGCATCGCGACTGAGCACACGCATGTAGATTTCGCGAATCATTTCGCGTTGCGCCATATCTCGCTTGGCAATACCTGGCAAAGCGCATTGGGGATCGCTGATCGCCTTACCAATGGTCGGCCCACTGACGAGTGCCATAACGGGACCAAGCTGCAGGTCATCCGAGCGCTCGCATTCGCAAGCGCTTTCCCTGACCGGTCGGCCAAGGTTGTTGAGAAAACCGTCGGGCAGCTGCAAGGCCACGTCCGGCAAAGCCGCAGCCCGTGTTCCTGGCGCCACTCCTGGAATGTCGGAAACCGCTCCAGTGACTCGATAAACGGCATCATAAAGAACTTCCGCTGGCAAGCGACGCGCTTTGGCATGCGAGTAATTCAAGCTGTCGTCGTCATTCCACTGATTGGTGGACACCGACAGCTGATAGGTGCGCGAATTGCAAATGAGCCGCAGAACGTGCTCGACATCAAACCCACTTTCTAAGAACTCTCTCGTCAAGTGTTCCAATAGCTCGGGGTTGGTAGGTGGATTGCCAGCGCGCAGGTCATCCAGTGGCGTCATCAAGCCAGTTCCGGTCATATAACCCCACATGCGATTTACGAAACTGCGTGCGAAGTACGGATTGTCGGGCGAGGTAACCCAGGCAGCCAATTGTTCTCGGCGAGTTTGGTTTTCGCCACGAGCTCGCTCACAATCAAAGGGAAAGGCGGGCGTGACGGGTGCCCCGGTCCTGGGATGCATAATCTCGTCGCCGGGCTTTTCCACTACCTCTTCGTAAAGTGGCTTGGCACCTTCCACCGCCGTTCCGCCTATCTTCTTGCCCTTGCTTGCCGGATCCTCTTTCAAGCCGGTTTGCGCAAAGTAAGCTGCTAGTTCGTAATACTGATCCTGAGTCCATCTTTCGAACGGATGATCGTGGCATTTGTTGCAATTGAATCGCACCGCCAGGAACAAGTGCGTCGTGTTCTCCATCATCAGGTCGGGATCGCGCAGGATCTTGTAGTAGGAAGCGGCCGGATTCTCCTTATTGGAACCGGTCGCCGTGAGAATACTATGTACAAATTCGTCATAAGGTTGATTGTCGGCAATCGCCTGACGGATCCAATCGCGGAATGCCTTCGCGCCATCAGCTCCGATGAATTTCGAGTTGACTTGCAAGAGGTCCGACCATTTGTTGGTCCAATGCTCTACATAGTCCGCGTTTCCGATCAGTTCGTCGATTTTCGCGCGACGCTTCACTTTGCTGGGACGTAGATCAGCGAGAAAAGATTTGAATTCTTCGACGGTCGGCGGCAGGCCGGTCAGATCCAGACGCACACGCCTGAGGAACTCGGAATCATCGCACACGTCCGACGGAGCAATTTTCATGCGAGCCCATTTCTCGGCAACCAAGCGGTCGATCGTATTGTTTGCCTCGGTGGGTTGCCAAGCAAAATCACTGCGATCACCCATGACGGTTACTGTCGATGCGGCGTAGGCGCCTTCATAACGTGCCAGGACTGGCGCTTCGCCGCGCCGAATTGCTTTGACTCGACCCTCGGGATAGCTCAAGCAGATTTCCGTATTACCACTTTCAATAAACGCCTCTTGCGTAACGTCTCGCTGCGTTCCGTCTGGATAAAACGCAACCACGCGAAACTGCTGCCAAGAATTCTCGCGTTCGATAACTGGCTTTGATGGGAAAAGTTCGATGCGCTGTACTTTCTGTGTTTCGCGATTCAGCTGAGCTCCTTCGGCAATCCAGCTGCGGATGGTTTGGTAGTACGCGCTATCGTCTGTCAGCAGAACACCGCCTTCGTGAGGAACCAAACCGAGCATTTTTCTGAGCATCAAGCTGGCATCGGGAGCGGCAGAATCCAGGCGCCGAGAACACAGGTCATCACTTAGCGCGCGAATATCTTCCAACGGATCGTAGCCTCGCAGAGAGAGTTTGAAACCGTTTTTGCCCTTCTGAGCACCGTGGCAAGTACCAGCGTTGCAACCCAGTCGCGATAACAACGGGTTGACGTCTCGCACGAAATCGGTCTGCTGAGGTTCATCGGTGCTCTCGACCCACGTCGGAACGATAACCTGTCGTTCTCCGAAGCTTATGCGAAGCTCACCGCGCCCGACGCTATCTGGACGTACCAATCCCAGCTCGGAAACATTCACATGCGACTGAGAGGCATTCAGTTCCGCCAGTCGAGTCACGTCCAGCGCTTCGCCGCCGGGAAACTCAGCAGTGACGACCAGTTGCACATAGCTGCGTTTATCGGCCAAGCGGATCTCATGCGGGGACACCGTCAGCTTTGTGGCGGTTCTGGTAACTAGCTGTAGCGGCTGATCTCTCGGCGGCACTGCGTCGTCCGGCAAACGCAAGCCTCGCCCAGCCTTAACCGCATCTGCTGCATTGGTACTCTGAGCCAGACCACCTTCCACGATCGTGACTGGTAACGCGTCGCCCACCAGTGTGGCCGCGTCAACATCCAACACGCGCACGCGCCCATCGCCACCGCCGAATGCCAATTTCTTTCCATCTGGCGAGAATGCAATGGCGTAAACGCTGTTACCTTCTAACTCTCGCGAGAGAATGGCATCCGGGACCTTGGAGTTATAGGCCTCAACCAGCTCCAGTTCTTCTTTGCTTCTCGACGCCACAGTTTTCGCCATGGCTGCCTTGACGTCCTCCGGCAGCTTGCCATCAAAATTATAGGGATAGACGGTCAGCCAGCTCTGGCCATCCAGCGTGCTGGCGGCGGCCAGATAGCTTCCGGTGCGGTCTACATCGACGCTGAAGATCCTGCCTTTCATTGCCGGGAATTGGCGGATCAAATTTGCGTCATCACCGATGCGCCGCTCTGTTTCACGGAAAACGCGGTAGACCTTGGGTGTGCCATCCGCGCCGCCTACCAGGAATTCGTTTCGCTCGGGATGCATCGCCAAAGAATTGACACCTCCCCGCAATGCGCCGGGAGTAATACTGGTCACGTTATCGACGAAACGCTGTGTCGCCAACTCAGTCAGCTTGACAGTCATGTCGCGCGACGCAGACAACACATATTTTCCATCAGGTGTAAACACGCACGAGCGAATCCAATCGTCGTGTGCGCCCTGATGTAACACTTGCTGGCCCGATTCAGCGTCAATCGCTCGCAGAGTGTTGTCAGTGCAGCCGAATGCAACAAGCTTACCATCCGGTGAAAACGTACCGCCAGCAATGGTGTCGTAACTAACTCGATGGCTCAATTCCAGCTGACCGGACTCAACGTTCCAAACTTGCACCTCACCAAACGTACCTGGTGAACCTCCAGTGACCGCCAGCCGCTGCGAATCGGGAGAGAAGCTCAACGACTCGATGCGTTCGCTAAGACCAATCAAACGTTGTGTCACCTGCAGAGTATCTGCATCCAGAAGCAGTACTTCCTGGAAACCATTGACCGCGATTCGCCGACCGTCGGGTGAATACTTCAACGTCGTGATGATCGGTGGTCGAGTGTACTCGGGCGGGTGCTCGGCATCGAATTGAGGACCTGACCGAGTAGAATCGTCTTTTGCGCCTTCAGCGATCCATCGACGGATAATATCTATCTCCGAATCGTTCAGTGGGTGGGTGTTCTTGGGCATCGACGCGGAACCGTCAACTGGCGTGATTTGAGCCATCAAGTAACTCGCGTCCGGTTGCCCCGGCACCACGGCAACTTCTTCGCTCTCGCCCGCAAGCAACATGCGTTCGACCAGAGTCATGTCGAAGCCACCCTGCGCTTTGGCCGGTTGATGGCATCCCTGACAATTCACCCGAAAAATGGGTTCAACCTGCCGCTGAAAGCTGATTTTCGGCTGCTCTATAACGTCTTCCGCGCGAGAAATCGTCAACGTGCCAGAGGTCAAAAACGTCGCCAGGCACACACAACGTACAGCAAAGCGGTTCATTAGCACGTTTCTGGGTAGGAGAGGTGGGGGAGGGAGGGACGTAGCGAACGAATTCGGGCTACCCTACCAGCATAACCGCACAGCAATCAAATGATCAAGCTTTGTGGGCGAGCGAGCCCCAATTTCAACTTGTAAGCGGGTTAGGCGCCAACGCTGGAGTGTCTGATACTTGAACCACCCTGGCTAACTCCAAAACGGCTTATTGCGCGGGAAGCCTTCTGCTTGGATGCTTATCCTCGCGTTCTAGGCGACAATGTCGAAAAGCACATGTCCTTTCACATCGGTCAGTCGCATATCGCGACCGCCAAAACGGAAAGTGGACCGCGTGTGATCGACGCCGAGCAAATGCAGCATCGTAGCGTGCAAATCGTGGATCTCAGTGCGATTCTCTATCGCCTTGTAGCCCCATTCGTCTGTCGCACCGTAAATGTTGCCCGGTTTGATTCCACCGCCAGCCAGCCAAATCGTAAAACCAAACGGGTTGTGATCGCGACCATTCTTGCCCTGAGCGAACGGCGTGCGGCCAAATTCTCCAGCCCAAACTACCAAAGTTTCGTCCAGCAGGCCTCGCTGGCGCAGGTCTGTTAATAACGCAGCAATGGGTTGGTCGACCGCACGCGCATTATTCTCGTGTCCATCCTTCAGATTCGAGTGCTGATCCCAGCGATCGGCACCGACGTTTGGGCAAGTCAATTCCACAAATCGCACACCGCGTTCGATCATTCTTCGGGCCAGAATGCACTGGGCGGCGTAAATCCGTGTCGGTTCGTACTTCGATTCCATACCATATGACCGCTGGAGGTAGGCAGGCTCGTCCGCCAGGGACATGACATCGGGAACGGCCAGTTGCATTTGATAAGCCAATTCATAGTTGCGAATCGCTGATTCCAAACTATCGTGTTGGCCGAATTGTTCCACTGCAAAGCTGTCCAGTTGGTGTACCAAGTCAAGTTTTCTGCGCTGGCGCGCGGCGGTAGGCTCATTGCGTTGTATGTTCGCCAGCCCGCTGCCCGAGGGTTTGAACACCGACCCTTGGTAACTGGCTGGAAGAAAGCCGTTGCCGAAGCAGTCCAATCCGCCGGGTGGGATCAATCCTCCATTGAGCACGACAAATCCTGGCAGGTTCTCGCATTCGCTACCCAGCCCGTAATTAATCCAGGCTCCCATGCTGGGGCGCCCCTGCAAACCATTGCCGGTGTGCAAGAAATAGTTGGCAAACGTATGCTCGGGAAAATCCGAGATCATGGAACGAATCAGCGATAGTTCATCGACACATTTCGCCACATGGGGGAACAGTTCACTGACGGGAATACCAGACGAACCGAATTGTTTGAACCGCCATGGGCTGGCCAGGATGCTGCCATTGTTATTGAATTGTGTTGGTTGAACTTGGAAAAATTGGTTTGGATCCTGTCCATTGAATTTGTTCAATAGAGGTTTGGGATCAAACGTATCGACTTGAGATGGCCCACCGTCCATGTACAAGAAGATTACATTTTTGGCACGAGCCACGTGGTGCAGCCCTGGACCAGTCGCAACAGATCCAGGCACATCGTCGGAGATTGCCCCATAGGCTTGGGTTTGGCTCAAGGCAGTCAGCGCCACCGCCCCGAATCCCGCCGAGCACTGCGTCAGCATTTGCCGTCGATTCTGCGGCGGAGAGCGAAGTCTACGACAAGGAAATGCCTGACTAAATGGATCCATGATTGACAAACAACTGCAGCTCGAATTCAGGTCGCTTCCTACCAATCGTAACGTTCGCGAAATTCACGAGCCTGTAGTTTAACGGACAGGGCGTACAATGTCCAAGCGCGATCATGCAATGTCCAATCGTGGCATACTAAGCTAAAAAAAAAAAAAAAAATAACTTGATCATTTTTCAGTGTGGGTT
>JAGQPR010000245.1 GCA_020426625.1 Planctomycetales bacterium
TAGCTGGACCAACTCTGGGAGCAACGGTTCTATGCGCGGCACGAGAGAGGCAGATGGAAAATGCACAAGTTGTTTTTCCGCTGGTCCTAAAAGCTAGCTGCGTCAACGGCGGCTGCTTCTGTTGCAGGCAGCGGGACTAATTGGCCTTCGAGAACACTGTTTATCGCTGGCTCAACGCTGGGAATGCTCGGCTCAATGTACTGAATCGTGGGCAGCTGATGCATCGGAAAGGTCGCTAGAATACCTCTTTCAATGATTGCCCAAGTGTCGGCGGAAAGCCCTAAGTTGTGATGAGCATTGTATTTGCCCTGTCGAGGCGCCCAAACTTGGTAGTTGACAGCTTCGGGGATAGCAGAGGAATAAACATCGCCAGCGTCTGTACCTGGCGCGAGATGAATATTCGTCCAGTTCCCGCCAGTCGCCTGCAGTACTGCCATGCGATTGACATCGGTTGGTGCCCGGCGACAACCGGGCACAATATTTTGACGCCCCTTAAAAATCTTTCTCGTGCGGTTCGCCAAGTAGTCTTTCGTGTCACATTGGTAGGCGCTGATAGGCTCGAGAGTGAATAGAGCATCGACGTTGCCCGCACAAATGGCCGCCCGCATAGCCATCCAACCGCCGTGCGAATGCCCAATCACGACGACATGCGTGTTGGCAGACGGCTTATGGCGATTTATCGACTGGCCGATAGACTGTTCAGCCACCATACCGGCGCCGAATCTTCCATAGTAGCGAACTTGACCTTCGCCGCGGATCGCTTTGAGTCCAGGACTGCAGTACATAACATAGCTGATGTCCAGGTCCGGACGACAACGTCTCAAGTTTTGTATCAAGGTGAAGAATCGATTGGAAATGTATTGGTCATTGGCTTGCCCAAGGCAGGATTTCCATCCCCCAATACCAACCAACATGATCTGTGGCTTCACCGTTTCGACAACGACGGGAACCGACCCAGCTTCGATCTGATCGGCCTGCAAGATTCGGCCGTTGGCGACCGCCAGGACTCCAGCCAGTAAAACAAGGTAGTTTTTCATCGTCAATCCTAAGAAACGGAACAAAGCGATTAGTTCGTATTCATTGTTCATCATAATTAACAAGATGCCGCTGGCCGAAGTCTGAATTTGCAAAACCTGTTCACTATCTTCGGACCGAAGGTGGTATGATGAGCTTTCTAGCGAAGCTGTGAGCCAAACGGGCTATCCGTGGGAGCCAAGTGGGCTTCGCCTCGGGCCTCGAAAAAGCAAGTCCAGCCGAATTGCCCGCACAACCGTTTCCCCAAGGGTATCTAAGGATCGGTGGAAAGACAACTTGGCAGCGTTACCCTCCCTTCAGTTAGGTAACTCCCGCTGGGAGAGTCCCAAGTGGCTTACGCGAAGCGAGTCGGAGAGTGGATTTTGCCCTCCCCGACGCTCGCTCACGCAAGTTGCATACAACCGATGCAACTTGCCGTGGGAGTTTTGGTTACGTTTATCCAGCGGTAGCGTTCGCCAAGAAGCTTAAAGAAACGTGCATTTTTGGCTCAGCAACAGGAAGTTCCCAATGTACTCACATCCGCCAGCGTTCCAGCATGGTCGCCTGTCAGCCGCGCTAATCGCGATCATTGGTTTATTCGGTGCCTGCACTACGGTCGGTAGAGATGCTTGCGCCCAGGAGGTACAGCGATTTGCCCTGCTAATCGGGATCGACCAATATCAAAACTTGAGCCCCGCTGAACAACTGGATGGCAGCGTCAACGATATCCAATTGATCAGTGAAGTGCTGCATAGTCGATTCCAGTTCCGGGATGACCATGTTATCCAGCTGACTAACGACCAAGCCACAGCAGCTGGGATTCGAGCTGCATTCAAGTCGTTAGCTGAAAAAGTCAGGCAGATGCAGACCGGTGAAATGGCTCATGTCTACTTTCATTTCAGCGGACATGGCTCGCAAGTCGCCGATCAAGCGCCCGGACATCCGGATCGGGACGAGGAAGACGGACTCGACGAAACGTTGGTCCCCTTTGATGCTGATAGGCAAGGTGGTGACAAAGACATTCGCGACGATGAGATCAATGCATTGATCAATGAAGTCGTTGGACCGGCGGGTAGCGAACGAGCAAGTATCGTACTGGTCTATGATTGTTGCCATTCCGGCTCCGGTGCCCGCGGCGATACCAAAATCCGGCGACTGAATCGCACTCAGACCTCAGGCGCAGCAACCGTTGATTTTGTGAGAAAGTCGTTGCCTGCAGGCGTGGTTTTTCTGTCGGCCTGTCATGAGACGGAAGTCGAGCCAGAGTTTCGAGAAAATGGCAAAGCCTACGGGCTTCTGACACGATTCTTGGCACAGATCATGGTTGAACAGAATCAAGTATCGTCCTTGAGCTACGATTTGCTGCACGATGCTTTGCGCAGTCGCTACCAAACAGATTCTAGAGTCGTCCAAGCACCACATCCCCAATTGGAAGCCAGCGACTTAGCCACGCGGCGACGTCCATTGTTGGGCGCAACAAGCGCCATCGACCGTCCCGCCTCATTTACTATCAAGCGTGAAGCAGATGGGGCTTGGACGCTGCAAGCCGGAAGTCTGCACGGCATGACCGAGGGAGCAATCCTGCAGGTGTTCAACGATCCGGAAACGCTCGCCAACAATGAAGCCAATGGCTTTGTGCAAGTTCGGTCACTCGATGCGTTTGTCAGCAAAGTAGCTTTCGTAACTCGTGAGCAGGAATCGGCTGAATTTGTGGACGCGGAGCCTACCACCAATCAACCGCAGGCAGTTGCACAACAGTTCATGGACGGTGCGGTCGATCGCCTGACTCGGATGAAGGTACTGGTCGAAACGGAAGCAGGCGACAACCGTTTGGTAAACGGGAATGACGATCAGCTTCCACCCAAGCTGCGAGAACATTTGAGCGAGTTGTCGGCCGCCGAGCGCGGACAGGTGGAGATCGTCAACTCGGAAACTGCTGCTACGGATTTGGTACTGAAAGTTGTTGGCAATGCATCAACCATATTTCCCGCAACCGGTGTGGGACTGGTTGATCTTTCCGTGCCCTCACCTACGCCCAACAGCCTGCGGGGTGGCTGGGGATTGTTTGACGAAGAAGGTCGAGACTCCAACGGCGTCAGTATCGGTGAGTACGTGGGCCGTATTGCACGGGCAAGAAAAATAGTAGCCTTTGCAGCCAAATCCAAGAATGAGTCTGGTAGCTTACCCTTTGATTTTGAATTGCTGAAAGTAAGTACGGATGACGATGGCAACATTATCGCCACTTTTCCCATCGAAGTGACTGACGACAAGAGAGTCATTTTGCAAGTCGATGATGACTACGCGGTGCGATTTCGCAATCACGCCGATTCACCGCAGGCTCTTTATTTCACAGCGATCGAAGTCACTCCCGACATGGGTATACAAGTCGTCGCTCCCTATATGGAGCGCGAGATCAAGTTGGAACCTGGGCAGGAGTACCTCTGCGAAGCATTTCGATGCGACGTCGCCGGAACGCTGAATGAAGTGTTGTTTGTTTCAACCGCACCCCATGATTTTTCCTTTGTCGAACAAGCGTCACTGCCAAAGACTCGCGGTACTGGGATGAGTGGTGAATTGCAGGAAGCGGTAGCGTCCACCCTATTTCCCGATGCCGCCAAGACACGCGGCCGCAGAGTCCGCAAGCCGACTGCCGATGCGGGCTGGTACGCCGACATCATTGAGTGGCAAGTCATGCCCCGAGACCTGCTACTCGCAACACAATCCGCCGGTAAGACACGAGGCACAGTGAACCCCACCCGTGCAGCTACCGCTCAACCCGCAGCTGCCGCTCAACCTGCAGCTGCCGCCGGAAATATGTCCGATAGCAAGTCCATCACGACCGAGGCGACCGACGAAGGCTACGAATTGGTCACGGTGTTTTATGGCACCGATCGCAAGGCGATCCGCCAAGGGGAAGGAGTCGCCGAGAAAGCCTTCCCCATGGTCCCAGCAGCCTGTGGTCTAGCCTTATTGGTCGCGATCGGAATGTCTTTTGCGCGCACAACCACCTTGCGCCTGATTCTGACCGGCGTGGCGGGTTTGGCAACGACAATAACGACAGCACAATACATCGTCAGCATGCAAAACCGCGACATCGCATTGGAGCGAATCGGCGTCCAGTACGGGCGTGACCGTGGAGCATTGCATACTGGCCAGTGCAAGGTCAGCATCCCCAACGATCATCGTGTGGGTTTGATTGAATCTCCTTCGATTCTCAAGCTCGAATTTCGGGAAAACCCCAGCCGTCACGTCGTGCTCGACAGCATAATGCAACAGGAAGACGACGAGTTTTTTCAGAGCTTGAATGAAGTGATCGAACGTTCCCCCAACGGCGAAGTGATGGTGTTTGTACACGGCTTCAACAATAGCTTTGAAGATGCCGCACGCAGAACGGCACAGATGGCTTACGACCTAAAATACCAAGGTGCACCCGTGTTCTTTAGTTGGCCTTCGCAGGCTGAATTGGCCGCATACACAATTGACGAGAACAATGTCACCTGGGCCGTGCCACATCTCAAGCAATTCTTGCAGTCCATTCGCGCCAGGACCAAGGTTCGCTCCCTGAATTTAATTGCGCATAGCATGGGCAACCGGGCTGTCACCTCCGCGCTGCGAGAGCTTTACTTGGAGTACAAGGACGATGCAAAAATCTTCAACCAGGTGATTTTGGCAGCGCCTGACGTCGATGCCGAGGTTTTCAAATTGGATATCGCTCCAGCCATCATCGGCACTGCCAGGCAAGTGACACTGTACGCATCGTCAAAGGACCGAGCACTGCTCGCTTCGAAGAACGTGCACGGGTACCCGCGCGCTGGAGAATCAGGCGAGAACCTGGTTGTCACGCATGGCATCCATACAATTGACGTTACTGATATTGATTCGAGTTTGTTGGGCCATAACTATTTTGGGGACAGCGACTCGATCGTTTCTGATATGTACCATGTTCTGCATAAAGGTGATCCACCAGAAATGCGTCCCAGCCTGAAAGAGTCCGTGATGAACTCGATCAAGTACTGGGTATTCAAAGGGGCCAGGGCCAATCCATAGCAGGCTCTCCCCTTGCGGCAGAGGGGAGCTAGAAACGAAGAAAGCGAGGGCTAGCGGATGAGCACTCCACACAGAACTTGCTGGCAGTAGACCCAGCGAATCTCGCAAGTTCGCGACCAGGAACGAATGTGCACCGTATTTCACGGGTAGTAGGGATGGCAACGATTGTCACGGAGTTCAACTAAAGGCTCTGAGCAAAAACGGGCTCGGAATAGCAAGTACCTAGCGGGCGCATGCTAAGTTTGAGCAGTTGAACAACATCCCTGTTTCAATTTGCGAGGGTGCCCCAATGTTAAAGATTGTCTTGTCCTCAGCTATGATGGCCGCCCTGTCCACTGCGGCTCTTTTGAATACGTCTACACAATACGACGGTGATCAACGACTGATTCAAAACCGCGTCATGCTGCAACAAGCGATCATCTCACGATTTGCAGAAACTGGCGCAATGCCAGCGAAAATTGAATCGGCTTGGTTTCCCAACCAACAGATGCCCATCCACCCAGATTGTCCAGCTACCGTCCCCTTGTTGGAAATCGTGAACGAACCCAATCAAGAGGATCCGGAGAACTTTCTCTTGGACGAGTCGTCTGCCGGAGCCTATTGGTACAACATGGCCAACGGTATGCTGCGGGCACGCGTTTGTGACGACCCAGACCTGCCAGCCGCTGATCGATACCTACTAATCAACTACATGAACTGATCAAGTCATGCAGGGTTGCCGCTCAGCGGCCTTCGTGCTTCAGCTGCAAACGAAGCTTCAACTGCTGCCCCAGCTTTCCGGCAGCGTCGAATATCCTTTCCGGGTAAAGCACGTCTGACATGAGCCGAGCATAAATTGCATCGGCTTCTTGCTGGTTCAGTCCCAATCCGGCTAAGTACTGCAGCCGTAGATCTCGATCGTGGTTTACTTGGGCGCCGGACAAAACCTGCTCAAAATCGCTTCGCTGTCCGGCATAGGTTTGCAACAGTCCCAATGCGGCCCCCAAGCCGACTTGTTGCAGCGACTGCTGAACCAATTGATGATCGTCCCGATTGAGCCTTTCTTGCAGCAAGTCAGCATTGATATGCAATTCCTCTAACTGTCCCAAGGCGATCAAGTCATAGCCGCCGCCATTGAATTCATTACTCCACAACGTTCCTTCGCCAAACGCATCCATGAAAGTGGCAATCTCGGACTGAACCGCTGCAAAATTGGATTCATAAAGTGGAATCCATTGCGTCACCAGTCCATTGGGATTCAATCGTTTTTGGCATAGCCCATAGTATTCTCGTGAGTAGAGAACTGCCGCACCTTTGACCCAGGGATGGATAGGATCAGACGTGATGATGTCGAATTTCTCATTGGTAGTCGCGATAAAATGGCGGGCATCGTCATTGACGATGACGACACGGGGGTCATTCTGCAACGCATAGTTTTGCTCGGCGAAATACTTGGTGGCTGCTGCGGGGATTAAGGGTTCTATCTCGCACACCACCACTCTCTGAACAGAAGGATGCACCAAGAACGAGCCAGCGGTCACTCCTGCCCCGCAACCCACGACCAAGACTTGCTTGGGTTCAGGATGCAGCAGTGCCGGTATGTGGCCCAGCATGCGCTGCAAACGCATGTCCTGGGGCTCGCTGGATGCGACGACCTTTCCGCTCACATGAAAATTCCGTGTTCCGTCTTCAAACTCGGAAACTGCAATCGAAGCGTTCATACCTTCGCTCACGAACAAGAATGTTGGCGGATTGTACCAAGTTGGCATGTTGCGCCCGTAGCCAATCAATTCATCGGGGAGCTTGGGAATACTCGAGGCCAGCCCGCAAGTGACCAACACTAGCAAGAGCAAAGCTAAAAAGTGTTTCAGTATTTTTGTTGCAGTAACGTGTTCCTTACGCTGTGGGGAGCCCCCACTTGGCCAAATCTCGCTGGTTAACATGAGCATAGCTGCGACGGCCGAGAGCACTAGAACTAATTGCTGCATCCTCTGAGTCCCCAATAAAGCGATGCCGAGCAAACCTGTCCCCACAGCTCCGACAATCGCTCCCAGCGTATTAGCAGCATAGACCCGTCCGACCAGCCGACCGGAATCCACTCCCTGGTCGGCGATTGCCGCAATCGCTAAAGGGAAACTAGCACCCCACAGGACCGTGGCTGGCAAGAAGGCCCACAGGCAACGCACAAAGTCCAGTTGAAAGGTAATCCAGGGCGTGCAAGGCAAAGAAACGTCAAGCGGCCAGTAGGGCAAGCACCTTGAGGTTTGCCAACCTGTCCAGGCAAGAGCGAACATTGCAGCTGCCTGACAAAGCCCCAACATCAGGCGAGGGTGGCTCGTCCGGCGGCTGAGAAAGGCTCCCCCGCTGCTACCAAGGCCCAGACCGATAAGAAAGACCGCTAGTATGATCGAGAATGTGTATACCGTGGCACCCAGCAATAGAGACAACTGTCGTGTCCAGAGAACTTCCGCAGCTAGTCCACAAGCTCCAGAAATAGCAATTGCAAAGTAGGCAGCAACCGCTGGAAAGGTCCAATGCTCCTTCGACCAGCTCCAGCGATTGGCCGCGTCTTGATTCGAGTCATCGTTCGCCCCGCCGTCCAGTGGAACGTTTGGAACTTGATAGGGCAGCCACCGATGCAACGACAGCGATACGCCAGCCACAGTAAGATTGATGGCGACCGCTACATATGTCGTGGTAGTGATGTCGTATAACCTTAAGAAATAAAAGCCAGCCAGCAAACAACCAAGAACCGCCCCAAAGGTGTTCGCACCATAGAACATACCTAGCTGCGAAACACCTTGCGGCGTGGCCCGCACCCAACGTGCTACGGCCGGTAGGGTTGCTCCCATCAAGGCCGTTGGAGGCAGCAGCAGCAATCCACAGAGTATGCCTCTTAGCAATACGCTAGGAATTCCGGAGCCGACCCCGCCAACGTAGAATTGATTTGCGTGCGGCAGTACCTGTAACAAGCAGATGGCCATCAGCCCGATGCACAATTCAATTGCGCCGTACACCAACAGCGGATGGTGTCTTGCGGAAACAAGACGGGGCAACAAGAGGCTGCCCAAACACATGCCCCCCATGAACGTGCCCAGGAGAGTTGCCAACGAAACCGCTGAAGAGCCAATGATGATCTGAAGAAGCTGGAACCAAACAATTTCATAGATCAATGCTGCACAGCCACTGCCTACAAACAACAACGCCAGTATGAATGCTTGCCAGGCAGAATTGGCTTGCTGCTCAGCGGTATAATTGCGTGGATCGTTAGACACATAGCGTCCTAAATGCGAGAAGAATATCTTGAGCGATTCTCGTTGATCAGGAGTAATCTATTCTCCCTTTCGCTCGTCCGCCATCCATTGTCATGCACTGGGAGGGCGAAAGTCAGATGGCCGCTGCTGTAACGCTTAATCCTATCGTCGCCCCTGTTTTGTCGCACATGTCGTGACGATTCTAGCTGTTTGCCTTACAATTCCGTCATTCGCTGTCCATAAAACCAGGGTTCGCTTCGATGCCAGGTAAACGAATAATTGTTGCATTCGCGCTGACTGCGTGTGTTGCACTTGCAATCGCGTCTGTCCTTTACTTCCGCTCTTTGCCTAGACGGCCGCGGTTGGATGACCCTCATGCTCGACCGTTGGTTCAAACTGATCAAGAACAGTCAACGACTGATTCTTCCTTGGTGCTGGAGAATGCCCGCGACCAACCCCCGTGGGGCAGGTTTCGCGGTCCGAATGGTACTGGCATCAGCGAAGATTCCGGCATCCCGCTCAATTGGGATGACCACACGAACCTTCAGTGGAAGGCCCCACTGCCCGGATATGGTGCTTCGAGTCCAGTGTTGACCAAGGACTTTGTCTTCGTTACTTGCTATTCGGGCTATGGGACGGGCAGGACCGATTCAGGGTCACCTCAAGATCTGACAAGACACGTGGTGTGCGTTGCCCGAAGTAGTGGTGATATTCTTTGGACTAGAGACTATCCCAATGCGCAGCGAGAAGACCCCTATCAAGGGATGGGACTTCCCGAACACGGCTATGCAACGAACACCGCAACCACCGATGGCCAAACCCTGTTCGCATTCTTGGGTAAGTCGGGCGTCGTGGCCCTGAACTTGGACGGAGAGCAACTTTGGCAAGCATCGGTTGGGACGTCTTCTGGAAACCGCGGCTGGGGCTCTGCTGCCAGCTTGATGCTCTACGACGATCTGCTCATCGTCAACGCAGCCGAGGAGAGTCATAGCATCGTTGCTCTTGAAAAATCGACTGGCAGGGAGGTTTGGAAATCGGAAGCGTCGACGCTGGAACTGTCATATGGAACGCCAGCGATAGTGCGAGTGGATGAACAGCGGGAAGATCTGGTTTTGGCTGTTCCCGGTGAAGTCTGGGGCATGAATCCACGCACTGGTCGGCTGGTCTGGTTTGTACAGTCGTCGCTGACAGACAATCTTTCGCCGAGTGTCATCGTGGATGGCAACACGGTCTACGCATTTGGAGGCTACCGCTCGTCGGGAAGCTTGGCGATCAAAGTTGGTGGAACCGGCAACGTCACGGACTCGGCCATTTTGTGGACTAGCCGTAATTCGTCTTATGTGGCCACTCCCGTTTTGGTAGACCGCAGCCTGTACTGGATTGACGACCGCGGAATGTACTATTGCGCGAACGCGGATACCGGAGAGTTAATCCATCGCGCCAGGACGCCTGGAATCAGCGGTGGTCAACATCCTGTTTATGCCTCTCCTATTGCCGTTAACGGAAAGATTCTCGCGCAAACTAGAGCCAGTGGAATGATCGTCTTGGAAGCCTCCGACAAACTGTCGATCCTTTCTCACAACACATTTGCGGCCGATTCCAGCAATTTCAACGCCACCCCGGCAGCCGACGCTGGTCAACTCTTCTTGAGATCAGACCAATACCTATATTGCATCTCTAAACTCGCTTCCAATGAATAGATCAAGCGCGCTATCTCAACCCAACACAACGCACTTCTTGCAGCCGAAAAGCCGTTCAGCAAAAGACCATGCGGACACTGAACACCTGCATTGCCAATGATCGATTCAACTACATTTTCTCTGCCCAGTACAGAATGAGGCTTGCCCAATAATGGCCCGCTTGAACAGAGCATCACAACTGAACGCGACCTGGATAGTGTGGATCCTAAGTGGTTTAGCGATTTGCCTGATGGGCGGTTCATTGCTGGCAGATGAACCTACTGCACCCCGCACTCCAAACATACTTTGGATTGTCGGCGAGAATCTGAAATTGGACCTCGGTTGTTATGGAGCCGCGAACGTCAAGACACCCAATTTGGATCGTTTGGCTGCGGCTGGGATGCGCTATACCCATGCTTTTTCTACCTCGCCAGTCTGCGCTCCCAGTCGCAGCGCTTTTTTTGTTGGAATGTACCAAACGACCACCGACACTCATAACATGCGCTCGCATCGCGACGATGGATACCGGTTGCCCGACGGCGTACGACCGATCACGCATCGGTTGAAGGAAGCTGGCTATTACACAGCAAATATCAAGACGATTGGCGCAGAAGAAGTTGGCTCGGGCAAGCTGGACCTAAATTTCGTGGAAGAGGGCCCGCTGTACGATGGAGAGCGATGGGAAGACCTGAAGCACAACCAGCCATTTTTCGCGCAAGTCAACACACTAGAAGCCGAGTATGACATTTATGATCGTGAAACCTGGCGTCAACCGCGAGTGCCATGGAAGGGCGAAGCGACTCACGAGCAAATCGCTAACGAACAAAATGTTACACCGCCGCCTTACTACCCCGATCATCCCCTCGTACGCCAGGAATGGGCTCGCTATTTGAATTCGATTTCTGGCATGGACAAGACCATCGGTCGAATCTTGCGCCAGCTGCATGAAGATGGACTTGCCGACGACACGGTGGTTATTTTCTTTGGTGATAACGGTCGCATCGAGCCGCGTGGTATCCATTGGTGTTACGATACCGGCTTGCATGTGCCGTTGATTGTTTACTGGCCCCCAAATTTTCCTCCGCCAGCCAATTTTGCTCGTGGAACGGTCAGCGAGGAATTGGTCAGTCTGATTGACATCACGCCGACGACTCTAGGATTTGCCGGAATATCGCGCCCCTTGGGCATGCAAGGACGAGTCTTCTTGGGCGATCGGCTTGGACCAGAACGGACGTATGTTTTTTCGGCACGAGACCGAATCGATGAAACCGTGAATCGTATTCGAAGCGTGCGAGGCAAGCGTTATCACTACTTGCGAAACTATTATCCTGATCGGCATTTCACTTCTCTGAATCGTTACAAGGAGAAATGCTTTCCAATCAAACCGCTCATGCGGCAGCTGATGGCTCAGGGGCTTTTGAGTGGTCCACCAGCAGACTTGATGTCTCCTACGGTACCCGCAGAACAGCTTTTTGACACGCTGGCAGATCCACACGAAATCCACAACCTGAGCGACTCGCAGAATCCCGAGCATCAGCGCGCACTGCTGGAAATGCGGACTGCGCTTGATGGTTGGATCGTTGAAACTCAGGACCAAGGCGTTTTTCCTGAGCCCGACGAGGTGGTGCAACCATTTGAAAAAGAAATGCACGAATGGTTCGGCACTCCCGAATGGTATTTATCATCCCCAACCCGATCATTTTCTCGATAAGAGATAAGCAAGCTCTGCTTGCCATTCACCGGAAAAAACGAACAATCCGCGCAGATCGTTCGTTATACCCGAATGAACGAGTTGCTATTCACGGGCACCATGGAATAGGAATATTGCTATGCTCATTTCAGGCGGAAATGAGACACTTCTCGCTAATCGATACCAATTCGACTTACTCTCCCTTGGGAGATCGCGAGCGGGCACACTCAAAGCGGGTCGGCGAGCGAAGAGGGAATCTCCCTACCCGTCGCTGGG
>JAGQPR010000246.1 GCA_020426625.1 Planctomycetales bacterium
ACCAAGATCAATGACCCGGGGTTACGTTCCGCTCGCTGGCAGCTCGCATCACTCACCTCGGGCTACAATCTGCCGCTACTCCGTAGCTGGACCAAGTCTGGCAGCAAGACAGCTGCGAAATAGCTCAGGAAGTGAGATTCCGCTTGGTAGGTTCGACAACCCCCAATGCGGGTTTTCTCGCTCAGTCCAGTTTCCCGCTCAGTCCAGCGAAAGCGTAAGTTCCAGGTCACCGTCGTCAAGCGACGTGGTTTCTATGATGGTTGGTATCGGCTGCGAAACATCAACGTTTCCCGAGCAGCTAGCGCAGTTGCACGAGTTTTCTCCAATCGGAAAGGCAGTTTGGCAAATGGCGGATATCATGCGTGAGCTTGCCAGGTGCGGGGCTAAGTAATGCGACCGTTTGACGTCTTCAGTCATGCGGTCCTGCTGCAGTTTGTGCGCGTAAGGACCAAGTTGGCACGCTTGAGCGCCAATGAGTCCCAGCGCTTCGTCGTCGGTAGTCGAAAACCGTGGCCACATCTTCAACGTAGAATCCAGCGGATTGTAGGTGTTGTAAAAGACATGCACCGGTGCGAGCGCTTGACCATAGCGTCTGCCAGGGTTGATGGAATGCGCGTCAATTGCACCCGACACGATGGCGGCTCGCAGATTACAGCGCTCTTCAGGGCTGCCGCTGTCCAAACACAACCGGTTCAGTGATCCACCGCCCAGATAGTGCAGCGCACTTATTACGGTTACCGCACCATAGCTATGTCCACTGAGCGTAATCGGTTGCGCGAAACTCATCATGCCTATCAGTTTGGCGATGTAATAGCCTTGGTACTCGGCAAAAGCATATTTTGTCGTCAAGTTCTTGCGTGTTAGCTTGATAGGCGTAATTAGTGGTCGCTTGTGATAGGGCTCGGAAGGCCAGGACCAGAACACAAATCTCTTGGGTCCGGGACACGCCTTCAAGCGATGATAGATGGGCCAGCAGGCCGTTTCCATGGCTTTGTCGTGCTGGAGCGTATTGCCATGGGAGAATAGCAAGGTCGGTCTGCTCCACTCTTCACTGAGAAACTCTTCCCGACTGGACCGGACAAACTGACGATGGTCAGCGTCCCAGCGATGGTAGGTGATTTGCTCGAAACCAACTTCGACGTTACCGCACGTGGGAGCACAGCGAGTGTTGACGAGCCATAACTCGGGCAGCGTGTGTTGGCAAACATTGCAACTGCCGCCGTCAGAACAGCTCGGTCCATCCGCTTGGCAGATAGAGGTAATTAACAACGCAGCTAGTAGAACTGCGAAAATCATTGAATTCTTTTTCATTGGAAAACTTCCATCCCGATCAAAGGCCACAGTCACATCCTGTCTTCAGGCGTCATAGATACTTACCCGAAGATTCGCAACATGCGTGGGATTCCAGACCAAATGCTCCCCAATATTGCTGACCGGCGAGGAGCCATCGCGATATCCGGAATTTCACGTCGGATACCAATTTGATTCAAGTCACGGGCGGGTAAGCGAAGAGAGCCACCTAACACACCGCGACGAATATTTGGAAACAGGCAATGCAGCTTGCTGGTCTTGGGTGTTTCACGAAGAATGACCTACGTCTGCATATGCACACTATGATTGCGGGCTATCCTTCTTCGACTGCCTGTTTGATCAAGTGCACGAGCTGTTGGCGAGTCATTGCGCGGTGCTCAAGTGAGTCGCAGTCGACGCCAAGAAAATCAGCCAATTTTCGCGCGAGATCAATGTCGCGAAGACCATGAAACTGATTTGTCACACGATCATCCAAGTAGATCGTGTTGCGGTCGGAATCGAATCCCGATTCAAAACAATCCGTCAATTCTGAAATCCAATGATCGGGCACTCCTCGCAAGCGACAATGCGACACCGACCAAAGGTCGTCACCGGTGCATTCGGCTAACAAGTGCAATGCTTTCAGCCTGGTCAGTGTCACTGCTCGCGCGGACTTTCGCCCTAGCCCTCCAGACGCTGCAGCCGATCGGTCAACTCCTCGACTAACAAACGCAATTCGCATATCTCTTCGCGAAGTAAGCCAATTTCCTCGCGGAAACTCTCTCCGCCAGAAGCCGATTGTCGCTCGGTGGGCGATCTGCCCGTCGCGATGCCTGCGTCGAAATCTCTGGCTGGTTGGGAAGCCGCTGGCGTCGATTCCATGTCATCACCAGTATGCTCAGAGAATTTCCGCTTCAGCTTTTCCAGCTCTTCAGGTAAATACAAATTGTGAGTAAACACCTGGCCTCGCCCAGCAGGAGTTAACGCAACGACCAGATTGCGAGATTTCAGTGAATCGAGAATCTCGTGCAATGTGGTTAAGTCAGCAATGGGTTCGAAGCGACTGGCGCGGGTCCTGAGTTCTCCCGCCGTTTGCTCACCGCGTAGCAAGAGTTCCGTCATCACTGCCGCTTCCGCACCTTTGACGCCCAGGTAGTCATATGCGTAATGGCGATACTTGGGAACGCGTGAACCGCCTTGCACTTCAGCGACCATGCCTGCCGTGCGCATGGTAACCAGTTCGTCTTCGATAGTTTCTGGTGTCAGCTGCATCAACGGATGTCGGTTACTCTTTTGGTTAGCCCCATTAACTAGTGCATTCAACGAAAGTGGATACGCGTCCGGAGTAGTGCGAGCTTTTTCAATTAATACCCCCAGAATTCTCCGTTGAATCTTGTTCATAGATTTGGTGACGGATCGTTCCGTGGTTGGCGCGTTTTCCATGAGCTCATTATCCTTTGGGTCGTGGAAGTCATCTGTGTCGACATGGCATCTGGTCGCAACGCGGGTTGTCCGGTTGCAGACGTGGCCGCTGCATTACTGCGCTCGACGAGGGCATACTTCGCGACAGGCTTCCGTGTCAACGAACGATCGTCGCGCGCATCTGCTGCAAGATGCATCAATCAAAATGTCAAAGCAACATAAAAGTCACTGCAAGCTGGGTCCGGCACGCGAGTCCCAGGGTGTCGAGCATAATCTCGTCGCGCAAGCGCGATTTCGGGTCCTGACCTAGGGGCGATCTTTTACGCGAAACATTTGTTCGTGAGGCAATAGGGCACCACCGTCGATCGAGAGCGTGGAACCGTTAATATAGTCGCTGGCCGGATCGCACAGAAAGGCGACACCGCGGGCGATTTCATCTGGGCGAGCAAGCCTGCCCCACGGCAGTTGACCACCTTTCTCCTGCAACTCTTCATCCCGAAAGAATTTGCGTTCACCGGCAGTATCCGTCCAGCCTGGATGGACGATATTGACACGAATTCGGTGCTCAGCCAATTCGCAGGCTGCGGTTCGAGCCATTTGATCAACGGCGGCTTTGGCCATGTTGTAGGCCATGGCTCCCGGAATCGCTTTGAAGGCATGCGGCGAACTGATACAAACAACGCTGCCTCCCCGCTTTTGCTCTATCATGGCTCGCGTCACGGAGTGCAAGAAATTGAACGGCCCCCACATGCATACGTCGATCGTTTTTTCAAAGCCAACCAGATTGGCCTGATAAAACAGCTCGCGGTCGCTATAAGCAGCATTCGTAACCAGAATATCGATATGACCATGCTGCTCGACCGCATTTTGGACCAACTGCTGAACGGCCAATCGATCTGTAACGTCGGCGATCGCAGCTTCGGCCGAACCATGCATGTCAGCGATTGTGCGCAGCGTTTCATCTGGAGCCAGGATGTCATTAACCAACACGTGGGCTCCCTGGCGAGCCAACTCAACTGCAGTTGCAGCCCCAATACCACGCGCAGCACCGGTGACAATGGCAATCTTGTCGGTTAATTGATGGGGCATCTATTGTTTCTTTCCGGCGTATCAGGTTTGCACAAGGCAAATTGAAGTTCAAGCTGCTAACGAATCCGACAGATCATAAACTTAGAATGCAAGTGTGTGATTACTGACTTTGTATCAGACTGAACGGACGACAAGTGGTTCCGGAACATTTCGAGCGACTAAGAAAGGAATGGGGCAAGTTTGCGAATCGTTTCTTCGCTGTTTAATTCCAACTTGCCGAAGCCTCGTTCCGCCCCCAACGATACGGCAGCATCCTGGTGTTCGTCGTAGTTGGTAACGATCATCACTGGCACATCACTCACGGCCTTGATATCCGCCAACACCGCCGTGCCGTCCGAGTAGTCACAATCCAATTTGCGGTTGATCAACACCAAATCCACTGAACGCTTACTAATGATCGCCAGCGCATCGCTCGAGCGATCCGCTTGCACGACATCGACGTCGAAATGGCTCGTTAGCATCTTCTTGATGCCAGCAAAGTCGGGGGCACAATTGCCAACGTCGAGAACAGTCCGTTTGGGCATTTCCATAGTGCTAAGGTTGTGCGTTAGAGATTTCGCGTGAGTCGTGAGCCAATCGCGAGTTGCTGTCACAACCGCTGGTGGCTGCGGTAAGCGCCGAGCCGGAAATCAGTGCGAGGAGAATGAGTACGACGGCGTAACGTTCTTTTTTCATGGAGCAATTAGGATTCTTTAAGTCATGAAGAGATTCTAGGAACTAGTCCAGCCATTCGTCGCTGGGATCGAACTTGGGCGAAGCGACAATCATTACCTTCATCTTGCCGACTGCCCGATGCCTCGTGCCAGGATGAATTACGACCGCCATGTGGGGGGAAAGCGACACCCGCTGGGAATCCAATTCCAGGTAGGCGTCTGGCTCGCATTCGAGGATAAAGTATGTCTCGGTCAGCGTCTTATGATAATGGGTCTTAGCCGCCAAAGAGATTTCCGTCATATGCAGCGAATAGGGCACCGATGGCGTTTCCATCAATCCGCGGCGCGCAGTGCCGCACGGACAGGGAACGCCGGGCAGCTCGTGATAGTTAACTAATTCAAAGTTATTACGCTGTTCCATTCCGCTGACAATTCTGCTGGAGATTCCTGCACAGTACGAGAAGATTCTTCCATTGCGATTTATTACCTGGCTCAATTTTTTGCGGAAAGGCCGACCTTTGTACCGACCGAAAACGCCCGCTTGAATTGTTGCAGGCCCACTCTAGGAGCTGGTATTGCCAAAACTCGCTATGAAATCAGTTGTCTGGAACCCAACAATCGAAAGATGTAGCGATTATGCCGATTACCCCAAAGGAATCGATTCCAATTTATTGGGACCTTAAATCGGATCGGCGGAATTTTCCGTTAGTTTCCCGAGCCGCGAAAGTGTACACATGAACAGCATTTCCGGCCAACCCTCGGCGACCTTGCGGGTTACGCAGCATCTGCTGGCCGTACAGTTTAGCTGGTCCGAATACTCTTCGGCTTGCTCAAATTTTGGTGCAGCGATACAGCAATTCGGGCTTACCAAAAACCGTTGATCGTTGTTCAAGCGTCTCTTTCCGCGGAACCGATACGTGTGTCATGACTGAATTTTCCCTGTGTGTGACGGTGCACGAGAAATTCAGTTCACGGCCGGATAACCATATTTGAGTCCATGGAATGACTCATCCGGTAACTGGCGCTGTTGACCCAAGCCTTTGCGTTTTGGAAGTGTGGACCACAAATACCCGTATTTGTGGAACACCGTCATCGGCACCAACGAAGTTGAACAAGTTGAATACTGTTTTGCGGGAAAGAACTTGTTCGTTGCCGGCCCGGTTGTAGGGCGTTTTCGGCGGCGACTTTGTACGTCGAATTCGGTCTCGGCCAACTTCACCCCCGTAAGGGCCAAGCCGCGCCAGAAAAATAGGTTCATCGTTTAGGGAGTTGTGACTCGATGAAATGGAACATTTTAGTAGGATCCCTCGTGCTGGGCTCGAGCCTGTGCACACCTAGCTTCGGCGGGGGATTGTTGGATCGGATGCTTGGCCTGAAGGGCAGCGGATGTGACAGCGGATGTTGTGACACCGGATGCGCTGCAGAACCTAGCTGTGGTTGCGAAGTTGCCGCCCCTTCCTGCGGTTGTGAAACCGCATGTGGTGGTGGCTGTGCATCAGCTTGTGAACCAAGTTGCGGCGTTGAGTCGGCTTGCGGAGGTTGTGCGTCAGCTTGTGAACCAAGTTGCGGTGTTGAGTCGGCTTGCGGTGGTTGTGCCTCAGCGTGCGAACCAAGCTGTGGAGTCGATTCAGCGTGTGGATGTGGTGCAGCTCCTAGCTGCGGATGCGAAGTCGCTGCTTGCGATCCTTGCGGATGCGACACTGGCTGCAGCAAGCCACGCCGACGTCCACTGAAGGAGTTGTTGGCCAAGCTTTGCAGCAAGAAGAGCTCTTCCTGCTGTGATACTGGCTGCACTGATCCTTGCGGATGTGGCGCTGCTCCTAGCTGCGGATGTGAAATCGCTTCTTGCGATCCCTGTGCTGCCGCTCCTTCTTGCGGATGCGAGATCACTTCCTGTGATCCTTGCGGATGCGACATGGGCTGCGACAGTGGTTGTGGATCCAAGAAGAGCGGTGGTCTGCTGAGCAAGCTGTTCAAGAAGAAGAGCAGCAGCTGCTGTGATGCGGTTGTTTGCGATTCTGGATGCAGCAGCTGCACTTCCGGCTGCAGCAGCTGTGCCAGCGCACCTGTCGCTGCACCAGTTGTCAACGGCTCCGCCGCACCAATGCCTCCAGCACCGATCGTTGATCCAAGTGCTTACCTGCAAAGCAATCGACGCGTCATTCAAGCTACCAGCTACGTTCGCTAAGCTTCGGCTTGCGAAACTCTGGTAGTCTCCAGACGCGTTTGACTTAAGCGGCTCGTAGAATGAAAATTCTACGAGCCGTTTTCGTTTTACTTCGGAGCCGCGCATTCATTCTGCGGTGCTGTATCTTGGGTACCGCAAGCGTGACCCTTTGACTGCGCGATTTGACAATTAAGATACCCTATGCAGGAATCCCCCATCGATTGGCCCGCGGTATTAGGACCAATTCTTTCCAGCACAGAGGACCCGCTGGATATTCAGGATCTCGACCGCGCGGTTCGCTGCCTTCCCCCGCGGGCGGTGCGGCGCAAACCTAAGCTCGATGTCACTTCACTTCCCTTTCCAGTAACGGATGTGCCCTGGTTCGAAGGCGGCCATTTCGTGCCGCAAGATTGCCGACCCGGTGGCTTTCTTAACTATCTGGCTGGCGATTATTACGTGCAGGACGCAGGCTCGATGCTGCCCGTCGCACTCAGTAATATCGGGCCCGGCCAGTTGATTTGCGATACATGTGCTGCCCCCGGAGGCAAGACCACCGCCATCTTGGAACAGCTTGATGGAACTGGACTGCTGCTAGCCAACGAGGTGATCAGCTCGCGAATGCCTGCCCTAAAGCAGGCTATCTGGAGGACTGGATATGGCAATTGCCTGACTACGAGCTTGGACGTCGAAATACTGGCACAGAGATTTCCAGCCCAATTCGACTGTGTAATTGTTGACGCGCCCTGCTCAGGCCAGTCGATGTTGGCTCGCGGCAAGCAATCATTGGCTGCTTTCTCCGATATGCAGTCGCGGCACAGTAGCGCTCGCCAGCAGCGGATCATTCGCGCTGCAGCTCAACTAGTCAAACCGTTGGGCAAGCTGGTCTATTCGACATGTACATTCTCCTACATCGAAAATGAGGCAATCGTCGAGCAATTCTTGGCCGAACATGCCGATTGGCATGCCCCTCCACTCGACCCGCGGTTGCAGCCGTGGGTAAGCCCCATTCAGCACGGCAGCTATCGCCTGTGGCCGCATCGAGACAATTGCGCTGGTGGCTTTGCCGCGATTGTTCAGCGACAATTCTCTGCTGAAGGCTCGCACGTGGCCAGTCACGGTTTTAGCCAGTCCCCGAAGCATGGCCGAACCAAGCTAAACTGGCAAATGATGGAATCACCTCCTGAAGAAGTCGCTGCTTGGTTTTCGCTGCAGTCCATTGAGCGAGTGAGAGCGCAGTTCCGTTGGATCCAAGTCAAGGATTCGATTCTCCTCGTGCCAGCACTTGCCGATCGGTGGGCCAATTCGGCAGACGGAGTCTGCGTCGTCGCACAGCGGAAAGCAAACCGGTGGCAACCATTGTATGCCAGCTCAGTTCTCGACAAGCGTTTACTGGTTCCAAAATTCTCCATTACGCTTAGTGACGAGCAAGCGTTGGCCTACGTGCAGGGTCTTTCGATTGGAGCTCTTACTTCAGAACAAGTGCAAGAACAATCACTGGAATCGTCGCGCGATGGCTGGTGCGCTGTGTTATGGTCGGGACGCGCCTTGTCTTGGGGTAAATGGGTCTCCGGGGTACTCAAAAATCATTTTCCCAAACCCCTAAGACAGACCAACATGCAAGCCTCGCCCCGCGGCGCGTAGCCCTGTGCCAGCAATCATGTGGTGGGCTGCCGTAGCCAGCGAACCAGCTACAATAGGGCTTTTCACGAATACCACTGCGCAGGATAAGACGCATGAGATCTCGACGTTTCCGGCTTGCACCTGCTGTCGCGTCAGCCCGCTCGCGACGGAGCGGCACGAACTCCTTTTCGCTTCCGATGGCATGCATCTTTCTTTGGCTATCGGTGAGCTATGGCGACGTGGTGACAAGGGCAGAAGAAGGCATGTTTCCCATGAGCGAATTGGCTCAGCTGGATCTGTCGAGTCGCGGAATCGAATTGGCCGCCCAGCAGTTGTTCAATCCCGCCGATGCAAGCCTGGTGGACGGCGTCTGTCGCGTGAACACATGCACGGGATCCTTTGTATCGTCTCAGGGTTTGATCATTACCAATCATCACTGCGCCTACGACGCGATTCAAAAGGCTAGCACGCCAGAAACGGATTATTTGCACGATGGTTTCACCGCCAAGAGTCTGCAAGATGAGATTCCAGCTCTCGACTATACGGTCCGGGTGACGGAAGATTATCGCGATGTTTCTGCAGCAGTACTTGCAGCAGTTGACGATGGCATGTCTTTTCGCGATCGCACGCAGGCTATCGACAAACGTCGCAAAGAGCTGGAGTCGGCTGCTGAATCAGAGCATCCTGGACTAAGAGCGGAAGTTGCCGAAATGTTCACAGGCAAGACCTACGTGCTGTTCTTGTATACTTATTTGAAGGACATCCGGCTGGTATTTGCACCGCCACAATCAATTGGCAATTTTGGCGGAGAAGACGACAATTGGATGTGGCCTCGCCACACAGGCGACTTTTCATTCATGCGAGCATATACCGCCCCCGATGGCTCCTCAGCCACTTATCACCAAGCCAATATTCCGTATCAACCCAAACGCTACATTCCCGTCGAGCCGCGAGGAGTCGACGAAGGCGATGCAGTATTCTTGCTTGGGTACCCGGGGCGCACTTCCCGACACAAGACCGCTGCGTTCTTGGCCTTTGAGCGAGACATTCGTCTTCCTACGGTCGTCGATTTGTACCAATGGCAAATTGACACGATGCAGAAAATCAGTGCTGGAAGGCGGGACCTGGAACTCAAGCATGCCTCGCGCATTCGCTCGTTGGCAAACGTTGAAAAGCGGTCACGCGGGCAACTCAAGGGATTGCAGCGGAAGTCGCTCGTGCAGAAGCGCGCGGCCGAAGAGGAGTCACTGCGGCAGTACATCACGTCAGTGCCCGAGCGCGAGGCAAAGTACGGACCGCTGCTGGACCAAATCGCAGCTGTGTATGCCGAGATGTCTGCATCAACGCCGCGAGAGCTGCTCTTGACACAGCTGCGAATCGCGCCTCGCTCAGCCGCAGCCGCTTTTTTTCTAGTCGACTCGGCCTACCAGCGTCAAAAGCCCGACTTGGAACGAGAGTCAGACTACATGGACCGAAACTTTGCACAGTCTATTCAGAACATGCAAACTTCGCTGCAAGATTTTCATGCAGGCACCGATGCAATCTTGCTGGCTGGAATCGTTGATCGGCTCCGATCCATAAACGCTAATGAATACGCTGCTCTGAACATTCCACCCCAACGAGCCCACGATTTGGATGGCTTGAAAGCATGGGCCATCGACTTGGTGTCTAGCTCGCTGCTGGGTCAACCGGACTTCTTCGCATCCTGCCTAGAAAAGGCACCAGAAACATTGGCAGAAGTCAACGATCCCTTGCTGCAATTGATCCTGCGTCTCTATCCGGCATACGCGTCGATGCGTGAATTAGAAAAGGAACGAGAGGGGCAATTGAGTCGACTTTATGGTTCACTTGTCGAAGTTAAGCAAGCCTTCTTGGCAACCAGATTTATACCCGATGCGAATGCTACTCTACGATTTACCTGCGGACACATTCGGAGATATTCACCCGAGGACGCAGTGATCAAGACTCCGATCACTACACTCGGCGGTGTTGTCGACAAGACCACTGGGATTGAGCCATTTGTTACTCCCCAGCGGGTGCTCGACATGTATGCCCAGCGAGATTTTGGACGCTTCCGAAACGAAGCGCTGGATGATGTGCCAGTCGCGATCCTGTATGACACGGACACTACCGGTGGCAATTCGGGCAGCCCGATCATGAATTCTGCGGGTAAGCTAGTCGGTGTCAACTTTGATCGCTGCTTTGAAGCAACCATAAATGATTTCGCCTGGGATGAAAGTTACTCCCGCTCCATTGGTGTCGATATCCGTTACGTGCTATGGATCACGGGAAATGTATACGGGGCAAACCACTTGTTAAGCGAGATGGGCGTTTCACCTTGAACAATTCGAATTCTACAATCAAGTTTGCCATCGACGTGGACGATGTCCATCAAGCCGCCGAGCGAATCGCTCCCTACGTCTACCAGACTCCGTCGATTCCCAGCGAGCCATGTTCACGGTGTCTGGGCTGTGAAGTCTTCATCAAGGCAGAGAATCTCCAGCACATCGGAGCATTCAAAGCCCGTGGAGCGACAAACGCGGTATTCCAACTGGATGAACAAGCTGCCGCCCGCGGCGTGGTGACCCATTCTTCCGGCAACCACGCCGCTGCACTGGCGCGAGCCGCCGCACTTCGTGGAATTCCAGCGCACGTTGTCATGCCCAGCAACTCGGCGGCCGTCAAGATCGAAGCGGTGCGAGCGTTAGGCGTCGAGCCCCAGTTCTGCGAGCCCAATGCAGAGTCGCGTCAAAGGGTGGCGGAACAATTGCAGCAACAAACAGGCGCGACCATGATCCATCCCTACGACAATCCCTCAGTAATGGCGGGCCAAGGAACTGTGGCACTGGAGCTACTGCAGCAAGTTGAAAATCTGGATGTGATAATTGTGCCAGTAGGTGGAGGCGGATTGCTTGCTGGTGTGCTGACCGCAGCCAAATCCATTCAGCCCAATATCGCCGTCTATGCTGCCGAACCCAGCTGGGCCGATGATGCCTATCGCAGCCTACGCAGCGGTCGCATCGAACAGCCCTCGCGGTACGATACCATCGCAGATGGTTTGCGAAGCCCCCTTGGAGAAAACACGTTTCCAATTATCCAGCACTTGGTCGATGACATCCTGCTGGTCAGTGAGGAAGCGATCGAGCAAGCCAAAGAGACTTTGCTGAAACAAGTTCACATTGTGGCCGAACCGTCCGGTACTGTCGCCTTGGCGGCTTTGGCGACATCGTTTCCGCTGTGTACAGGCAAGCGAGTTGCCGTGGTCGTCTCCGGTGGGAACATCGACTGGCCAACTAAATGATGAGGCAACTTACCCATGAATCTTGATGATTTTCAGAAGACGTGCCACCAACTCAAACGCCCGCTGCTGGTGATTTCTGGCAAGCGAGGTTGTTTGACTTGCGGTTATCTCAGCATGGCGTCGTTTGAACGCAACCAGGATGCAGCAGCGATCGTTCGCGGCGTCGACACTTATCAGGACATGTTGGAAGCGACCGTACAAGAGGTCAGCTCACACGCGCTGGAATTGGGGGTCAAACCAGGTATGACCGGCCGTCAAGCTCTGGAGTTATTCCAATGAAACGCCACGGGACCATTGATATAGCAAGGAATGTCGACACTTCTCGCTAATCGACGCCAATTCAACTTTCTCCCTCGGGAGAGTCGCGAGCGGGCACACGCGAAGCGGGTC
>JAGQPR010000247.1 GCA_020426625.1 Planctomycetales bacterium
GCAAATCGAGAAATGCCCCATCCGTTCCCTAGTGAGGGTGCGTTGACAGTGACTGTAACTTCCTTGGTGGTATCGAGGATCGGATTCGGGCTGACGGTCACCGTAGCTCCCACGATTCTGAATTTATTGAGAATCTGTTGTGCTGCTGCAGTGGCTTCAGAAACGTTGGCACCGGGAACGATCACCAGTCTGGCAGCTTCGTAAGAAGCGTTATCCAGCGCATGACGGACGATTGAGATCCTGGCAAACTCGACCCCGGCAAAAATCAAGACCAAGGCGACGGGCAGCACAAGCGAGAATTCGATTGTTGTCGTGCCAGCTCGCTTGGTTGATACGCCACGAGGACAAAGTTGCTGTCTTAAGTTCTCTCGATCTGAGCTAATTAGGTTCATGGCAATATCGCTTGTTTGTAGGCATCAGCAGTCCAGTGCGGTAACCACTTATTTGGTGAGCAAGTTTGGTAGAAGTTTGGTAATTGCCTGAAACACTTGAATCAGGTCCGACGGTGAATTGGCGTGGAAGTGTCGTCCATTGCCCACTGCTGCGACCGATTGCATCGTCGATTGGTTGGCTTCTGCCGAAAAGGTGATCGTGAAAATCAATACGCCGCCGCTGGCCGCAGACGTGGCGGCGGAAATGGGGTTTGTACCGATGTTATGGATGCCATCGGTCAGAACGATGATCACCTTGACGGCACCTTCTCGCGCTGCAGGACTTGAAGCAAGCGCTCCCGATCCCTCGTTGATTCCTCCACCAATATTGGTACCGCCGGAACACAAACTGTTTGTATAGTTGTTGAGAGAGGCGGTGATCAGCGCGTAGTTGCCGGTTAGTGGCTGGTCGGTAATTGCACCATGGTTGTAGGTCGACAGCGAGACCAATTCTGAAATCGGCGATGCATTCAATTGGGCCAGGAACACGGACGTAGCGTCAACGACATTCCTCCAACGGCTGTTTGGTGGAGCAGCATCACAGAACGTCCAGCCGGCTGGTGCGGAAGCTGGGGCTGGCGGGAAAGCTGCTACTTCATTGGCTGCGTAGGCCATGGAGCCGGAGCGATCGATCACCAGAGCGATGTCCATTTCCACCAGCGAGGATACAGCTTCGTGATTGATATTGAATGTCCCAATTCCAAAGACGTTGGGCATCAGCAGCGGAACTGCGCCGTCGGGAGCTGCAGCCGTTCGCCGAGCGGTGACTCGAATCGCGTTTGGGTTGGTCCCCCCCGGCGTGAACGTATACCGCACCGCGGTGCTGGCGCGTTGGGAAACACCAGCCACAATATCACTGTCCGCCAGAGTCAGCGGGTTGCCAGCAATCTCATTTAGCTCTGCAAACTGTTTGGCGCGAGTTTTGGCGGCGGCGATACTTCCTGTGACGGTAAACTCGCGGCCAGCTGCACGCGCGGCAGCATCGGCAGCTGTGTGGGCTTCAGTTCGATTCAACTCCATGTACGCGATATTGATGGCAAACGCGCTCAACATGAGCAACACTGGAATCAACACTACGATCAGAACCAGTATGGCGCCTGTTCGCGAGCGATTGCCACTTGGGATTCTACGACTCATATCAATCGCGTTCCTTCATCATGGTTACTTCAGCGGTCGCGTTGCGTCCAGAGTAAAACATTGGCGCGAACAGCGCATTGGCAGCACAGCTGGCAGTTACGGTGACAGTGATCGGGGTACCATACGGTTGACTTGGGAAGTTTGCTGGCGACACCGTCACGTTGGCGCCATAGACGCCTCGCGCATCCAGGATACGTTGACTGGCCAGCACGCAATTCACCGCTTCGGTATTGGGAACGATGGCGACTCTAGCTCCTTCATAGGCGGCGATCTCGAGTGACTGCTCGAGAAAGATCATGGACGTCGCTTCGATCGTGCCGAGCACAATCAGCACGAGGATGGGCAGAGTAACCGAGAATTCGACGATAGCCACGCCGCTTCGCGGGCTTGCATTGCGATTGCGGCCAAGCCGTAAGCTTCGTCGCCGAAAAGTTTGCAGATATTGTTTCAACTTTGCCATACAACAGCTCGTTCGCAGATTCATTTCTGAAACCAGGCGGACAGAAATGGATGCTTGCGAGAAATCGGCACAGTGTTGAAAGCACCAAAACCTGTCGAGACCTGCATTAACTCTAGGTCAGAGTTTGGGCCTGTAGACACCGGGAAACTGTTTTTTGCGTCAATATCCCAATCATTCGGTGGCAGGTTTGCGTCGCCTCAGTCGCTTGACGTGGCTCGGGCCATCCCATCTACTTGGTATCCGTGGCAAAGGCGAACCCAGCGTGGTTTTTCTTGCCACCTAAGCACCAACGCACAAGTCTTCTGATACTTGAACAACCGTGGCGAACGCCAAAGCAGCCGATGATGCAGTAAAACTTTTGCGTGGATGCTTACAATCACCCGCCCAGCAGCAAATCTTGCCCCCTCGTGGCTGACACCGGAAACCCTCGATCATGACGACAGAAATTCAAGCCTGTTTGTCACTACTGCCCATTCTCGCTGTAGCGATTTTGCTGGTTGTAATGCGCTTGCCTGCCAGTCGAGCAATGCCCCTCTGCTACTTGATAGCGTTAGTACTGGCCCTTGCGGTTTGGCAAGTCCCTATGGTTCAGGTGGCAGCCGCAAGCATCAAAGGCCTGATCATTGCAGCCGAGCTGCTGTATATCATTTTCGGTGCCATTTTGCTTCTCAATACACTTCAGGAAAGCGGCGCGCTAAATGCCATCCGGGCTGCTTTTCAAGGAGTTTCACCAGACCGCCGAGTTCAAGTGATCATTGTGGCCTGGCTTTTCGGGTCGTTTATCGAGGGCTCGGCGGGCTTCGGTACACCGGCGGCCGTAGCTGTACCCCTCCTGGTCGGCTTGGGTTTTCCCCCTCTGGCGGCCGTCATTGCAGGCATGATCATACAAAGCACACCGGTTTCGTTTGGCGCCGTCGGCACTCCGATTTTGGTTGGCGTCAAGAATGGCCTCGCGGGCGCTGGTACCATCGACGACTTTGCTGCAACACATGGATACGCCAGTGCGACGGAACTCCTCCAAACGATCGGTCTCCGCGTGGCACTTCTACACGCCATTGCTGGTACGTTTGTTCCATTGCTGTTGGTCAGTCTGATGACACGTTTCTTTGGAGCCCAACGTTCGTTTCGCGAAGGGCTGGCGATTTGGCCCTTCGCCTTGTTCGCTGCCTTCGCCATGACAGTTCCCTATGTCATTGTCGCAGCCACGCTTGGCCCGGAATTCCCTTCGCTCCTCGGTGGCCTAATCGGCTTGGCGATTGTCGTCCCAGCAGCTCGTGCCGGACTATTGATGCCCAAATCGGATTCCGTGTGGGAGTTCAGCACTGTCGATCGTTGGGAGCCGGAGTGGACGGGTGCTGCGGTGAAACAAGAGCTTTCAACCAAGGGAGCGCCTCGACTGTGGTTAGCCTGGCTCCCCTATTTGTTGGTTGCCTTACTTTTGGTGCTTTCCCGCCAGCGCGAGTTACCGGGAACAACGTTCTCTCCAGATGAATGGATCAAGTCTTTTAGTATTGACTGGACGGGCATACTGGGAACAAGCATCGCGCATCAGCTGCGACCGCTGTATATTCCAGGCACCGTGTTTATCATCGCATCGATCTTTGCGGCACTTTGCCATCGATTGTCGGGCCGAGAGTTTGCCCGCGCTTGGAGCGCATCGGGGCGGACGATCGTGGCTGCTTCCGTAGCTTTAATTTTCACCGTTCCTATGGTTCAGGTATTCATCAATAGCGATGGAGGCGCTGCCGGTTATGAAAAGATGCCTATCGCACTGGCGCTGGGAGTAAGCAATTTAGTCGGCAATGCTTGGCCAATCTTTTCCACATTTATTGGTGGTATCGGAGCGGCCGTGGCTGGCAGCAACACGGTCAGCAATATGATGTTTTCGCTGTTTCAATTCGAAGTCGGGCAGCAGATCGGCGTCGATCCTGCCTGGATCGTGGCTCTGCAGGCGGTGGGGGGTGCTGCGGGCAATACGATTTGTGTACACAATGTGGTAGCCGCCTCGGCCGTTGTCGGCTTGGTCGGCAAGGAAGGTACGGTGATCCGCAAGACACTGCTGGTATTCGGCTACTATGCACTGCTTACCGGAAGCATTGGGTATTCCATCGTTTGGTGGCAGCAGACCGGTCCACTGAATGTCGGATTGATTATTGCTTGTGTCCTATTGACTGCCGCCTTTGTTGTGATGTTGGTCGGTGGTCGCCGCAGGCCACCAGCAGACCAGCCAGCCAAATGACTGAGTCGTATTGCCGTACTGTCCTAACCCGTCTCGCAGATGTTATCCAGGCCGCGTTCGGTTGTAATGCTCTGGTCAAGCAGGCCATTATTGCGCAAGCCTCATTCTGTACCGGCCAAAGAATATGAACTGTTACTAAACCAGAATAAATCGATAGGAAAACGGTGGGGGGACAATGTCCGAATTGAATGTTACGCCTGGATCCACAAGAGTTGGTTGGATTGGAACTGGTGTCATGGGTGCCAGCATGTGTGGGCACCTCATGAACAAGGGGTTCTCAACTACGGTCTTCAATCGAACCAAAGAAAAGGCGCAGTCGCTAATTGAAAAAGGTGCCAACTGGGCGGAATCACCGCGCGAGGTAGCTGAGAATTCGGATATCGTGTTTTCGATTGTGGGGTTTCCTCACGATGTCCGCGAAACGATCCTCGATCCAAACTCAGGCGTCCTGGCTGGCAGTAAGACTGGCAACGTCATTGTGGACATGACCACGAGCGAACCGTCGCTGGCCGTGGAGATTTACCAGGCTGCTGCCGCTAGTGGTGTCCATGCACTCGACGCGCCCGTTTCAGGAGGTGACAAAGGCGCGCGCGAGGCTATCCTGTCCATCATGGTAGGAGGTTCACCAGAGGCATTCGACGCGCTTCAGCCCTGTTGGCAAGCGATGGGCAAGACCATCGTCTACCAGGGACCGGCAGGTAGCGGTCAGCATACGAAGATGGTAAATCAAACGCTGATCGCGGGCGGCATGATCGGCGTGTGCGAAGCATTGATTTATGGCTATCGGGCTGGCTTGGATCTAGAGACCGTGATGCAATCGGTTGCTTCGGGCGCAGCTGGCAGCTGGTCACTGTCGAATCTCGGGCCGAGGATCATCGCAAATAATTTTGACCCTGGCTTCTTTGTTGAACACTTCGTCAAGGACATGGGCATTGCCTTGGCCGAAAGCCGACGGATGGGACTTTCCATGCCGGGATTGGCTCTCGCGGAGCAACTGTACCAATCAGTTCAAGCCAAGGGCTGGCGCAAGAACGGCACCCACGCGCTGACATTGGCGCTAGCTGAGATGTCGGGCTTTGACTGGACCAGCAGATAAACCAATAGAACATCATATTTATTCAAGGTTTAAAGCAGTATGGTATCGCAACTCAATCCCCGCGAACGCATCTTGATGGGGCCTGGCCCTAGCACTGTCCCACATCGAATTCGACAGGCGCTCAGTGCACCTACACTGGGACACCTGGATCCGCAGTACATTGGATACATGGACGAAACGTGCCAATTGATGCGGAACGTGTTTCAAACCAGCAATCCGCTTACTTTTCCTGTCTCGGGCACTGGCATGGCTGGGATGGAAGCTGTCGTCGTCAACTTGGTTGAGCCGGGTGACGAAGTGATTGTTTGTGTGAACGGCGTATTTGGTGCTCGCATGAAAGACAACATGTTGCGGGCCGGAGCAAACGTGCACACTTTGGAAGTTCCCTGGGGAAAATCTTTCTCGAAAGAGCAGATCGCTGAATGCATCGAGCAACATCCTGCATCAAAGCTGTTGGGGATTGTGCAAGCCGAAACATCTACCGGCGCTTTGCAAGACCTGACGGGCTTGGGGCAAATCTGCCACGACGCGGGCATGCTGCTGGCGGTCGACGCCGTGACGTCACTCGGCGGCCATGACTTGCAAGTCGATGCCTGGGGAATCGACGCCGTTTACTCGGGAACACAGAAATGTCTGTCCTGTCCGCCTGGACTGAGCCCAGTTTCATTTTCGCCACGGGCGATCGAAAAGATGGATGCTCGCAAGACCAAAGTCCAGAGCTGGTACCTGGACGTGTCGATGTTAAAGAACTACTACACTGGCGGCGGCGGTCGGGCCTATCACCACACCGCACCTATCAACATGATCTACGCCTTGCGAGAAGCGTTGGCTATCGTTTTGGAAGAGGGTCTGGAGGCCAGGTTCGCGCGCCATCGCGAACTGCATCTGAAACTGCGGGCTGGCTTGGAGGCGCTTGGACTATGCTACGTTCCGGACAACTCTCTGGCGACGTTGAATTGCGTTGCCTTGCCTGCGGGCGTAGATGAAGCGGCCATTCGCGGTCGCTTGCTGAACGAATTTGATATCGAAATCGGAGCGGGACTTGGCGAATTTGCTGGCAAAGCCTGGCGGATTGGACTCATGGGGCACACGGCGACGCATCGGAATGTTACGTTGTTGCTAGCTGCACTCAAAGAATGCCTGCCTTGACCTGCCGGTTGTGGCTGCCCAGAAAAATCGACTTCCTTGACTCCAAACGCTTGAGCGACACCATGACCACGCGAGATAAGTGGTACCAGTTACTTGGCTCCATGGCTCTGCTTGTACCACTATTACCTATGCTGTTGACTTTTACGGCTGGCGCGTATGCCCAGCAGAGCGACTCCAGCGAGAGTCTGGACACTTGGCCAATGACGGTAGCCGAAGCAAGCGGGTTTACCGCAACCGCCAATGAAGCTCAAGTGAACTCGTTTCTGGGTCAGTTGGTGCAAACATGGCCAGCTGCACAACTGGTAGAAATCGGCCGTTCGGTTGAGCAGCGACCGATTTGGGCCGTCGTTGTGCAGCCGCAAGTCCGGCAAGACGAGCGTCCCTTGACGGCCATGGTCCTCGGTGGCATCCACTCCGGTGAATGCGATGGCAAAGAAGCCATTTTGGCGCTGCTCCGCGATTTCGCAGCTGGTCAATACGCGAAGGATTGGCGATCGCTGCGGATGATCTTCGTACCCAATTTCAATGTGGACGGTGGCGAGCGCCGCTCTCCTAACCACCGGCCCGGACAAGCAGGTCCCAGCGAGGGCATGGGGCTTCGCGAGAATGCTCAAGGATTGGATCTAAATCGCGACTTTGTCAAGTTGGAATCCCCAGAAGTACAATCGCTAGTGGCGGCCATCGACCGCTATGAAGTTGATGTGTTGATCGATACGCACACGACTAATGGCTCGCTCCATCGATACGAGCTAACCTACGACATCCCGCATGTGCCTACCTTGACCAAGGACATGGATCATTGGTTGCGGACCAAGTTGGTTCCGCAGGTCACTGCCAACATGGCTGAGCTGGGGTTCTCGACTTTTTACTACGGGAATTTCGACGCGGATCACCGGGCCTGGACCTCCTATGGACACCAGCCGCGCTACAGCACGGAGTATATGGGGCTGCGGGGAAGGATTGGAGTGCTCTCAGAATCCTATTCATACGCCAGCTACGAAACTCGCGTGCGAGCTTCCTACGCGTTTGTTCGCCAAGTTCTCGCAGTCGTTTCCGAACAGGCGTCGCAGATTCGTCAGCTGGTTCAAGATGCCGACTCGACAGCTCAGCCGGGGCGATCGCTGCCTATCCGAGGACAGATGGCAAGAACAGCGGAAGGGGTGGTCGCACTCGGATTTGAGAAGCTCGATGGCACACCACCATCAGGTCCCTATGGCCCCGATTCCGCCAAGCAACACGCACCCAAGGATTACCAGGTTGAATTGTGGAATCGCACTGAGGTCACCAAGCAGGTAACCTTGCCAGCCGCTTATGTGATCCCTAGGCAGTACGCTTGGGCAGCCAGCCGATTGACTCGGCACGGAGTAATGCTCGCGCAATTGCAACAAGATATCACTACCAAGACCGAAGCCTACAGAGTGACGAATGTCGCTCACAATCCGCCGTTCCAAGGGCATCGCGGGTTGAGCGTGCAAGTCGAATCCAGGGAGCTCGAGCAAACACTGCACGCCGGCGATTACTATGTTGCCGTGCAACAGCCACTCGGTGTTCTGGCGGCATATCTGCTCGAACCAGAGTCCGAAGACAGCTTGGCAACTTGGAATTTCTTTGATCCAGACATCGCCGAGGGAAATATCTATCCGACGTTTCGACTGCCGGAGATGTTGCCAGCTGAGCTGTTGCTGGCCGTCGAAGGAGTCGACTCGAGTGAGCAGTTGACGCTTGAACACCTGTATCAACCCGAGCAGATTGTGTCTTACACTGGAGCTGAGCTCGAATCCGCCGTCTGGCTGCCGAATCGTGCCGAGTATGTCATCAAGCGCAATAACAACTTTATAGTCGTGGACGCTGCCAGCGGAGCCGTGCGGCCGATGCACGAGGCGCGAACTCTGGCCGAACAGCTAGCGACGTTCGATAGCTTTACTCCTGAGGAAGCAAACGCCGCGGCGGAAACGGACGCTCTCAAAAACGGATTGAAGCACGCTCTTATCAACCACAAACGCGATTTGTACTATTTCGATTCGGAAAGCAACCAAGCTCGAGCACTGACTGTTTCACCTGATTCCGATGAACAGCTGGCGGAGCTCAATCCCCAGGGCACGCAAGCAGCCTTCGTGCGTGAAAATGATCTGTGGACGATCGACTGCAAAACGAGCGACCTGCGTCGCCTAACAAGCGATGGTTCCGAGAGACTCCTAAACGGCATCCTCGACTGGGTTTATCAGGAGGAACTGTACGGCCGAGGCAAATTCAAGGCATTCTGGTGGAGCCCCGATGGACAGCGACTTGCTTTCTTGAAACTCGATCAGTCGACCGTCGACCAATACCAAGTTTCAGACAGCATCCATTACCGACAACATCTGGAAGGTACACGTTATCCCAAAGCTGGCGATTCACTCCCGCGTGTCGAAGTTTGGATTGCAGAATTGGCCACCGGCGCGCTCCGGCAGGTTGATCTGAAGGAATTTGAAGCCGATGACCGGCTTGTTGCTCGCGTCACTTGGGCACCCAGCGGTGAACTGTGGTTGCAGATTCTCAACCGCGTGCAGAATCGGCATTCATTGGTTCGCGTTGAACCGAACAGTGGAGCAGCCAACACTTTCTTGTCTGAGTCGACTGACGGATGGATCGAGATTCGAGGAACTCCTCAGTTCCTGCCAACAGGCGACTTCCTTTGGCTCAGCGATTTGCCAAATGGCCAAACTCATCTATTTCGGGTACTTGCCAGCGATGGTTCTCGGATTCAGCTGACCAACGGCGATTGGGATGTTAACGAATTTCTCTCGATTTCTACAGACAATACAAAAGCATTCGTAACTGGGAATATCCAACACCCCACGCAACGCCATCTAATTTGCGTCAACTTGTTGGACGGCAGCTTTCGTCAGGTGACCACTGCCGCCGGCACGCACGATGTTCGCGTTGACGCGAGTGGTCGCTACTTCCTGGATACGTACAGCAACGCCAACCAACCACCACTGGTCTGCGTGCGAACGATCGACGACCAAATGCTGCACGTTGTTTCCGCCCGCGCCTCGGATCGTCACGAGTATTTGGATATTCAGCCGATTCATCGCACCGTGATCACAGCACGGGATGGCGTTCCGTTGCAGGCGGTTGTTATGTTGCCCTCAAACGTGAATCGGCTGGCCCCAGACCAGCGATTGCCAGTTGTATTCTACGTCTATGGTGGTCCACAAGCTCCAACGGTGCGCGATCAATGGAATGGACGTTATTACTGGTGGCACCAGTACCTTTGCCAACAGGGGTTCGCCGTCGTGCTGTGCGACAATCGTTCCGCGCTCGGAAGAGGAGTCAAGGATACTTGGTCCATTCGCGGCGACATGGGACGAGTTGAAATGCGGGATCTAGAAGATGCTGTCGGTTGGGTCCAACAACAAGCCTGGGCCGATCCAGACAGATTGGGGATCTGGGGTTGGAGCTACGGCGGCTACTTTAGTGCCTATGCCATGACTCACAGCGAGTTGTTTCGAGCTGGCATTGCCGGGGCGCCAGTGACTGACTGGCGCAATTACGATGCGATATATACCGAACGTTACATGGGTCTGCCTCAGGACAACAGCCAGGGCTACGATTCTAGCTCAGTAGTCCTTCAAGCCAATCAGCTGCACGGCAGGCTAATGCTCATTCATGGGGAACGCGATGATAACGTTCACATCAGCAATACGCTGCAGTTAGCGTACGCCTTGCAAAACGCGGGCAAACAGTTCGATTTAATGATCTATCCCAAGAATCGACACGGGATCACAGATGTGAATCAAAAGTATCATCTTCAGAAACTGATGACCAATTTTTTTATCGAGCATCTACGAAACCGTTGAGAATTTAGACATAGCACCGATCGGCTATTTGTCTTCGATGCTGTGACGGACTTCGATGCTGTGACGGACTTCGATGCTGTGACGGACTTCGATGCTTGTCCCTCGCAAGAGTGAACTATGATGAATGCAACACAGAAACGTTGGTATCAGCGAATCGGTCCGGGCCTAATCACAGCTTGTGTGGTGATTGGCCCAGGCAGCATCATGACCAGCTCGGTGATTGGGGCAAACGATCAATATGCCATGCTGTGGGTGGTTGTGGTCTCAGTCGCTTTCATGCTGCTGTTCATGACTCTCGGTGCAAAACTTGGCGCTGTCGCCGAAGCCGCCCCGGGGGATTTGATTCGACGCAAGGCGGGTAGTTGGCTGGCAATCCTGGTTGGTTTCGGCGTATTCTTCATTTCTGCCGCCTTTCAGTCAGGCAACAACATCGGCGTGGCGGCCGCGTTCGAAGCATTCGTCGATTCTAAGTTACTTGTCACTTTGTTGGTCGTGCTCTTCAACGCGTTGGCGATCTCTTTCTTGTTCATTTTCAAAGACATGTACCGCATGCTCGAACGCGTCATGTCGGTGTTTGTCGCCACGATGCTGATTTGCTTTGCAATCAATCTCATTCGCTTGAAACCCGATATCACCGCGCTGCTAATGGGCTTTATCCCGTCGCTGGGCAAATCCGGAAAGCTCATCCCAGTTCTCGGTCTCGTCGGCACAACCTTGGTGATTACCGCTGCCTTTTATCAAGCTTACTTGGTGCGGCAAAAGGGCTGGAAAATCGAGGATGTCGAAAGTGGCTTGATCGACGCCCGGGTTGGCTCGGTCATCATGTTCTTGATCACTGTTATGCTTATGTCCACGGCTGCGGCCGGACTCTACACCGGAGAAGAAGTCAAATTGACAAATCCAGTGGCAGTTGCCACGGCGCTGGAGTCGACTTTTGGACCTTCGGCCAAAGTCATTTTCTGTCTGGGACTATTCTCTGCAGCCTATTCCTCCTTTCTCATCAATTCGATGATTGGTGGCTACATTGCTGCAGATGGCCTAGGACTGGGCAACCGACAAGATTCACTTGGTCCAAAGATTATGACCACTATCGCGCTGTTGACCGGGATGTCTGTGTGTGTAGCTGTCCTGCTGTACGACTTTGATCGAACGCCGACCATTATCGCCGCACAAGCAGTTACCGTAGTCGCGGCACCGCTGGTGGCTGGCGTATTGCTGTGGTTGACCAGCTCGCGCGACGTTATGGGAGATCAGGTTAACGGTCGCGCTACGATCGGCTTGGGGGTGCTCGGAGTAGTGATGCTGGTCGCCATGGCTGGTAAAACGGCATTCATTGACTTGCCCGATTCAGTCCAGAAATATCGCCAGTCATTGGAAGCCAAGCAGACGCCGTAAAGTAAACATACAGGCTCAGTTGACACTTTCGAAGGAGCCACGCATAGTAGCAGCTACACAGGCGAAGTAGCCACAACGGTGCCGCAAGTTGCTAGGTACCTGCGGAAAAACAACTTGGGCATTTTCCATGTGCCTCTCCCGTGCCG
>JAGQPR010000248.1 GCA_020426625.1 Planctomycetales bacterium
ACGCGGTTTTTGACGGAACCGCACGCTATCGCGCTAGAGGCTGATGTGGCATCGGAATTACGATTTGTGACACTAGCTTGATCCATTGAGGGTTTGTTCGAACCTCCTGGATGGGTGTTGCCAATGGCTCGATAAAGTCGCTTTGGCTTCCGTTTGATAGCTCGGACAGTGACTGCATGGCCAGTATTTAAGTGTAAGCACAGAGATTGTAACAGGAACACTTTGGGCTAGGATCATTCAGGATGTTGTACTTTAAGCGGCGGAGACTGAGGCTCGATGACTATATCTGTCCGCCAAACCAGCAGGGTTCGACGCGTCCAGGATATTGTGTGTCCGCCAAAGGGTGTTTGTCATCCCCTAGGAATGCATTAGTTGGATGAGTGTGGACAAACGCAGCAGAGAGGCAGGCGAGGATCTGACACAAGACCTGGTTCAGGTGCTTGGTTATCTGAATTTTTCCTCTGGTAGTATCGATCGCAAGACACTGGCGGCTTTGAATCGAGTCTATTCCGCCGCTCTCCCTGGTAGTCCTTTCGAGGGAATGCCCGCTTGGCTGCAGATGCAGCAGTGGTTGCAAGACGAGCTGGTCCGTGTATCGGACAATAATCCGGCGTTTGCGAATTCGACGCAGGCCGAGCGAGTGCTCGAGTTGGTGTGGTTGAGTTTCTTGCCAGCTTACTTGGACTTCCATAAAGATTTGCTGTTCCATCAAGAGCCGGAAGGCCTGTTCAACGGCTTCTTTCTGGGATGCGCCATCGAGGCGGTTGTTCAGCAGGGTGAGCCGTGGGACGAGGTCGATCGGATTGTCAATGCCGCGATTTCGCAGATCAACGACTACGTCGGCTATCGTCCGGTCGCCGTACTGGAAGGTAGGCGGTTAGAACCCTATGCACACGAATGGGTCCGACCGATTCCTGCTTGGGTGCAGGGAATAGGCGCTACCGCTGGGCCGTATAGTGAAGTGATTACTACTTGCATGGAGATCATGCAGCAGACCGAACCTGAAATTTTGCGGCAAGCTAGCTTTGATTTTCAGATGCTGGAAGAGCTATCGATCGATCCACGCGCCTATGACTTTGATCATCCCGTGAATCAGCGACCCAACTATCATTTCGGTCAGTGGGATCCCAATCGCATTGACAATTCCGGCTACTACCGTCGTTTTGTAGTCCAGCAAGTAACCATTGATGCCTTGCTTGCCAGGCTGGATGCTCAAGTCGATGCGCCTAGAGAAGAGCTGCTTTATGAAGCGGCTGCCGTCTTGGCGGGCACGATTTTGATGGCGTCGGGCATCTCGGGGCATGGCCCGGGTGCTTTTGCTTCCACGGTGACGTTGGCCAGCTTGTTGGGACCCATTGCCGCCTACCGCGACGAATTCTACTCACAGTTGTTATCCAGCCTACCCGGCGGGCACGGCGAACGACTGCGCAAGGAACAAGAGGTACGGCGGCAGCCCTTCGGTGGCGCTCGGCAGCACCTCAACACGCACTTGGCCAAGCACCGCGCCAGTCAACTTGAGCATGTCCAGTTAGCGCGGTTGTTTGCTCGTATGGGCAACGAATCAGCGGCCAAGGAACAGTCGGACGTAGTGCCGGTTCCCTCGGCGCGAACAATCTCGCGCATCGACTGCATGATGACCGCCGCTGACCATATGTTGCAGCTGGGAAGGCTTGCGGAGGCGGCGGCGCTTTCGCCACAGATCATGGATTGGATTCTGCGAGGTATCGAATGCGGCGCCCTCGTCGACCCGTGGAACATCCTCGGTTTTGGCGGCAATTTCGCGCCCTTCGACGGGCCGGACAGCGCGGTGCATGACCATCGCGTTGACGACATGGTCCAATTGATGGAATTCTTCTTCGCTCTTCAATCCCGCATCTGGCGCGAAGCTGCTGCGTCCGGTCGCGATGACCTGTGTCAGCAGATTGAAAAGCAAATGCGCGAGGCGGCGGCCTGGTGGCGGCAATTTGCGGCTCACGAAGTCAGCGACATCGACGCGACCGATCCCGCCGAAACGCTGGAGTCTGCCATCTTGGTCGCCAAGGCATTGCGATTATGGCATGCCGGTGACGCCGCCGCTGGAAACATTCGGTTTTGGGCACCGCATGCCGAGTTGTTTACTTCCGCCAAAGCGTACGCTTTGGTAGTGGAGACCTTGCTGGAGCGTAATGATTTTGTGGCGTCGATGGCCTTATTGGTCCACTGGCTTGGGCAAGCGGAACGAGTGGGCTTGCAGAAGGGTGAGGATTCCTTCTCTGACTTGGCCCGACGCTGGATGCAGAGGCTGGAACACCAGATTCAGCAGCAGCCCGCGCAGCCTGGGCTGGACTGGAATGTGGCCCAAAAGTTCTTTGACTACCTCGAAGCCAACGCGGAAGCCTATTGGCGCGCACCTGAATTCTTATTGAAGAGGAATGATAGCCGCCCGGACTCGGAGCTGGCGGACGCACTCGGCGACGACTTCGACTTGCTGGACTCCGACGAGGAAGTGGGCATCTTTGACGCGGCCTACGAAGATGTTACTTATCACGATACAACCGACGATGGAATTGAAAGCGATGCGCCGGAAGAAGGGGCGACGGAGACCACGACCGAGCTGCTGGAAGAATCGAATCGGCTCACACGACACCTGACTTTCCTGAGCGCCCTGGCTCAAATGTGGAAGGGAGCGGCCCTGAGTCAGCATTTGCGGCAAGATCTGATGCAGCGTTCGGAATCATTCGAATCGCGCCTGTCAGCCATGGAAACCTGGAGCACTCAAGCTGCGGCCAACCGCCGCGACTTGCTGGTGCTACTACAAGACGTCGCCGCGTTTCAGATTCCCCGAACCAGTGCCGATCACGACGCCATGTCGCGCTACGATCGCCAGCGACTACTGAAAGAGTCCCTGCTTGAGCGGATCATCGCGACTGCCGTAGAGACTGCCGATGCTCGCAGAATGCTCCTGGCAAATCTGGCCCACGTTGGTCAGCATCGCGGCCCGGTACAGAGTGAGATTGAAGGCTTGCCGGAAGACGATCGTTTGGCCATCGAGCTGGTCGGTTGTTTGCTGTACGGCGAAACGCATTGCGTGGAAAAGCTCTTTCCGCGTTTGCTCGTCGCCTTGCGCTCGAAGAAACTTCTGTACATTCCACTTGCACGCGGTGGTGATCCGGCGCTGATCTACAGTGTGCGGCTACGCCGACGAATCATGTCGCACTTGCTGACTTGGTTGCCGCGGCAGGGCTATTTTGTACAAGCCTGCCAATTGATCGAAACCGCCAGATTCATGGAACATCATAACCCGATCGGCCCAGGAGCCGTGACTGAGTTTGATGACATGTTTGAACTGTGCTTTGTTTCGATGGTTCGCGCTTCAGTTCAAAACGCCGTCACCTGGCGAGTTCAAGAGCTGACTCAGGCGATTCGCAAATCCAACTTAGATAATCAAAACCAAGCTGCGGAGAGCCTAGGCGACGAGCAACCAGAGATACCGCGCTCGTTTCAATTAATCAGAACGAACAAACCGTTGATCCGCCCCGAAGACCTGGTAGCAGTTGACCTGGACGTGCATGACGGAGTCGCGCTTGGCGAGCTGGAACCCAAGAGCGAAGAGTTGATCGCCGTCTTGGAACAATTGACTGAAGTGATGCTGGGCAGCTGGCTGTCGCATTCCAAGACACTGCGGCTGAGCGTCCTAGAAACTGTAGACAATGCTCGCAGCTGGAATCATCTGGTGGAGTTCATTCAGCGCTTTGGTGGAGCGCTGTTTACTCAGTCGTTCTTGCGGCTGGGCAATGTTCGTGCCATTCTCCATCAGGGCGTCGGACACTGGTTGGACAAGGTTATCGAGGAAGGGTACGACGAACAGCTGGAACCTCTCTTTGTGGCCATAGAACAAGGCGAAGTCAATCGACGCGATGTTGAGAAAATGCTGAGTATCGTCCTGGACGCGGTGATCGACCACTACGGCGAGTACCGGGATTACAACAGCACGACGACCCAGTCGGATCGAGGTGAAATGATCTATATGCTGCTTGACTTTCTGCGGTTGCGCGTCAGGTATGACCGCGTATCTTGGAATCTCAAGCCAATCTACTGGACGCACGAGGTCTTGGTACGAGCTGGTTGCCATCAGACGGCGCAACAATGGCGGCGAGCACTGGCCGAAAGAATCGGCCGCGAAAGCGAGAACTACATCGATCATCTTCAAGACTTACAAAAGAAATACGCCATGCGAATGCCCACAGTGGCAGATCGTCTGCACGAACGCTTTACTCGGCCCATGACCGTCGATCGTATGCGGGCGCTCGTCGGTCCAGCCGTGCGACAATATCGGGCAACCCGTGATGCTTCTGGCGCGTTCGAACTGCTAATCGACGAATGCAAATTGATGATGGAGCAGCCAACGGGTGTGGGGCTGGATGTCCCCCAATGGTTGTCCTCGCTAGAAGAAGAAGTCGAAAACGTGATGGAAGGTCTTCGTGGCTTTTTCCACAAACCTCGCTCGGACAACGCCGTAGCATTCCGGCAGCTGCCCAGTGAAGAAATCATTGAACAGCTGGCGAATGCAGCCCGCGCGATCAAGACACCCAACTTGACCAGTGAATAGTTTCATTTCCGCTAAGCTAAGACTCATACGATCAATTAGTGTCTGTTAGTCATCTTTCGCACTGCGAACGATGCGGAAAAAACGCACTTTCACCGAGCGAAAGGCGCCAGTTATTCATCGAACGATGCTAAGTGCTTCTCAACGCTCGACCAAATCCGGAGAGAGTCATTGAACCAGTTTGACGTTATCGTGATCGGCACGGGCCCCGGGGGCGAGGGGGCCGCAATGCAAGCCGCAAAAGAGGGCAAACGCGTAGGAATCGTCGAACGGTTCAATCGTATTGGCGGCGGCTGCACCTACTGGGGAACCATTCCCAGCAAGGCACTCCGCTTCACCATCTACTCGATGATGGAAGCGCTGAACAGTCCCGTTATCCAAACCTTGAAGCACTCCTCCGGACCAACGCTGAATCAGCTAAGGCAAAGTAGTTTGTCGATCATTGCCAAACAAGAATCAATGCGACAAACGTTTTATCAACGCAATCAAGTTCCGGTAATCACTGGAACGGCCAAGTTCGTGGACAGGAATACCATCGAAATCGAAGACGGCACCCGGTATCAGGCTGAGCATTTCGTAATTGCCGCCGGTTCCCGCCCCTATCGGCCCGACGGCGTTGATTTCAGCCATCCAAGGATCTTTGATAGCGATACCATTCTGGAATTAACCGAACGTCCGCAGTCCATTACCGTCTATGGAGCAGGCGTGATCGGCAGTGAATATGCATCGATGTTTCGCAATCTTGGCATCAAAGTCAATTTGATTAACACTCGCGACAAGCTGCTGGAATTTCTGGACGATGAAATCATTGACGCATTGTCCTACCACCTGCGCGATCAAGGCGTGCTGATTCGGCATAACGAACAAATGGAGCGGATTGAGGGTCGCGAGGATGGTGTGGTGCTATCGCTGCAGAGCGGCAAGCAGATCAAGACCGACGTTTTGCTATGGGCCAACGGGCGAAGCGGCAACGTAGAACAGCTGGGATTAGAGAATGTCGGCATTGAGCATAACAAGCGAGGACACATCGAGGTCAACGGACAATTTCGCACGTCTTGCGAAAATATTTACGCCGTGGGAGATATCATCGGCTTTCCCTCGTTAGCCAGTGCCGCGTACATGCAGGGCAGAGCAGCTGCGCTTGACATTGCCAATTGCACCGACCGCTGCATGCGGTTGACCCTTATCCCTACTGGCATCTACACCAGCCCCGAGATTTCCAGCGTCGGTAAGACGGAACGCGAGTTAACCGCAGAGAGAGTTCCCTACGAAGTCGGCCATTCTCAGTTCAAAAGTTTAGCGCGGGCACAAATTACCGGTCGCACCGTGGGCATGTTGAAACTGCTGTTTCATCGCGAAACACTGGAGATCCTGGGCGTACACTGCTTTGGCGCCAACGCTGCCGAGATCGTTCACATTGGTCAGGCAATCATGATGCAGCCAGCTCCCGGCAATACGCTAGAGTACTTCATCAACACGACCTTCAACTACCCTACTATGGCGGAAGCTTATCGAGTGGCGGCTTTAAACGGATACAACCGTCTTTTCTAAACCTAACGACGTAGCCACCTGAGCTTGGCAAAGCTTGACGCCTTGAACGCCTTGTCCGATTCGCTCGATATTGCCCGAGTGCAGTGTCGTACGCCTCGGCCAACTAGACCAGAATTCTAGCGTCTAGATCGTCGATAGATGCTCGTGCGATTCTATTCTGCGGCTGCAGCGAACACAGCTACTGTGATGGACGGCCGCATCAGCACGCTGAGTCGCGGACACTTGACCTACGCCCGATCGAACCAATTACCCTTAACTGGATACCCTTATGCCATTTTTGTCAGGAAGCCTTGGATTCGAGCGATTTACTGTCACTGGCTTCAAAGAACAGCGATTTGGCGAAGAACATATTGCAAGACTTCAGCAATTCGCGAGCGGCCAATTCCAGACATCGGCTATTGAAAACGTGCAGGTAGGCTTCTTGGGTGGAGACCACTTGTTTGATCAAACTTTTGACTTGGGCAAGAACGTTATCGATGATGCACTGCATTGTTCAGTACGTGTCGATACCAACCAGATTCCGTCGGCGATCCGCCAGGCGTGGATGCAAATGGAATTGACAGCTCTGGCTCGCGACAATAGCACGGGCAGACCAACCAAGGCTCAGCGCGAGCAAGCCAAGGAAGCGGTTCAAGAACGTTGCGCAGCAGAAGCAGCTACTGGCAAATACCGCAAGATGGCACATTTCCCTATCCTTTGGGATTTGCCGCACAATCTGTTGTACTTCGGTGGCTCAGGCGCGGCGGCAGCTGGGCATTGCGCTGATTTACTCACACGAGCATTTGGCGTGGAATTCAGCCGGTTGACCGCCGGGACCCTTGCCACTCAATGGGCGCACAATGCCAACAGGATGGAACAACTTGCGGATGCTAAACCCGTTCCCTTTGCGACTCAGGTGCATTATTCCGATCTTTCCTGGTCCAATGAATATTCTGATTGCCCGGACTACCTCGGCAATGAATTTTTGCTTTGGCTGTGGTGGCACCTCGAGAATGAAAGCGACTGCATCAAGTTGTCAGACGATTCAGAGGTAACTGTAATGCTGGCCAAGACTTTGACGTTGGAATGCCCAGTCGGGGAGCATGGCAAAGAGACGATTACCGCAGAGGCACCGGTCAAGCTTTCCGAAGCTTGGCAGGCAGTGAGCTCAGGCAAGCTGCCCCGCAAGGCAGGAATGACTTTGGTGCGCCATGGGCAGCAATTTGACTTGGTCTTGCAAGCCGAATCCTTCGCAATTTCTGGCGCAAAGATCCAATCAGACGATTCCCGAGACCGGCATGATCGGGTCGATCGCATCGATACAGTTCGCACATTGGCCGAAACGGTCGATCTACTGTTTGGTGCATTCTGCCTCTGCCGACTTTCTAGTGACTGGTCAAATTGCCGACAGTCGATCAGCAACTGGCTCGGCGCTAGCAATCCGCGGTTACGTCAATCGGCAGCCTGAGGTCGACGATCGAATAATACTGAGCACTCGGTAAGCGCATAGCCAAACCTTGCCTCCAGAGTCCGGTCCTGTCGGATAAGACGGTTTTTCCACCAGATTCTTATCCGACAGGCTCTTTTATCTTGCCCGTCCGGTGATTGTATCAGTCTGCATCCTAGGCTTCAGCATCGTAGGATAGCTAGAGTACTGCTACCGCCAGATCGACCGGACGACGGATGACACTTCGACTTAAAATCATTCTTGCGCTAATAGCGGTTTTCTCGCTGTACGTATCGGCTGATTGGGCCATACAACGGTCAGCGATTTTTCCGCGATTCATGGCGCTCGAAGCGGAGCAGGCCCGACAAGATCTGCAACGGTGTCATCAAGCCATTTCGCGTGACATAGAACATTTGGCAACTTTTGGCCAGCAATTGGCATCGATCGACGCAATTCGTCGGAATCTTCAGACGCCCGAGGACAGGCGGATCGAAGCCAATGTATTTAAGTTGCTGCTCCCAAGTTCTGGTCTTGATTTTGTGGCTGTGTTGGACAGCAAGCATGACGTCGTCTTGCGGACATCTCGGTTGGAAAACTCCATGCAGAGCTTGTTGTTGGAGCAATTCCCGGAAGATCGATGGCCTTCAGATCACCCCTTGCTGCAATCCAACAACAATGTTCAGAGCCTTGACGCGGAAGCCACGCCAGTTCAAGGGATGCTAATGACAAAAGCTGGACCTTTGCTGGTTGTTGCATGTCCAGTAAAAGCAATTCAATCATCACCATCATTCCTATCGTCGCCCTGCGGGACGCTGGTGGTTGGCAGCCTTCTATCCAAAGGGAGGTTGGCCGCAATATCCCGGCAAACTCAAGTCGACTTCCATATCTATCCAGTTGACGAGGAATCAGGTGAGCTCAACAGTCGCTTGAAGAATGGTGAAAAATGCTTGAACGAACTCATACAACTGGCCGCTGACCACGACGCCCTACTCTCCACAAGTCCAATGTTGACGGAAGAATACTCTTCCCGGCAACTGAAAGTTTACTCGTACCTCGCGGACCTAACAGGCAAACCGTTTCTTCTGACCGAGGCCAATATCGATCGACAAATCTCGCTTCAAGGTGCACAGGTGATGAATTTTGCCATGGGCTCCTTGTTCATTGCTGCCCTGGTGTTCCTGGTCATACTACTCATTCTGCTGCAATACATTGTTATTGGCCCGCTTACGGTGCTGACGTGTCAGGCCTCGACGATTGGCACGACGGGCGATCTAACTGTACGAGCCAACATTCGCAGGAGCGATGAAATTGGGCGACTTGCCAAACAATTCGATTCCATGGTTCAACAAGTATCCAATTCCCAGAAGCGATTGCTGGACGATTCACGAGCGGCTGGCATGTCCGATGCAGCCAAGGGCATGTTGCATAATATCGGGAATGTTCTGACGAACATCAGCGTCTTGGGCGAATCGCTGACCGAACAGTTGAGAAAGTCCAAGTTGCCAAGCGTTGGCAAGCTGGCTCAGCGGATCGAGGAAGAAGATGATCTGTACTCGTTCCTGTCCACCGACGAACGTGGCAAACAGTTTCCAACCCTGCTCGGTCAATTGGCCCAACATCTTGAGCAGCAGCGACATACGATGATTTCGCAATGTGAATCACTTTCGCTCAACTTGCGGCATGCGCAGCAAATTCTCGAATCTCAGCGGGAATTGGCCACGGGTGCCAGCGTCATGGAAGCGACCGACTTGTATGAGCTGTTGCACGATGTGAGAGAGATTCTGTCCGCCTCGCTTGCGCGCTACGGAGTCACGGTAAATATCCAAGGCACCCCCCTACCCTCCGTCCTAATCGACCGCAACAAACTGACCCAAGTCTTGGTAAATCTAGTTGGCAATGCACGCGACGCAGTGCGGGATTTGCCTGCCGAACGCCGCCAGATCGAATTGCGACTGAAAACAACCGATCAGCAGGTCATTGTTGAAGTGTGTGACCAGGGATGCGGCATTGAACCAGAAAACGTACAGCGAATCTTTGCGGGTGGCTTTACCACCAAGCCGGATGGTCATGGGCAAGGACTGCATTACTGTGTCTTGGCAGCTCAGGAGTTGGAAGGCAGCTTGTATGCTGAAAGTGATGGCGCTGACCAAGGCGCTATCTTCAGTTTGTCTCTCCCCCTGCATCCTGCTCAAGGAGTTGCAGTATGAGAGATTCTTGGAACCGAGCTGGACGCATTCTAGTCGTTGACGATCAGGAAGCCATTCACCAAGCATTCGCCACGGTACTGTCCAATACCGACGATGGGGCGCTAGAGCTGGAAAGGCTCGAGTCGCTACTCTTGGACAACGAACCCAAACAGCCGTCTGCGCCCAGCTACAAGCCAACATTCCAGCTTGAGCATGTTTACTCGGGCGACGACGCGGTCAGAACCTTGTCCAACTTCAAAGCCCAGAAAGAGCATTTCGATGTAGCATTCGTCGATATGCGCATGCCTGGCCTGGACGGGGTGGCAACCATTGAGCGACTTTGGCAAATAGATGCCGATCTGCAGGTAGTCATCTGCACTGCGTACTCAGACTATTCGTGGAGTGAAGTTACTGAGCGATTGGGAATTTCCGATTCGCTGCTATTGCTCAACAAGCCCTTCAACAGCGAAGAAGTTTACCAATTGGCCGTGGCATTGGTGTGCAAGCGTTGGATGCTGGCCGAGAGTCGCGAGCAGTTGTCGGCATTGGCTGAAGCGAATCTAAAGTTGCAGGCTGAGATTGGCCAGCGCCGCAGTGCCGAACATCTTCTGGCCCACGCAGCCTCACACGACAGCTTAACCGGCTTGCCCAATCGTGAGTATATTCGCAAGGCGATTGCGCACCATATTGACACGAATGATCCGGAAACCACCACGTCGGCATTGCTGTTCTTGGATGTGGACAATTTCAAGTACATCAACGATAGTTTGGGCCATAGTGTCGGCGACGAACTATTAGTACAGCTAGCCGCCCGCCTGGCCGAAATCAGTCAGCAACATAGAGAGTCGTCGATTTGTGATACAATTGTCGCCCGTTTGGGAGGCGACGAATTCGTGTTGCTCCTGAGTCAATTGGATGAAAACTACGACGCCCTGCGGGTTGCACAATCGATCAAGAACAATTTGACTGAGAATTACATTCTCAAAGGTCACAACGTGGCGATCGGCGTTAGCGTCGGGGTTGCCAATTTCACCAAGGACATTCACGTCCCCGAACAATTCATGAAGAATGCGGATTTGGCCATGTATCGGGCCAAATTCACCGGCAAGCACTGTGTTGCCGCATTCGATGAAACCATGCACCGCGTTGCCACGCGGCGGCTCGAGCTGGAGAGTGGCCTACGTACCGCAATCAAGAATAAAGAATTACGTCTGAATTTTCAGCCGATTGTGCGCGTCACTGACTGCCAGCTGGTTGGCTTTGAGTCGCTGTTGCGTTGGTCTCGTTCTGACGGCATGGAAATCTCGCCAGACGAGTTTATTCCGCTGGCAGAAGAAACGGGATTGATCAAGTCCATCGGTCGCTGGGTAGTTAATGAAGCCTGCAAGATGTTATCCCAGATCAATGCCGATCGCGCCAATGAAAACCGACTGTCCATCAGCGTGAATGTTTCGAAGAAGCAGATCCTCGATCCTGATTTTGTTCCCTTGATGTTCGATCTTTTGCATGAGCACGAGATAGGCGGCGATGGGCTAGTACTCGAAATCACCGAGTCAGTCGTCATGAACAGCCCTGACTTGGTCGTCCGTCAATTGCATGACCTGAAGAAACTTGGCATCAAGTTGCACATGGACGATTTTGGCACGGGCCACTCCTCGCTCAGCTGCCTGCATCGCTTTCCAATCGACACACTAAAGATTGACCGCTCTTTCGTATCGACCATGGAGTCCAATGCCGACTACGAGTCGATTGTGCATGCCATCATTACACTGGCTCACAATCTCAAGACTACCGTGATCGCTGAAGGCATCGAAACGGAAGCACAGCTGCAACGACTGCGCGACTTGGAATGTGATTTTGGGCAAGGCTATCTTTTTTCCAAGCCAATCTCAAGCGACGGACTTTTCACGCTGATCGATGACCTTGCCATGCGCCGGAGCTTGATTCTTCAGAGCACCACTCGGCCGACCACCTCAGTGAAGCCACAAGCCAATTGACTTCCGTGGGAGATGTGGCGGCAAGACATTTCATCCATTTCGCTGCTTTCGGTCGCATAGGTGCAGCCCATTCATTGAGAGGGCCTCGCCCGCGATAGTATCGCGTCTCTGAGTTCGTAACATCCCTGCTT
>JAGQPR010000249.1 GCA_020426625.1 Planctomycetales bacterium
TGTTGCCCTGCGTGATTCTAGGTATTGCTGACTGTCGCCCTGCGTGATTCTTTGTCATACTCGTCAATCTGTTACTGGTCGGCCACGTGACGTGAGCGTTGTACAGGTCGCGTCCAGCTTTGATGCTTTTTACGGACACGCATCATCGCGCAAGCTTCACACTCGGCCGGGCGAATAATACTTCGCACCAAACTTTTCAGGAAGAAAGATGTCTCGTAAAGTCATCATCGACTGTGACCCCGGAATAGACGACGCGCTCGCCTTAGCGCTCGCCTTGTTTGATCCTCGTCTGGATGTCGTTGCAATCACCGCCTGCGCTGGAATCGTCGACGCTGTTCAGGCGACTCAAAATGTGCATACGCTGCTGGAACGCCTCGATCCGCCGCGGTTGCCAAGAATCGGACTCGCCCTGGAGGCAGACGCTGGTGCCGCAGTTTCCAACGGCACACTCTTGCATGGCGAAGATGGCTTGGGAAATGCTGGTTGGATGCCGGTCAGCCGTCAGCATTCAATGCCGAGCGACAAGCTAATCCTTGACCAGGTACGAGCAAATCCAGGTGAAATCTCAATTGTTTGCCTTGGACCTTTGACCGGGCTGGCCAAAGCAATCAGCCGCGACCCAACGCTTGTGTCTATCATCGATCGCATTATTATCGCCGGTGGTAGCGTAAACGGCATCGGCAATGTGACGCCGGCAGCGGAATTCAATATGCACTTCGATCCGCTCAGCGCCCAGGCGATTTTCCATTCGGCGACGACAAAGAGTCTGATTCCACTGGAAATTTGCGAACAATTGACCTTTGGCTGGGAATTGGTCGAACGACTGCCCCCCAAATACACACGAGTGGGAGCCGTATTTCACCACATCCTGCCGCACCTGTGCCGAACCAGTCGACAGTTGCTTGGCAGGGAAACGATTGCACTGCATTCAGTGCTGGCTATTCTCATGCTGTTGGAACCCATCCATTTCAGCTGGGAAGAAATGGCCGGGGAAGTCGAAGTGGCGGGCGATCTGACGCGCGGTACCACTGTCTTTGATCGTAGAAGCCCGAGACAGTGGCGGACGAACATGGAAGTGGCAGCCTCGATCGATGCCCAGGCTGCCAGGGACGCAATTTACAATTCCCTGAAATTCGCGGGCCAGAACTCTTAGCAAGTTCTTACTTCGACACAAGGCCGACACCCACTTTTTCACCTTCCGAAATTGCGACGTCTCCCGGACGGTCGAGCGCTAGTAAAACTCGCCGCCCGCCAACGTCGATGATTCGCGCCATCGTGTGCTTGCCATGCGAGTCGACGACCACCGCTTTCCAGCCAATGTTCAACTCAAACGTCTCCGGCATGTGAACAAGCAACTCACCTAGGTTCTTCTTGTAAGCAACCGTAGTGGATCGGACCATGTGTTCCGCATTTGTGACGGCATCGGTTGAAATTTTGTCTTCTTCGGCTGCCTTAGCAGAAGTGCTATGAGCTACGGTAGCGATTCGTTTACGCGAGCTCTTCGATTGGTCGTTCATATCGCTCATGCGGAATGACGCACCAGAGGTTCCAGCCGTCCCCTCGATCAACGGCGTTGTTTCGTCCAGCGGTTCGGGTTCTGGAGCGATCAACTCCTCCGGTTCGATCGGGTCTTCCGGTGGTGGAGGGCAGGTGTTAAGCAGACCTTTGGCCAACTTGCGGAGCTCTTCATCTGGCTCTTTCCAGCAGCCGTTCTCACAACCGTTGGCCATGTCCTCAAGCTTCTTGCGAATATCTTTGGATAGGCAATTGGGGCTGCAACCCGCTGAGCACTTAGTGCAACCACTGGCAGTGGTACACAAGCCTTCGAGAGCCGCCTTTTTCACGTCAGGATCACAGTCTTCCAGCGCTGCCATGAAGGCGGCTTCGACCTTGTCATCCTTGTTGTAACATCCGCAATTGACTTCGGCCAAGAATTTGATGGCTTTGATCTTCTGCTTCTTCAGATCTTGATCTTGCTTGATTTCAGCGGCAGCCTTGATCATCTCCGGCTTGGCTGGATCCAGATTCGCTGGGTCGGCCAAAGCTAGCACAGGGGGCTTTTTCTCCAGACCTGGAAAATTGCCGCGTCGATTGACTAACCCATCACGCAGCCTTGCGCCGGTTTGTGGAATTCCCATTTTTTGCCAAAACGTAGGGACCGGCGTTTTGGGGGCTACGCACCCTGTCGAGGCGGCCAGAATACAGGCAAGACACAACCGACGTAGTCGTTTTTGTTTGTTGAGATCCATCTCAGTCTTTCTCTGGGTGCTTCACGCAGCCACGTTCGAGCTCAACAGCTAGCGTTGAACGAACTCTGAATTGTCAATCATTGACACGAGTACACGCGACAAGAGTCCTATCGGTTGGTACCTCACTCGGTCTGGTAGATTCTCCACCGCCTCGTAAAAGTCACCGCATTCTTCCAACTCGATCTAGACACCCCATCCTGGGTGGAGTCCGCTGCGAGAGTGCATCTGCGGCCTAGCCCGGATTATTCATGAAGACCGTCGCGAGGGGCCGTAAGTCGAGTCAAGAGCAAGGATTAGGGCGATTTGGCTGCGCAGCATATTGGTGGATATGTGAGCAAAGCCGAATCGTCATAAGCCGCCGCCATTGGCCGAGTTACGGTTCCGCAGCAGGTCGCTCATGAATAATTCGGGCTAGCCGCCACCTCGAACAAATGACTGGGTTAAGGGGGGCCGGAGGCCGCGCAGAACGTCAGCCGAGTCGTAGGCCCAAGTTGAGCTCCCGCTGGCAAAAAGCGTCTCACTGCAAGTTTCACTAACTGTCGTGGCCCTGGACCGGTACAGCAGTGCGCTCGGACTGTTGCGGTTTCAACAGGCCCCATCACATTTCATTGCTTGTCGGCGAGCATTGCTTTATTGGCCAGCTGCTGGATGGCGTCCAGCAGAGATTCCATTTCCGCACTGGTCGTGAATGGATTTGTCAGGACACATCTCAGCCATACTTGACCACGCAACTTGGTTTGCACGATATAGTGTTTCCCCTCTTGGGTCAGTGCCTGCCGCACTTTCAACGTCAATGCGCTGATTGCATCCTCGTGGCAGCCCTGAGAATTCATCAGCCAACCGTTGGTAGCGTTAGCGACATAGCGAAAGCAGACTATATTGCTTTGGGGTTGCATGGCCAACTGAAAGCCCGGGCGGTTGGCGATCAGTTTTGCAAAGACATTGGCTAAATTGTGCAAATGATCAACCTGGGCTTCTAGCAATGGCAAGCCGTGTATCGCCATCAGACTATAGATCTTGGCCGACATCATGGCTTTGGTGCATTCAAAAGTACGCTTAGCCAGGTCGTACCGCGCGGCGCAATCCGCCTGAGGCGATTGCTTTTCGCCAAACAAATAGTCTGCCTCCAATTGGAAAGTGCGAAAGCTATCCTGACCATTTCGAAATAACAAGGCGCTGCACAGCACCGGAGTCATCAGCATTTTGTGAAAATCGATGGTGACGCTGTCTGCCATTGCGATTCCGTCTACTAGGGACCGATGTCGACGCGAAAACGCGACTGCCGCTCCGTGCGCCCCGTCGACGTGAAACCAAAGGTTGTTGGCCGCGCAAAACTCGGCGATGCCTGGTAAGTCATCAAAAGACCCTGTTGAAGTGGTGCCCGCGCAACCTACGACGGCGATGATCTCGCGTCCTTCGCTCCGCGAATTGCGAAAGATCTCCGGCAGCAAGTCAACTCGCATTCGAAAGTTTGCGCCAGTGGGAACGCGCGTGATGCCTGCTTCTCCCCATCCCATAATCCGGGCGGCCCTGTCGACGCTATAGTGCGCCTGGTCGGAAACGAGAACGGAAAGCGATTTGCAAGTACCATTTTTCCAATCATTGTTGCTGGATTTGGCTGACCTGGCCGCCAATAGGGCTGTAAGATTAGCCAACGTCCCGCCACTGGTGAGAAACCCATCTGCGGCGTCATTCCATGCGAACAGTTTGGCTGTTTGGCGAATTACAAACTGTTCCATGGCCGTGCCAGCCATCCCCATTTCGTACACGCCAGAGCCATTATTCAAATAGTCGACTAGTAAACCTGCCAGCATGGCGTCGGGAGCGGGCAAGCATACTTGGTGTCCCATGTATCTGGGATCACTGATGCACACACTGCCTGCAAGGACTCGCTGAAAGAAGGTTCCGATGTCTGGACTCGTTTGCGCGAAATCCGTCCACTCTTGCATCGCAGATTCAGGGCTGCGCCATGGCAGGGCGCCATGCTGATTGCCGCTGAGCCCCTGTTGCAGATGATCGGCTAACAAATCGATGATGCGGTGCCCGGACGCACGAAATTTGTCGACCGAATATGCCTCGCGTAATTTAGTATCCACGACGGGTCCTATCACGTCCTATCACCTGTGTCCCAGCGGCACTAAGATTCCGTATCTCGGCTGGGGATTTCGAGACCATGGGGGCTTGGTAGGACAGGCTTGGTAGGGTCGGGAGCCAACGTACCCGACAGTTCTGCCAAGTGCTCTGGCTGCAAGCCATGCTCCAGGTAGTCCGCCTCTCGGTCCGCTTCTCCGACACCCGCCTCGGTTTCGCTGAGCATGTACTTTTCTAGCAAGCGATGGTCGCGCACGGAAGCCAATGCTTGCAGCAGGCCACGCGGGGTCAGTTGCACGGTCGGTTCGCCAGAATAGACAACAAGGTTGGCGGCCGTCAGTTGTCTGGCTAAACGTCGAATATGCCCTAGGGACCAGTCGCGGCGATGTTGTAGGGCGGTCAGCGGAAACGCTTGACTGGTTCGCAGCTCTGCGGGATTGTCTGGCACGGCACCGCGAGCCTCAAGGACTTCGTACGCAGCGCGAAGAAAATGCTGCTGGTCCTGCTCTCGTCGCAAGGCCCATATGCGAGTTTGCCGCCAGAGTACTCCGCGTTGTGTTCCGAAAACGAAACTGATCATAAACAAGAAACAGCCACACAGTACAATGATGGCTCCGCTGGGCAAGCCAGCGTAGGCCGCGCTGAGCAGTGTGCCTGAGGCGCAGGAAACCGCGCCCAACAAGGCGCTGATGACGAGCAGTGCATTCAAATTGTGAGTCCAAAATCGGGCGCTGGAAGCGGGGACTACCAACAGCGCAATCATCAATATTAGCCCCACCGCCTGAAGGCCGATGATCGTCACCCCCACGACTAGACCGATCAGCAATCCATCTAGTGAGAGTACCGGCCAGCCCTGGCTTCGCGCGAGTTGCGCATCGAAACACATGATGCGCAGTTCTTTCCCGGCGAGTCCGACGGTTAGTAGGACGACTAACGAAGCCGTAGCGCTAAGCCAGACATCCTGTGGCGTCATCGCAGCCGCCTTGCCGTAGATGTAGGCTTCCAGTCCAGTGGATTCACCGCCGGGTATGCGTTGCACGACGGTCAGCAGGGCCACGCCCGCCCCGAAGAAAACGCTCAACACGATGCCGAGGGCTGCATCCTCGCGCAGTTTGGCGACATGGCGTAGCAGCAAGACAGCGATTCCACCTAGAGCCCCGCTGATTGCAGCTCCACACAATAGAACTCCCAGCGATTTTTCTTGTCCATGACTGGTGGACCACAAATAGGCTAATGCCACGCCGGGAAGCGTAGCATGACTAATGGCATCACCAATGAGCACGCGCCGACGTAACAACAAGTAAACGCCAATTAGGCCGGCGGCAACCCCCAACAACGTGGTGCCAAGCAATACGATGCGGACATTGTAGTCTCGCAGCAGCTCGAATAGCTGTTCAATTTGGCTGGCCCATCGCTGGAGAAACACTAGGGTGTTCCTCCGTCGCGCAACCGCATGGCCTCACCCACTTCCTCCAACAGCGTAAGCTTGCCGCCGTAAGTTTTTTGTAAGTAGTTTTCGGTAAAGACATCTTGCGTTGCTCCGGCTGCTACAACGCGCGTGTTCAGCAAGACTAAATAGTCAAAATATTCAGGTACTGTGTGTAGATCGTGGTGGACCACAACCGTTGTCTTCTTCTCGCTTTGCAACTGCCTAAGCAATAGTACGATTGCTCGTTCGGTAGCTGCATCGACAGCGGCAAAAGGCTCGTCCATCAGGTACAGATCTGCTTGCTGCACCAGTGCGCGCGCCAAAAAAGTGCGCTGCTGTTGACCACCAGAGAGTTGGCTAATCTGCCGGTCGGCCAAGTGTTCGATCCCCATCTTCTTCAAGGCCTGCATGGCAGCTGCACGTTGCTTCGCGCCCGCTCGACGAAACCAGCCCAATTGACCGTACGTGCCCATCAGCACTACATCGAGAACCGAGGCGGGGAAATCCCAGTCCACCGTTTCTCGCTGCGGAACGTAGGCCACGCGAGCTCGATTGCGGCGATATGGTTTACCAAACACAAGCACCTCGCCAGATATCAGGGGCACCATGTCAATGATCGCTTTCAACAGGGTGCTCTTCCCGGCCCCGTTGGGTCCAACCAAGCCGACCAGGCTGCCGGCAGGGATGTCAAGCACTATGTTCAAGAGCACGGGCTTGCGCTGGTAAGCAACGGTTACCTCACGAATGACCAGTGGCCGAGCATTGGTAGCAGCAGAGATGGCACCAGCTGAACCGCCGTTGGTTGCCACGTTACTCATGGATGTCCCATCCTCGAAAACCCATTTCGGGAACCGAATCACACCCTAGCGCTCGCGCGATCGTGGTGAAGTTGTGGTCCATCATGCCGATGTAAGTTCCCTCGTATTCTCCTTCTCGTCCCATAGCGTCTGAATAAAGACTGTCCGCAATTCGCACATCATGATTCATCTGCTTGGTTCCAAGGATCAGAGCTTCGATCGCCTTCTTGGGTACGCTGCTCTCGGTAAACACCGATGAAACATTGCGTTCAACCAAGATGCGTTTTAGTTCAGTCATGCGAGACAGAGTCGCCTCCGATTCGGTGCTGATGCCTTGAAGTGATTCGACATCCATGTGGTAGGCTTCACCGAAATATCGGAACGCGTCGTGGCTGGTCACCAGGACGCGTTGTCGCTCTGGAACGCAGCCAAGGATTTCGATACCATACTGATGCAGTTTGGCTAGCCTGGCTCGTAGGGACTCGGTGGCAGAGTGATAATCGGCTTGGTGTTCGGGGTCAAACCGCGCGAGTTCGTTGCCGATGTTTTGAGCCACTTGACTCCACAAGTCGACATTCATCCAGACGTGCGGATCAGGATGACCGCGCAGGTCGCCATCGGACTTCAAAACGCCTGCAGGTAGAGATTCCGCAGCCGCAAATGAGTGAACTTTAGTGCCGATGTTCTTCAGCGTTTCGGCCATTTTGCCTTCGAGCATAAGTCCACTGTAGAATACGATATCTGCCCGCAGCAATGCGCTCGAGTCATCTCGGTTGGACTTGTACAAGTGAGGATCCACGTCCGATCCCATCAGCTGTGTAACCTGCACATGTTGCCCACCGATTTCCCGAACCAAATCAGCGACCATCCCCACAGTTGCGGTGACCTTAATTGGATACTTACCGTTTGCGGTGGTAGGCGCTGGAGTCGTGCTATCGGGACTACAGCCAGCGAGTCCCAACGCAATGATGCATAAAAGTGCTTGATACGTAGGTTTCATGGCTTTTCCGCCTGTCCGGCTTGTATGACTTAGAGCGATTCGTCGAAAATACTTGCGCCCATCGCAAATAGCGATCCTCACTAATATGCGCGATATCTAGTCAAAACCAAAGGGCGGCGCCGCTTCCGCTACTTTCGTAGCCTAGATATACTGTGACGCTCAAATCATCCCAATCTCGACACTTTTGGGCGAACGCCACCAATTCAACTCACGCTCGCTCTGGAGTCGCCAATAACGTGCGGTGAGGGAACTTCACCCTCCTGTCGCTTGGCATCCAATCCCTCCTTGCCGAAAATTGCTGCGGAAGAAAAGCAATTTTCGGTAGGTAGGACGTGCGACTGACCGTTGGTGGTGTTCATCGAAAAGTGTCTCAATTTCTTAGTTAAGCCCAGCATTTATCGCATTTGCACCACCGGGTTTGACCCCACATTCGGAGGGTAATCTTTTGACATCGGGAAAATATCTCTTTACCAGCGAATCGGTCAGTATGGGCCATCCCGACAAGGTCTCGGACCAAGTTTCCGACGGTATCCTGGACGCCTTGCTCGCGCAAGATCCATTGTCCCGCGTAGCCTGTGAAACTCTGTGTACCACGGACTTGGTTGTATTGGCTGGCGAGATCACCAGCAATGCTAAGGTGGACTATGTCGAAACAGCTCGGCAGGTGATTCGTGAGATCGGCTACAACAGCGATGACATTGGCTTCAATGCTAATTCATGCCGCATCTTTTGCGCGTTGCACAGTCAGAGCGCTGACATTGCCATGGGCGTTGATCGGGATGGTGCGGGGGACCAGGGCCTGATGTTCGGCTATGCCTGCCGACAAACCCCCGAGTTGATGCCATTGCCCATTGCGCTTTCTCATCGCATTATCAATCTGTTGGCCGAAAAGCGTCTCAAAGGCGGAATAGACTGGCTTCGTCCTGACAGCAAGAGCCAAGTAACTGTGCAATTCGAGGATGGCCAACCCGTTCGCGTAGATGCAGTGGTTGTATCAACCCAGCATACCGAGTCTGTCTCGCAAGATGAGATCCGCGAATTCGTGATCGATACTGTGATCAAGGCTTGCATCCCCGCAGAATTGTTGGACTCAGAGACGAAGTATCATATTAATCCAACGGGCAAATTCGTGATTGGCGGGCCTCACGGCGACACCGGACTGACTGGCCGCAAGATCATTGTCGATACATATGGTGGCTGGGGGCGGCATGGCGGTGGCGCCTTCTCGGGCAAAGACTCGACCAAGGTCGATAGATCGGCGGCTTATATGGGGCGATATGTTGCCAAAAACATTGTCGCTGCAGAACTTGCGGACGAATGCGAGGTGCAGCTGGCATATGCGATTGGCGTGGCCGATCCTGTTAGTGTGCGTGTCGATACTAACGGAACAGGCAAGGCAGACGAAGCGGCCATCGTCGCTGCGGTTCAACAAGTCTTCCCGCTCAATCCCAAGGGAATCATCGAGCACCTACAATTGCGCCGACCTATCTTCCGTCATACCGCTCACGGCGGACATTTTGGCCGAAGCGAGCCGGAGTTTTCATGGGAGAAAACCGATCTGGTTGATGCGCTCAAGAAAGCCATCAAGTAGTTTGGGTTAGAACTGATTCAGGCATGCAATCGACTAAGCAGCCAGATGCAACTTCGGACCAGGCCTTGGTGATTACCGACGCCTGGATTCGTCCAATCGTGGCTGCCATCTGGTGCTTGGGCTGTCTGTTGTTTTGGTGCTGGGCGGTGTTAAGTCAGGCCTCGCCAATCGAGTCGAGCGCTTTGACCGCGTTAGCGCTCGCAGCTGTTTTCGTCTCGCTAGCCATCCGCTTTCCACTGTTGCGCCCTGAGCCAGTGCTCTTGCCGACCACGATGCAGTGCATTGAGTTGATGGGAGTTGCTGCCAATCTGAACTTGCTCGGTTGGCTGACACTTCGTGCCGACTCCATCCAGGCAGCGCTGCCCGCGTTGATCGTCGTCGCGATGGCTGAGTTGGCGATGCAGCTGCTTGTTCGGTACCGCTTGGGTTTCTGGCCCTGCATGACCCGTACGACCGCCAGGTGGTTTGCCGAAGGGATAGTTAAGGACAACACGCCTCCTGCGAAAACCGATCATGTTGCGCTTGCAGCAGTTGATGTAGCACCATCGACCTGGTCAGAAAAATCAACGTGGCCAGAAAAAATTGTAGACGCTACCGTATCGCCTCAATCGCTTGGAATTGGCGAAATTCGACGGACAACAGAGGGACGTGACGATAGCGGCCAGCGATTTCTTGCCGGTGAAATTCTGGTGGAATTAGCAACCGATCAGAGAGCGGAAACAGTTCTTGTGGGTTTTTGTCCAGCATTCAGGGACACACCTCATGTCGAGCTGGAGTGCGAAGTGGACGGAGTGGATGTCCGCATTGCTTCCTGTACGGCCATCGGTATGCGCATCGCGCTCAAATGCTCGCGTCAATGCTCGGAGAGTGAATTTCTGCTGAACTGGTACGCGACCGAGGAAGCAGAATTAGCGCCAGATTCAACTGCGAAACGCTTCGCTCTACCCTAAATCGATCCACGAGTATGGCAGAGATTCTACTGACTGGCCACGGCGGTTTTCTGGGTTCAGAAATTGCACGACAATTGATTGCTTCTGGACATCGTGTGCGAGGGCTTGCTCGGGGCCACTATCCAGAATTGGAGCGGATGGGTGTCCAGGGGATCCAGGGCTCTGTGGTTGATCGGACTACGGTCCTGAGTGCGGCACAAGGATGCGATGCGATCGTGCATACTGCTGCCAAAGCGGGAGTTTGGGGCAGCTGGGCCGACTATTACGGCATTAACACGGTGGCCACTTCGCACCTATTGGAAGCCGCAGTTTCAGGCGGAGTTCAAGCGTTTGTCTACACCAGCAGCCCAAGTGTAACCTTTGCTGGCTCGCACCAATCCGGTGTCGACGAACGAGTACCCTATCCTGAAAAATGGCTTTGCTTCTACCCGCAGACCAAAGCGCTGGCCGAGCGTTCAGTTTTGGATATCGCACGGCACGGGCGATTGCGAACTTGTGCCTTGCGGCCGCACTTGATTTGGGGGGACGGAGATCCACATCTGTTCCCGCGTGTGATTCAGCGTGCGCTGTCAGGCAAACTACGACGAGTTGGCAGCGGCGAGAATCTGATCGACGTTGTCCACGTGAAACAAGCCGCCGGAGCACATGTGGCAGCTGTGGAAAAGCTTTTGGCAGGCGACAATTCACTGAACGGTCAAGCCTTGTTTTTAACCGATGGAAACCCCATCCAGTGCTGGCAGTGGATCACGCGGATCCTACAAGCAGCAGACGTCGCTGTACCGAAACGCAGCATTTCGTTTCGAGCGGCCTATCGCATTGGCGCTATCCTGGAAGCAGCTTACTGGACGGCTCGCATCGAGCGCGAACCGCCGATGACCCGCTTCGTTGCGGCGCAGTTGGCGCTGGACCATTATTTTTCCATCGAACGGGCCAAGCAGTTGTTGAACTACCGGCCCATGGTGGATGTCGAACGCGAGCTTGAGAAATGCAAACCCTGGCTTAGGCGATTGGCGGCTAGTTTCAAGTGAAGAGACTAACGTACCTGTCGATCAGCGACTGAGTAAGAGCGCAACAGTCCAACCCAAATACCGACAGCATCGTTTTTCGCGACGCTGCCACATCGGCTCCAATTCTGGCCTACGAAGACAATCCTATTACCGGCGCTTTTGCTTTCGACGTGCAAAGTGTTTGAGGGCCAATCATCTGTTAAACTAAATCCACCGTCACGATCATGAACCGGTAGGATGAAAATGAGCCAGACTCACGCGGGCGATGCCAAAGCACCTGACATTGTGGGATCGCCGACGCCCGAACCAGCGAACGAGTATGGAAGGGAAGTGCGGCACGTTGTTTTGTTGCTGCACGGCATCCGCGATGTTGTGTCACCCTGGTACGAGCGATCAAAGAGAATCTTGGGGGCTAGCTCTAAGGCAGGTTTGTAAGTCCCGGCGATTTCCCATGGTGGCGAATTCGATTTGAGATGGAACGCGCCCCACCTCGCGGACTTTGGCCCAAAGACGCTCTGACCGTGCTAATCAATTCGATCGGTGACTTCCATCGAAGTTCCAAAAACCTCGGACTCGCAGAACGTTACTATCTGCTGCCTTTAGACTTGATTCCTGAGGATGTCGATCCAGAAGCTCTGCAACGGTTGGGTGGCGCAAGACGATATTAAGGATCTGAGGAAAAATAGCTTGGGTGTTTTTCATCTGCCTTTCCTATGCCGCGCAGCAA
>JAGQPR010000024.1 GCA_020426625.1 Planctomycetales bacterium
GCGATCGAAATCCTGCTGCACACCGATCTTGACATCTTGCTTTATACCGACGTCGGCATGGACCCGCTGACTCAAACACTTGCTTATTCCAGATTTGCTCCGCTTCAAGTCGCCACTTGGGGGCATCCGAGTACTACTGGCAGTAGCATGATTGATTACTTTGTGACAAGTGAGAATTTGGAAGATGTGACTTCGGAAACACATTACACCGAAAAACTACTCTACCTAAATAACCTTGGCCTCGATTACGAACGCCCTCAGTTCCACGCTGCAACGGACGTGCGAAGTCAGCTCGGCTTACCAGCAGACGTCCGGCTCTATGGATGCCCCCAAACCCTATACAAATTTCATCCACAATTTGATGCGATATTGGCCAGGATTCTGGAGGAAGATCCTACTAGTGAGCTTGTTTTGATTGAAGGCCGCGTAGCTGAATGGACGCACCGACTGCGGCGTCGCTTTCGACGTACCCTGCCCTGTGGCGGACGACAAGTACGGTTCCTGGCTCCCCTGCCCCGCCAGGATTTCATGTCATTGCTCGCTACCGTTGACGTATTGCTCGACCCACCTTTTTTTGGCGGCGGGAACAGCTCGATAGAAGCCGTCGCGGTGGGGACGCCGGTCGTCACCATGGAAGGCCCATTCTTGCGGAGCCGGATAACCAGTGCCCTTTACCGCGAGTTGCATCTAGAAGATTTGATTGCCGCCGATGACAAGGCCTATTGCCAACAGGCAACGCGAATTGCCAGGGATTTTGACTATCAGGCTGAGCTACGGGAACGCATTTTGGCTGCCGCTGGCAAGTGGTTTGTACTTACGGAAGGCTCTCGCCAATTCGCAGCCGGGCTTCTTGAAATGGTTAGCGAATCGAAATAAAGTATGAAACCGCCCGCTGGAAGAGCGAGGCTGCATATTCGGCTTTGCGTCTTGGTTGATTGACTCTCCCATGACTGTAATCTAGTCTGTAGGTCAAAACTTAGGTGGCGACCTATCTCTATTTTCTCCACCTACGCGTTAGAACAACTCGCGATCTGTATTTAGCGTATTGGCAGCTGGCGTGAGTTTGGCCGGGAATCGAACCAAGTGTCCTTCGATTCCGGTGCGATGGCTCGCTTTACTCTAGACTTCATGACGTTCAGGACGGGAGCATCTCAGACTATGCGACCACATCATCGACTTGGCCGAAAATCGCGAAAGCAAGTACGAGCAACTCGCCATGCCCGGACCTTGCATGGACACTTGCGCCCTGCGCTTCGTATCGAGCTGCTGGAAGATCGATCCCTCTTGGCTGCAGATCTGCAGTTGTTGCGAGATATCAACGGCTTGAATGCCGCTGATTCGAATCCATTGGATATCACCACAGTAGGAACGGTGGTTTACTTCACCGCTGTCACGCACGAACACGGGCGAGAGTTGTGGAAGAGCGACGGCACTGAGGCAGGGACCGTTTTGGTGAAGGATATCGCCCCAGGTCCCTACGGCTCTTATCCCGCTCAGTTGACCAACGTCGGCGGCACCTTGTTTTTCCGTGCTGAAAATGGCCCGAATGGCCGCGAGCTTTGGAAATCGGATGGGACTAGCGCTGGTACTGTTTTGGTTAAGGACATCCGCGCAGGAATCCAGGAATCATATCCTCACAACTTGACCAGCGTAGGAAACACGCTGTACTTCGCTGCCAACGATGGAAGCCACGGATTCGAGCTTTGGAAAAGCAATGGCACGGCTGCAGGAACCGTCTTGGTCAACGACATCCGAACTGGAGTCGAAAGCGGTCTCCAATCCTTTGGTTATTCAAGTTTTGCGAACCTGGGAAGCGAAGTTTTCTTTTATGGCGATGACGGTACCAATGGCTTTGAGTTGTGGAAAAGCAACGGTACGGCTGCAGGTACTGTCCTAGTTCAGGATATCTATCCCGGTGCGAATAGCAGCCGCTCGTACTTTGGCAACTCGTATTTAACCAACGTGGGAGGATCGCTTTACTTCTTTGCCAATGACGGTAACCACGGGTACGAACTTTGGAAGAGTAACGGCACGACTGCTACGCTAGTCAAAGACATACAGAGTGGTACTGGAAGCAGCGGATCCGTATTTGGACAGAACTTCGCGAACGTAGGTGGTACGCTCTACTTTTCGGCTGACGACGGAGTCAGTGGGAATGAGCTCTGGAAAAGTAATGGTACAGAAGCAGGAACGATGATTGTCAAGGATATCCTTAGCGGTCAGAGTAGCTCCAGCCCACAGAACTTGACATCGATTGGATCCCTATTGTTGTTCACTGCCAGCGATGGCAGTAATGGACGTGAGCTTTGGAAGAGCGATGGGAGCTCCGTAGGTACGTCGCTGGTCAAAGATATCCGTACGGGTTCGGACAGCTCCAATCTTACGTACTTCACGAACGTAAATGGCATACTCTACTTCAGCGAAAACGAAGTGGATAATGATGCTAACCTTTGGAAGAGCGATGGTTCGATCGCGGGTACCACACTCGTCAAGAGCTTTCAAACTACTTTTAACAAGTATGCCTCGGCCATTCGGAATCTGACCAATTCCGGTGGCAAGCTATATTTTTCTGGCGACGATGGCACCACTGGCAGAGAGCTGTGGAGCAGTAATGGATCCGCCACAGGAACAAGAACCGTTAAGGATATCCGCACCGGTACGCGTGACTCCAATCCTGCAGAGTTTACGACTATCGGTAGTGCAATCTTTTTCTCAGCCGACGATGGCGTACATGGACGTGAGCTGTGGACGAGCGATGGAACGAGAGCGGGAACTCGGTTGGTCAAAGACACTCGCGTTGGTTCAACCGACGACTACCCCAGTCCCCGATTTTTGACGAATGTCAATGGAACGCTGTATTTCAGCGCTGATGATGGCAACAACGGTGTTGAACTTTGGAAAAGCGATGGCACGCCCCTTGGCACAGGTTTGGTAAAGGACATTTGGGCAGGAGAGAACGGATCCCGCCCAACCAGTCTGACAAATTTAGGCGACATCGTTTACTTTTTTGCCAATGACGGTGGAACTGGCAAGGAGCTGTGGAGAAGCGATGGAACAAGTGCTGGAACTCGATTAGTCAAGGACATTCGTAGCGGAGCCTACGATTCCAGTTACTACGGCAATTCGCTGACGAACGTAAATGGCACACTGTATTTTGTTGCCAATGATGGCTCGAATGGAGCCGAGCTTTGGAGGAGTGACGGTACTGCCGAAGGCACCAAAATGGTCAAAGATATTCGCTCCGGGTCTGCGAACTCCTCTCCAAATCAGCTGACCAATGTCGGAGGCACCCTATTCTTTACCGCTGACGACGGTAATTCAGGCTGGGAGCTGTGGAAGAGCGACGGAACTACTGCGGGCACAGCCCTGGTCAGAGATTTCAACACTGGACCGAATGGTTCCTATCCGTCGAGCCTCACCAATGTCGGCGGCTCACTTTATTTTCAAGCGAATGATGGTACGCTGGGAGCGGAGTTATGGAAGAGCGATGGCACTCCTGCGGGGACAGTACTAGTTAAAGACATTCGTGCAGGATCGGAAGGCTCTTTTCCGTTCAGTTTTACCAACGTAGACGGCACCATCTATTTCTCGGCGTTCGATGGAGCCAATGGTGGCGAACTCTGGAAGAGTGACGGTTCAACCAGTGGAACGGTTCTCGTCAAAGACATCAATTCAGGCGGACTCAGTTCCTATCCTAATGCATTGGTGAATGCCGCAGGCGTTCTGTTTTTTGTCGCCGAAGATTCAACTGGAGTGCGCAGCCTCTGGAAGACAGACGGTTCGACAGCTGGAACCAAATCCGTTTTGGATCCCGACGGGAATAGCCCAAATGTTTCTTTCGTTTCGGAAGCTTTCGGAAATTTGTTTTTTGTCGGTGGCGCTGACGCTAGTGGATGGGAACTGTATCGGCTGTTTGAGAGCGTAGACTATGGAGACGCTCCTTCTTTGACTCTCCACGGTGACAATGGCGCGCGACACAATGCAGCGGGTCCCACGTTGGGATTCTTACGTGACAGTGAAGTTAACGGTGCACCTAGCTTGTCCGCATCTGGTGACGACTTGGCAGGCACCGATGACGAAGACGGTGTGCCGGACGCGCCACTGCTAATTCGCGGAAAGGAATCATCCGTAAATGTCTCTGTCCTCAACGTAGATCGCTCGGCAGCTATGCTGAATGCTTGGATTGATTGGAATCAGGATGGCGATTGGGACGACGCGGACGAACACATCGTTGCCGACGAGTTGGTATCGGCTGGGAATATCGTTCTACCTTTTGCGGTGCCAGCAAACGCCAAGTTGGGTCCAAGTGTAGCTAGGTTTCGCTTGGCTGAAGAGTCCGGGGTACGACCAACCGGATTCGCTTTCAGCGGTGAAGTTGAGGATTACATCTTTACCATTTTGGAGGACTTGTCCATTGGATTACCGACGGGTGCTAGCACAAACAACGTTGTAATCCGTAAGGTGGGGAGCAATCTAAAGATCTTTAACAACTCAATTGAAATTTCCAGCACTCCAGTCGCTTTGGTGAACTCTTTGCAGCTCACAGGCTCGAACAGCACTATTGACTCAGTTGTCATTGACTACGCTTCAGGAGGATTCTTCAGTCTGCCTGGCGGCATCGACGTTCGAGGCGGCTCAGGACCGGGAGACTCGTTGAAGCTAACAGGTACGGGCCAGACTGAAGTTATCTATGCGATGTCTATGTCGCCTCTGGGACAAACCCAGCTGCATGTTTCGGACAACGGTTCCTCAGAAACAATTAGATACAGCGGAAGCGAGAATCTGACTTTTGATGGACTGCTCAATTTTTCCGCATCAGATACGCTCAACGTCGGAAGTGGGACGCTAGCCATAAATTCAGAAATGCCTGTCGACCTCGGAAGGCTCACCTTGCTCAGCGGCGGGACGCTATCTTCGAACGGCGTATTGAGTATAGGTGCCGGCGAATCGTTGGTCGGCTCCGGTAGTGTATCAGGCCGCTTCAGCGGTGAAGCGGGCTCGTTGGTCAAAGCGATGGGGACGCTCACTATCGGCGATGCCAGTTCCACATCGGGTTTCTTGACACGGGGCGATTTGCAAGTCGGTTCGAATACCGTAACTCTCCATGACGCAAATCAAGCCGTTTTAGGGTCGGAGACGATTATCGGCGCTTCCAACGTGCCGGGAAGAATTACTGCAGCAAACGGTCTGCTCGTAGATTTCGGCAATAATCTGAGTGGATTCGGAACGCTCGACACTCCCAATGACGTCGGCAAATTCCTGATCAACAATGGCTCCATACGTGGAAACAGTAGTAGTCAGCAGATTACGCTCCCTGGATACGTAAAAGGTGTTGGCACCTTCAACAACGTCAATTTCAGCGGGACCCATAGTCCAGGTTTGAGCCCTGCCCGCGTTTTCTACGGCAGCGCATCTTTCGGCGACGACGCCTTGCTCATTATGGAACTTGCAGGAGGTTTGCCTGGAAAGGATTATGATCAGATTTTTTTCAGTGAATCCGCAATGCTTGCGGGCGATCTGGAGATCAAGTTAATCGATGGATTCTTGCCCTCGTTGGGCGATGAGTTCGTGCTGCTGGATGGCGACCAGCCTTTGGTGGGACAGTTCACGAATGTGAGTCTGCCAGCTGCCCCACCCGGCGCTGCATGGAAGCTAACTTATGAAGGCAGTCAATTGCGGCTGCTCGCAACGTCGGACGATTCCCAACCAGACTTGATCGCTCTGGGTTTTTCCACAGATAACAGCCACGTATTGCGCGGGCAAACAAGCGTTAGCTTTACGATCAACAACGCGGGCCTTGCTGCATCAGGAAATTTTGTCGTTCAGGTGGTTTGGTCCGATGACAATGTCATCGGCAACTCCGATGACATCGTCGTGGCTACGGAGTCTTTCTTGTCGTTAGCCGCTGGAGCATCCGCTTCTCGGCAGTCACTGCCGATTCAACTGGATCGCAACGAACTCTTTGAACGGGCCAAGGTTGAGACGCCCGCGAATCAGGAAGCAGGTTTTCAATCAACCGAGTTTGAGCGGCTGGCAATTGTCATCGACCCCAGCAATGCGGTTGTGGAATCCAACGAATCCAATAACTTTGGCCTAGGGCTGGGAATTGATTCTGCAAACATTACCTACTTCCCCTGGGATATCAATGGAAACGGACAAGTCACGCCAACGGACGTGATCTACATACTCAATCGTCTCGGCCAGTCGGATGAGCTTGCCGATTTGAACGGTAATGGCCTCGTAACGCCCACGGAAGCCATTTCAGCTATCAACCGACTCGGCTATCAAAGGAATGACTTCTCATCAGCGCCAACCGTGGCGTTCAAAACACAATTCATTGAGGCGGCGCTAGGTGGGACGATCGTATTATCTACAGGCAGTCAAGCTACGATTCCCGCTGGCTTGCTTTCTGAAGATCAAGAGGTAACTCTTGTTCAAACCGCCGAGTCGGGCGAACCATCCCCGACTGGACTTGTTAGCCGCGCTGGTGATGTACTCGATCTCGTGTTCAGTAAGAATCTGAATATCGCTTCGGGTTTGCGATCCAATCAATCGGAGGGTGAAAGTGGCAGCACTATCGATTTCATAATTAACTATGGTGCTTCGTTACCTTCACGAATAAACGGCTCACTGCCGTTCGCTGCCCAACGCATCAATGGCATAACCAATTATTTTGGGACGCCCGGCGTCCTCCGCAACCCAACGAATTCCTTGGAAATATCGATAAACCCTAGCTATTTGTCTGGTTCGAATTCGTTGACTGTCAGTGCGGCCAACACCGCCATTACCGGCCGCCAACCTCCCGCAGTTGGCGCACGAATTTGGGATGGGACATCTTGGCAACCGTTCGATAGTGCCTCGATTTCGTCTGATAAAAAGACTTTGGTGCTGACACACGGCGTTTTCAGCTCTGTGGAAACAGCTTACTCAACAGTAAATGCCATCCGCGACGCTGGCGGTTATGAACAAGTAGTGGGCTTCAATTATCCGTGGCGGCAAGACATTGACCAAAGTGGTCAACAATTCGCACAGTTCTTGGATGAGCTAGCGAGAATCGGCGTGCGGCAAGCGGACCTTGAGGCGCACAGTCAAGGCGTTCCCGTTTCGATTGCCGCCATGGCTCGAACCTCCGAATCAATGCGGATTGAGAACTTTGTATCCAACGGAGGTCCACTGAATGGCACGCCTGCCGCAAACTTGCCTGACCGGCTAATGTCTGTGCTCGCTTACGCAGACCCAACATGGAATCTGGTGGATCTGGCGCTGAACCAGGTCTTTGCCGACATCGATGGACTTAAGCCGGATAATCCAGCTTTAATTGCCAATCGTCGAGACGCGCAACTCAAGCACCCCGAAACGCAGTTGATCCCTGTTGTTGCAACTGAGCCTTGGAGTCTCATGCCCAGTTTTGTTGGACCTTACATTGTCGGCTGCCAAAGCGAATACTTTGACGGCATTATCTGTGGAGAGAGCGCGGACGGGTCTCAGTTGGATTGGAAAAACCGTTCGGCTGCTATCTTCTTGCCGGGCAAGAATCATAACCAAATCACCGGAGACCCAGACAAGATCGAGCAGGTAGGCAAACGTGTTTCTGCTGGCATTTCCATCAATCCCACATCGGGTCTGGAAACAAACGAATATGGTGGCCAAGCAACGTTTACTATTGCTCTTACAAGCGATCCACAGACGGTAGTCACAATAAATCTGCGCAGCGATAACACTACCGAAGGTACTGTCAATCCCGCATTTGTCGTGTTCGCTAGCGATAATTGGTCCGAGCCGGTTGAAGTCACGGTGACGGGAGTCGACGACGATCGCTTGGACGGTGATACGATCTTTCGCATCGTTACCGATCCCGCAGAAACCATTGCGCAAGATTCACCCTACAATGGCCTCGACGCCGTTGATGTTTCTGTCGTCAACAAAGATAACGACGAGCCGGGCATAACGGTCTCTCCGACTAGTGGGTTGATCACAACGGAAGACGGCCAAACCGCCACGTTTACCATTGTCTTGGAAAACGACCCCGGGTCTTCCGTTGGAATCGACCTACGCAGTGATAACATTCAGGAGGGACAGGTTTCGCCACAGCTTGTGTTGTTTGATAGCAACAATTGGTCCGTGCCACAGGAGGTAACCGTAACTGGCATCGATGATCTGCTAGCCGATGGAGACGTCCAATATCAAATCGTTACGCGGCCCGCCTTGGCAGATCCGGGCACTCCGTACAACGGTTTGGATGCAGAGGATGTATCCGTTACAAACCTGGATAATGAAGTTTCTATCGATGTGGAGCCCACTTCAATCGAGGTTTCAGAAAACGGTCAAATAGCATTCTTTACCATTACCTTACCGTATGCATCCACTTCGCCGGTCACCATCGACTTGACTAGCACGGACGAAACAGAAGGAAGCGTATCGTCTAACTCAGTCACCTTCCAACCTGGTGAGTTTGTAAAAGTCGTCACTGTCACCGGTGTAGATGATGCAGACGTCGATGGTGACATTGAATTCTCCATCGTTGTAAGTCCCGCCAGAAGCGAAGACATGCGTTTCAACGGAATTGATCCTAGCGATGTCACCGCCGTCAATCTTGACAATGAAACTGCATTGTCAGATGTTTCTGTCGTGCTGGCTGCCGATCGAACAAGGGTGATGCGAAATGAGTTGGTGGAATTCACTGCCACGATCACGAACCATGGTCCGGCCCCTGCGCCCGTTGAATTCTCCGACTCTGAGATAGGTTTCGGCTCCATCGAGTATTTCATGCCGTCCGCCTGTTCTTCGGTCTCCGGATATTTCTTGAATTGTAGATTCGAAATGGCAGTCAACCAAATGATTGTCGTAACCTACGCGCGACGTGCGTATAGCAACGCCGCGCCCGGGTTCCACGAGATCACTGCCACAGCTCTCGTGTTGGCTACTGACCCTAATATTTCCAACAATAACGGTACGATCACGATTGAAATACAAGCCGAAGGAGAAGGTGAATCTGGCGGCGTGAGCGCATCAGCCGTCAGTGCAGAATTCCCGGCCCCCGCACCAATCGCTGATTTGCTGCAACGGTCAACTCAAGGCTTTACTCAGTCCACAGGCCAGCTCGATTCCATGCTAACTTACAGTAGGAACCAGCTGGCTTTCGATCTTTCAAGCAACCCACAGCTGCTCGTGGACGTGAAACCCGCCAGGTTTCACAAACTGACTCGTTATCAGCGGCGTCTCGAAACACAAGTACAAGCGAAGTCCACTTGGCTTTCAAACAATACTGAGTTCGATAATCTTCTGACCTTGCTTGCGGAAGATATTGCCAGATAGTGACATCATGACAGCAAGGACAACTCCTCAGCCAAGACTGATACATACTCGAATTGGCATGCAAAATATTCGCCCCACGCTAACTCAGTAATAGTCATGCGAAGATGATGACGATACAGATTGATAAGCAGAGCTGGTCCATTCTGAGACGATCCCGACGCGCGCCTAAGAAACGAAAAAGCTTCAATGGCCTCGGATTCGAGCAGCTCGAATCAAGAGAGCTTTTAGCAAGCGATGCTATGGGGTTCGCCGTCTTCTTACATGGCGAGGGCGAAACAACGCCGATTGCAGAGTTTTCGCACCGGTTCATTGATTCAGTGGGTCAACCGATTGCTGAATCGGTTGAGGTTGGCCAAACATTTCAGTTGCAAACTTTTGTCGGAGACACGCGTGGCCCGAATGCAACTGGCATCAGTAGCGCCTTTCTGGATATCGGTCTGGGTAACAGTGAGCTGTTTGATGTGGCTGTTTCAGAAATTCAAACTCTCAAGTTCTTTCATGACCAACTCGACTTGAGTCAGACTGGCAGCAGTTTCACTGTGAACTTAGATGGACTGTCCACTGTACCGATCTCCCTTGTGACACCCCAGGGAGCGTTGCGTTCCGCGTTTGAGTTAGCTCAGCTCATGCAAGCTGCGCTGGTCGCGCTACCGAATATCGGACAGGCAAACGTTCTTGTGGCAGTCGATCATGCGGCAGCCTTGGTTGACGAGCTTAACGGCATTCCACGGCTCAACTTCGAGATTCGCTTCGCCAATCAACTTGCTGGCCAGGATTTGCGCCTGCTCACGCTGGACCCCAATGACGTCGCATTGATCCAGGGGGGAACTTTCGAGTTCTCGATATCCGAACGATTGGCTGGGGACCAGACAACCCCTGCTGCCAAAGCCATGTCCGTTATTTTCAGCGAAATCTATGACTTTGCTCGACATGCTGAGGTTGATTCAACGCGATTTAATGACATCGGAGGCGCCACGACTGCTCTTCCGATCCCTTCGCCTGCCCAACCCAAACTATTGTTCTCAGTACCACTGATTGCCAAAGCTCCGGGCATCGCCACATTCGCACCAGCAGACGCTGGAAATTCTCCAGCCACAGACATTCTATCGGGAACGATGGTCATTCCACCCAGCATGGTCAGTTTTGGACAACCCTTTGCTTTGTTGGTTGTGGCCGACGCTGGCGCTCCGGTTGCAATCGACGACACAATCTCAATCGCTGAAGATAGCTCATTCATATTGAATGGTAATGTTACTACCAACGATATCGTCACCTCACCACGAACTCTAGAGGTGTTTTCAGCTGCAGCCACCGCGACGACTGTAGGTAGCTTGAACGGACTCACTTACACACCTCCAGCTGATTTCTTTGGCACTGATATTGTTACCTACGTGGCCAAGGATAGCGCAGGCCTTAGCTCAAATACGGCTACTGTCACGATTAACGTGACGCCTGTGAACGATGCCCCCACTGCGCCGAACGCCACGTTTACAGTGAGTGAGAACTCAACAGACAATCGGCTTGCTATCCTGACAAGTCCCGGCGTGGGGCCCGGCCCGAACGAATCGGAATCGATCATCATCACAGCTGTTGGCACCGAGGTGCTGGAAGGAATGGCTGTCATTTCAACAGATGGTAGTTCGGTCCTGTACACGCCACCCACCAACTTCCGAGGTTTCGATCGGTTCTCGTATACGATAACGGATGCAGGCGGTCTTTCCGCCACAGGGTTTGCCGAAATACAAGTCAGACCAGAGACGCTTCCGAGCGCTGTCGATGACTTGCTTATAGGTCTGGAGGGATCTTCTGCAAGTGTGTTGGTACTTACTAACGATTTCGTGCATCCCAACGCGGAACCAATCTTGCTTAGCTTCACGCAGGGAACATTTGGAACGATAGTTACTGGTATTGCAGGCGAAATCGTCTACACATCCAACGAACCGAACTTCTATGGCACCGACTCATTTACATACACGATGAACGATTCATCGGGCCTGGGAAGCGATTCAACGGCCACGGTTCACATTCAAATCCAAGATGTAAATGATCCGCCAATACTGAATAATGATTCGTTTACAACAAGTGAGGATGCCCCGTTGGTCGTCCCCATTAGCCAGCTGTTGGTCAATGATTCACCAGGTGCCGGAGAAGAAGTCGGGGTTGCCCAGGCGCCGCAAACACTCACGTTGGTATCGATTTTCAGCATGTCTCAGGATGGCTCCGTTATGCTCGATGGTGAGAACGTAGTTTTCACACCGACGAGCAACTTCAACGGTGATTTATTTTTTTCGTACACGGTCGAGGATAGCGGTATGCCTGCTCTTTCCAGCACTGCTGTCGTTACCATTGACGTGATTTCCGTCAACGACCCACCCATCGCTGGCGCAGACGCTGTAGTCACCGTCGAAGATCAGTCGCTTTCGATATCAATCGCGTCCCTTATGAGCAATGATTCTCCAGGTCCCGCAAATGAGGCTGGCCAGCAACTTAGCATTGCAGGCGTAAGTGCTACCAGCGGTTTTGGCGGATCGGTGACGATAGGCAATGGAATCATAACTTACGTGCCTGCGCCGGATTATTACGGCACTGATTCGTTTATCTATGTGTTAAATGACTCAGCAGGCGGAACCTCAACTGGGACCGTCAATGTCACTGTCGCGCCGACAAACGACGCGCCAATTGCCGGACCTGACAGCCTGTCGACGTTCGCAGATACCGCACTTTCGATTGCAATTTCCGAATTACTTGCCAACGACAGCGCAGGTCCTGCCAACGAATCACTCCAGTCCCTGTCTATAGTTTCAATCACAGCTACACCAAATAGTTTTGGAACTGTCGTAATCAGTAGCGCTGACTCCATTACTTACACACCGACACCTGGTTTTGTGGGGCAGGCTACATTTGAATATACATTGCAGGACAGCGGGCCCGACGAAGGGGCAAATACAAATCAAAGCACCGGCATAGTTAGCATTAGTGTTCTGCAGGGTGTGCCAGATTTAGTGGCCACCGATTTCTCGGTAAGCAATTCACACGTCTTGCTGGGAATGGGCACGATATCTGGAACGATCTTTAATGCCGGAAATGGGGCTTCCGGCAATTTCAACGTGCAGCTTGTGTGGTCTGACGATGAAGTAATAGGAAATGCAGACGACATCATCATTGGCACCCAGGCCTTCGACAGTCTACCCATCGGTGCATCGGTGCGAAGAGAAAACATATCATTTTCGTTGGATAGGTCAAAGCTCTTTGAGCGTGCCAAACTCGAGACGCCTCCAAACCAGAACGCCGGATTTCAGTCGCTATCATTTGATCGTTTAGCCATCGTGATCGACCCTGAGAATACAGTACATGAGCAGGATGAAAACAACAACTCGAATCAAGGGTTGGGGATTGACCTCACGAGCATCACTTATTTTCCGTGGGACATCAATGGCAACGGCGAAATCACACCTACCGACGTGATTTACATTCTGAATCGCATTGGGCAAACAGATCAATTGGCCGACTTGGACGGCAATGGTTTAGTCACTCCCACCGAGGCAATATCGGCCATCAACCGGCTCGGCTATTTGCGAAACGATTTCGATACCTTAGGCAATCCGGACCAATTTTTACTAAATCCCGGTGCTCTTCGATTGGATGGCGTTTCAGAAAGCACATTTAACAGCACGGCTGCGCCGCTCCGGTTCAAATTGGAGGGTGCTCAGTTCCTCCAAGACTTGGATCAAATCAGTTTACGAATAAACGGACTTCCAATTGCCCCAGCCCAACTGCTAGTTACCTCGGATACTGTTGTAGCATCGTCAGCGCTGGTTGAAGGCAAGAATGAAGTCGCGCTGATCGCAGTCGATACACTAGGGCGGCCACTCTACCTCCGCAAGAGTCTTTGGGCTGGCTCGGCAACTCTTCGAGTCGAATTGGTTGACGAAATAGGAATGCCCTTTTTGGAGGAAACCACAGTTGAAGCGCGATTGAGCGACGATCCATCGGTTGCTGTCGTCAATTCTACTTCCATTGGATTCTTGGAAATTCAGAATGCGCCGTTCCGAACGCTACTTATCAAGGCTACAGCCAGTGGAAATCGGACGGGATATGCTGGGGAAATTGGAACCAAGGGCACTCTCCAAGTTCGGCTTGTTGGTTTCGAAGAATCTTCGCCTATCGAGAACAACGATTTCAGCCTGGGAACGTTGGGTTGGAACGTCGGCGATTCCCCTGTTCAGGTCTTGCCGCATGTTGAAGGGTTCCCAGGAGCCTCTGCGCCAAATCTTGCTGATTCCTTAGTTTCGACTGGCGCCGTCACTCAAAAATCCAGGCAGATCTGTGAACGACTTGCTTTAGCAAACGATTCCGCCTTGGCTGCCGGCGTTGGCAGCTCGATTTCTGACAATGATCTTACATTGACCACGACTGATGAAGGAGAGGAATCGGTTTCGCGTACGTTTTCAACAACCCCCGGAACCAATGCCGTGCGCGTGCGTTATCGTTACATCACAAGCGAAGTGCCAGGTGGTTATTTCGGCTCTGAATACAACGATTACTATCGCGTTGCGATTCGCAGCCAAAATGGAGGAGGATTCGTGACGGAAAGTAACACGATGAATGGCCTTGGCCTCGCAGCTTTCGATTATGCAAGTGGTGCTACAGCGTGGCGAGAGATACTTTTGGACGTTTCGCCCCAAGGTGACACAGTCCAAGTTGACTTGGGCGTCGCAAATGTCCGGGATGGCTTGTTTGACTCTCAAGTCGTTGTTGACTTTGTCGAGGAAATTCGCGACCAAGTAACTCCGTCCATCTCATGGAATAATACTCGTGGCGGGATCAACCTAAGTTACTCGGTTGAACACGGCTCACTGACTGATGCCAAATCAATCATGATCTATTTCGCAAGCGGTACTAGCTACAACGATAGACTGGGAGGCCCTGTGTTCACGCATACGGTTGATTCCGGAACACCAGTAGGAACTTATGGAGACATCGCTGTTGACGGAACCCTGCTAGGCAATGCTCCAACCGGCACAACTCATTTGATCGCCGTCGCCAGTGAAACAAGCATTGGGACACTTGCCGACGTAAGTATTGTCTATGGCGCCAACGCTGACTCTGACGTGGTAGACTCTTCGTTAGTTGCGGCGATCAAGAATGCCATGCGAGTGGCTGGGCAAGAATCTACGACCATCACAAGTACTGCTCGGTCAGTCAGTGACCAAGCCCGAGCTATGTTTGTAAATCTTACAAATCCAGCGAATTCGATAGCACAGAATATCGCAACACAAATTAATATTTACGCAGCGGCCGGTGATGCAGTGATCAATACATTTGCAATGGCTGCTGCTGGCTTGACACGGCAACAGGTACTCGAAAACCGCACTACGATACTTGCTGCCATGGAACAGGAAATTCTTAACCAGGGACCACAGAATGTATCCCGGCATTGTGCCGATCCGCCGGGCAGTGTAGTGGACGTCGCTGCTGGAGATTTCAATTCGAGTAACGCCTCACTGTTTGAATCGGCTATTCGTTCACGTGTCCGTAGGTTTATTGACGAAAGCAGCTCTAACGGTTGTTACCATCTTGAGTGGTAAGCGGTAAGGCCATCAAAGGCTGGACGAGAACCGTGAACCCATGGCTAAGTTGATTCCTCTGACTATGCATCGCAGGCCAACTGCTCGGCACAGCCCTACCACTTCCTACGTTTTTCGCAAGAATCATGTGCAGATGGGCTACAATGACGATGGGCTACAATGACTACGTAGACTCGCATTTCCAACGTAGGCACGGCCAAGCAATCGCAGAAGACAACTTTGTCCTTCCAATCCTAGGCAGCGAACGGTCGTTAATGAGCTGCTGGATTTGCCAGGTTGCTACGCAGTTCCTAGTTGGCTCCCCTCCTATCCAAGAATGCGTCAAGAAGAAGTCTCCTAGGCTTTCCTTATGCACTTCCGAGCTTGGGGATTCATTGTCACTTGGTCTGCTGGCATTTTAAATCATATTCCAAGCAATCAACTCAAGAGAAGCCACCCATGAAAGTGGTTAGACACTTTTTCAACAATCTCTCGCGCAACGCGATTCGCGGTTGGGTCGATTCGATGAAATACATGGCCACTATCGGCGTGATTCTATACGCTTGTATGTCAAATCCTGTTTGGATCGTCGCTCAGGAACAGTCCGCGGAAATAGGTGACTCAAGGCAAGCCATTCAGTTCGCCAGAGACGTTCAGCCTCTGTTGGCAAGATCTTGCAGCGGCTGCCATGGTGGGGTCAAGCAATCTGCTGAACTGTCGTTTGTTTCCTCAGCTTGGGTTACGGATTCTGACAGCGCGGTGGTCGTACCTGGCCAGCCAAACGATTCGTTGATCTATCAACGAATCGCGTCGACCGATCCCGATATACAAATGCCTCCACCTGAAGAGGAACTGCCTCGACTGTCCTCCGAAGGGATAGAAACCATCCGAGTCTGGATCGAACAAGGTGCCTCTTGGCAAGACCATTGGTCGCGGTCGCCTCTGAACCCGATCGCCTTGCCGAGCGAGGAATTGCACCAAGGAATTCGAGAATGGGCAATACAACCCTTGGACTATTTGGTATACGAATGGCTGCAGCAGAATGGCCTAAAGCCATCCCAGGCGGCTGAGCCGCAGCAGTGGCTACGACGCGTATCCTTCGACTTGACCGGTTTACCACCAACGCTTGAAGACGCGAGCCGATTCCAGACCACGCTAGCGAAAGCGACAACCGAACAGCAGCGAGACGCCGCCTTCGAAGCGATGGTGGATCATTTATTGTCAAGCGTTCATTTTGGAGAGCGTTGGACAGCCATGTGGCTGGACTTAGCCAGGTATGCCGATTCCAAGGGATTTGAAAAGGACCCACATCGCGACATGTGGCCTTATCGCGACTGGCTGATCGATGCCTTCAATTCCGATATGCCCTACGATCAATTTACGGTCAAACAACTGGCGGGTGACATGTTGCCCGACGCTCAGTTCGACGACTTGGTCGCTACGGCTTTCCATCGCAACACGCAGACAAATACTGAAGGTGGAACCGACGACGAAGAATTTCGCATCGCTGCGGCCATCGATCGACTGAACACCACCTGGACGATTTGGCAAGGGACAACGATGGGTTGCGTTCAGTGTCACGATCATCCCTACGAGCCCCTTAAGAATTCGGAATTCTATTCAGGTTTGGCACTGTTCAACAACACGGAAGATGTCGACTTGGACGATGAATTCCCGACGCTCAAGTTTGTACAATCGGATGCAGCCCGCCAAGAATTGGTGAATGCCGAACATAAACTGGACGAGAATTTTGCCAAGCTCGATATCCTTGGCCATAAAATTGTAGACTCTTCTCAGTGGCAATCGCTGCCCATTGACCAACTGGAATCGACTAGCGGAGCCATCGGTGTCGTTGACGACCAGATACGAGTCTTGGCCGGGACGGTCGCGGTGGGCAGTACCTATACGTTGCAAAGCTATGTCCCAAGCTTGACGGCTTTGCGATTTACTATTCTTCCGGAATCAGACGATCCGACCAAGTGGCCTGAGCAGGGTTCGGTACTATCCTTTCTTCGAGCTGAAGTGCTGGACAGCGAGGGCAACACGAAGTCGGTAGATTTCTCGGCGGTCATTCCGGACTATCGCGCTGGCCCCTACGACTGTCGCGATGTCTTGCAAGACAAAGCCGCTGGGTTTGGCGGCTATCCGAAACTCCAAGAACCGCGTTGGATGGTGGCCACGCTCACCCAGCCATTGGTCTTGGAGGCGGGACAGCGACTGCAGCTCAGCTTGAAACAAAATGCGTCGGTAACCGGCGGACTGTCAAATCACTTGCGAAGATTTCGAGTGGAGTATTCGGACGCGCGAGAGCTTGTTACTTTTAATGAAGACGAAGAGTTTCTATTGCTGCAACAATCCATCAACGAGGCGGAGAAGACGATCGCCACTCAGCAAGGAACGCCGCTGCCGATCATGCGGGAGAGGCAAACTGCAGCACAGCGTGTGACCCGACGATTCGTTCGCGGAAATTGGCTTGAGCGGTCGGATTCAGTTCAGCCGGGGATTCCTGAAATTTTCCGGCATGCGTCAGCCGAATCCGACACTGCCATCCACGACCGTCTCGACTTTGCCCGTTGGTTGGTATCGGCAGAAAACCCGGTGGCGGCTCGAGTTTGGACAAATCGGATTTGGGCTGAGCTGTTTGGTACGGGCATCGTCGAAACCCTCGAAGATTTTGGCCCCAGTGGACAGCCGCCGTCGGCACCAAAGTTGCTCGACTACTTGGCCTATTCGATGCAACACGATTATCGCTGGAGCTTGAAGGCGCTGCTAAAAACCATCGTGCTGTCGGCGACCTACCGTCAAGACAGCCGCGCTTCGCGGGAATTAAGGGAAAGAGACCCTGCAAATCGCTGGCTGGCCCGTGGACCTCGCACGCGACTGACAGCGGAAATGATTCGAGACCAAGCACTATCAGCGGCAGGTGTGCTGTCAGAGAAAATCGGTGGCCCGAGCGTCATGCCACCTCAGCCAGAGGGCGTTTGGCAACAGGTCTATTCAGGAGCCAAGTGGGAGGCAGCTACGGGCGAGGACCGCTACCGCCGAGGGATTTACACCTATTGGAAACGCACCAGCCCTTATCCTGGCTTCATGATGTTTGACACCCCTAATCGGGACACCTGTAGCCCGCGCCGCATTCCCTCAAACACTCCGCTGCAAGCGCTAGTTACGCTCAATAGTGAGGTCTTTACCGAGTTGGCTCACCACCTTGCCAAGCGTAGCTTGATGGAAACGAAGGGAGAAACGACGGAAGCCATCTCGCAAATGTTTCAGCGAGTGGTCGGTCGAACGCCACATGCAGCTGACTTGCGCGAGCTAGCTGAACTCTATCAACAACTGGAACACTCGCTTTCAACACAACCAAAGGCAAACGCGACCAACAACGCTGAAGCACAGACCAGCGAGACGGAAGCGATATCAGCCGGCGTGCCTGCCCCACTGGCAGAAGTCGCACTTGCCATTCTCAACTCCGATTGGGCGCTGACCAAATGAACGTCAACAAACTACAAAGTGAATTGCGTTTCCAGGCCTTAAGAGCCAGTACGCGGCGGCATTTCCTGCGCCAGTGCGGCATGGGGCTGGGAACAGCATGGCTAAATAGCCAGTTGGCTCAAGCAACGTATTGCGGCGAGGATGCGACCTATGATCGCCTGCGAGACGGTGGCATCCATTTCCCAGCTCGTGCAAAGCGCGTAATCTACTTGCATATGGCGGGATCTCCCAGCCAGCTGGACCTGTTCGACTACAAACCCGAACTCAAAAAGCTGGATGGTCAGGATTGTCCACAATCATTCTTGGCAGGAAAACGCTTCGCATTCATTCAAGGTGTGCCCAAAATGCTTGGGCCCCAGTTCGACTTTGAACAAGTCGGTGAATCTGGCCAGTGGGTGTCCGATCGACTGCCTCAGTTCAAAACGGTGGCAGACAAGGTTTGTTTCGTCAAATCGATGTACACGACACAGTTCAATCACGCCCCAGCCCAACTGCTAATGTTGACTGGAAACCAAAACCTGGGTGCTGGGTCCATTGGCGCTTGGGCTACCTATGGATTGGGGAGCGAAAACGAAAACTTGCCCGGCTTCATCGTACTGGTTTCAGGCGGGCGCATGCCCTCTGCTGGCAAGAGCGTGTGGGGCGCTGGCTACCTACCCTCAGTCTACCAAGGTGTTCAGTGCCGATCGCAGGGTGACCCCGTGTTGTTCTTGTCCAGCGCGGATGGTGCGTCGCGGTCCGTCAGACGTTTGACTTTGGACGCTATTGAACAGCTCAATCGCCGAGCTTACGAGGAATTCGGCGACAACGAAACACTCACGAGAATATCACAGTATGAGATGGCCTATCGCATGCAGATGTCCGCCATGGATGCATTCGACCTGCAGCAAGAATCCTCCAACGTGCACCAAGCGTACGGAGCCAAGCCTGGCGAAGAGTCCTTTGCCAACAACTGCCTGCTAGCCCGCAGATTGGCCGAACGCGGCGTGCGATTCATTCAGTTATTTCATTGGGGGTGGGACGCGCATGGAGCTTCTGCCAGCGAAGCCATCAATGCGGGTTTTCATGATCGTTGCCGTGAAGTCGACCAACCCATGACCACGCTGTTGCACGAGCTAGAGGAACGCGGCTTGCTGGAAGAGACGTTGGTGGTGTGGGGCGGCGAGTTTGGGCGAACACCCATGCGTGAGAATCGCAATGGAAAAGAGATGAAGTTCATCGGTCGCGATCACAATCCAGGCGCATTCACCATGTGGTTGGCGGGCGGGGGAATTCGTGCCGGCATGTCCTACGGTGCTACTGATGATATCGGTTACGAAGCGGTGGAAAACCGCGTATCGCCCCACGACTTGCACGCAACCATGTTGCAGTTGATGGGAGTCGACCATTTGCGGTTGACTTACAACACGCAAGGAGCCAATCAACGCTTGTCCAACCTCACCAAGCCCTCTCGCGTAGTAGAAGAAATCATCAATTGACGCTAACTTGCTCGGGTTCGTGGTCCGTTCAGCAGACGACCTATCAAAGTGTAGCGAACGCAGTATTCATAGGTCAGCAGCAAGAAACCCGACACAACAACGACAATCGCGATGAACTTCACTGACGCCGGGATCTGCCAGTCTCGAACGAGCCACTGGGCGAGTATGACCAGCGGCAGGTGGATTAGGTAGAGCCAATACGACGAGTCAGAAATGTATCTCATCCACCTGCTCTCGCTATAAGCCAGTCGGCGAAAAAGACCGATCGTTCCAAACGCCATCAACCAGGCATAGGTGGCCTGCAGAAGATTGCTGCCCCAAGCCCTTCTTGGCTCATCCAGAATCTCCGGGACGATTCCGAAGATCCCCGACACCAGGTCCAAGCCTGCAGGGAACACAACCAGCAACGCGATCGGGAGGCTAATGAACCACCACCGGCCGAGTTGTCCCGACGCGTCCCCCATGTCCCAGTAGATAGCCCCGAAAAAGAAAAAAACGGCGTAATAGGCTAGGACGCTCGGAATTGGCAAGAGTCCTATTGAGGAATCGGGTCCAAAGGTCGCTGCAGTCATGAACGATTGCGGTAGCATCGTCAGTGGGATCAGCCAGCATAGGCAAACCGGCGAAAGCGCCAGCGAATAAGTTACGCCCTTCAAGTGAAATCTGTCTACAATCGGCGCGTAGATCATGAAGGCAGCGACCAACCAGCACAGAAACCAAAGGAACCAAAGATGCATGAACACGGGCAGTTGGAACAACAAGCCGTTGAGACCCTCGAAATTGACAAATTGTGCGTCATTTCCGCTGGAGCCAAGATATTCAGATACATTCAGCAACTCGGCAATTTGGCGGCGCCCTGCCAATAGCGTTTCTTCGTCGACGGGTACTCCTAACGAGCTAGCGATGAAATTCGTCGTGCCAAAATCTAACTTGAGCAGATCAGCGGGAGTGGATTGGTTGCCGTCAACTGCAGTAACATCCGCGCCAGCTTCAATTAGCAGTGCAGCCTCATTGGCCCGTCCCATGAAAACAGCTACATGCAACGGAGTTGCGAGATCCCGATTGGGAAGATTGACATCAGCACCTGACTCGATCAGCAATTGTGTAACGTCGGTATGTCCAATGAAAACCGCTGTACACAGTGCCGACGAACCGGAGTTTGCATCAAGCTCATCAATTCCCTCGTTCGAATTCTCAAGTGTTCGACGAACCCCATCAACGTCACCCGCGACGACAGCCGAAAAAAGCATTGAACTCTCTGGGCTACCTGGCGACGGACGAGAAGCAACGTAACTGACTATCCACATGGACGGGATGATCGTAAAACAGCCGATGACTAGTGGCACGAATATTCGCTTGAATCGGTGTTTCAACAAGCTTGCCAAGCCACGTTTCCTCCACAACATCGCCGTAAAGTAGCCGCTGAGCAAGAAAAATAGCGGCATCCGAAATCCGTGAATGCCAGCAAAGAGAATGTAATACCAATCGCTTTGCTGCGAATCCTGTACCGTCCAGGGAATCGGTGCAAATGAAAGAGCCGCATGCAGAACGATACCCAGCAACATGGCAATCGCCCGCAGTGCGTCCAGATCGTGTCGCCGATCGCTTGCTGGCGATGCTGACGACGCAGCAAAAGTCGCAACGGCCTGCCCGCTGGATTCCACGCCTACGTCAATTTCAGCATTGTTCATTCCTAGCTCCTCGAGAAGGGGATCCGCGTTCAGGACAGTGAGAGTGTCTTTGCCGACAATGCGTTGTTCGCGTGAGCACTAACGAATCTTGGCACTTTCGATTTCGTCGAGTGCTAAATACGCGGCTGCGATACTCGTACCGGAGAACCTTCGTTTCCAAGATTCGGCCGATGCACCGCCCCGCGTCAGAACGCGCACATACAACCAAACGGACGCGACGAATCCTACGACTCCGACAGCCAAGGAGACATATAGTGAATTCGGGTGGAGTACGGCGTCAAAACCTATTGCGACGGTAACTGGTATCCACATCAACCACCATATGAAACCGATAATTACCCCGGCACGAAGATAGCCTGCTCGCAAACTATCGAGTTTGCTGCGTATTTCGCTCAATGGCTTTGAGTAGTCGATTTGTCGGATTCGGGTGCACACCAGTATCGCTTGCGATATGACGACGACGCCGTAGGCATGTACAATCGCGCCGTTCACGACACGATTCACACTCCACATACTGCGTGCCCAGCACTGCGCTCCCAGCGCGACCAGGACGATGCCCACAAACACCTGGATTAGTTGTCCACGGAACAGTGGCTGCAGTGCTTTTTCGACGTGTTCCATCAACTGGCGTCGTGTCAGCAACAATCGTCCAGCAAGCTCCTGGTGAGCAAGATTCGCCTCTGTGGTACGTGCCTCTTCATGGCGATTCTCCTCAAGTTCAACAGTTTGCGCTAAAGCGGGATCACCAGTTGAAGAGATTATTTGCACATCCGACTTGATCTGGCTGGCACGCTGATATCGGCGCTGCGGCTCCTTTTCGAGTGAACGCAACACAACTTCATCCAGGCGGACGTCGATGTTGACTTTCTTCGATGGGGCGGCAAAACGTCCGATGGGGAGCTCGCCTGTGAGCATTTCATAGAAAACGACTCCCAGCGAATAGATATCTGCCCGATGATCAACGCCGCGTGCCCCTTCCAGCTGTTCCGGAGCCATGTAACGCGGAGTCCCCATGACTTGGTGCGTCGCCGTGAGAACGTCTTGGTGATCTTCGTCTCCAAGAATCCGCGAGAGGCCAAAGTCAGCGATCTTCACAGTTCCGTCGACAGCCAGCAAGATATTTTCGGGCTTGATGTCGCGATGGACAACTGCCTTGTCGTGTGCATATTGAAGCGCATCGCACAGATTCGGAACAATGGCTAATGCTTGCCGCGGCGTTAACTGACCTGTCCGCACGACTTCTCGCAAGGTCGTGCCCTCGACATACTCCATGAGGAAATAGTAGATATCATCGACTCTACCAAACTCATAAACCGACACGATATTGGGATGACTCAGTTTGGCTAAGGTCCGCGCCTCTCGCGTGAAACGCAGCGCAAACTTCACGTCCTGGCCAAATTCTTCGGGCAAAATCTTAAGAGCAACAACTCGGTCCAAACCTGCTTGGCGAGCTTTGTAGACAGCGCCCATACCGCCAGCACCGATATGCTCGATGATTTCTAACGACGGAAACATGGATGCCAGGCGTCCGACACTTGGCGGCTCGAACCCACGTTTGGCTGGGCTACTTTCTCGCAGGACTTCGTTGATCACCGCGACATCGCCAGGGAATCGATCGAGATACTCTTGCTTGGTTGCGTTGTTACCCAACCGCCGTCGATAGTCGATCTCCAGCACGACCAACTCGGCCAGCAACACATCCCGCTCAGCCGGTGAGAGATTCTCAGTCAGTACGGATTCTATCGAAACGGGCTGGTTGGTTTGCCACTTTTGCTCAAATGCAAGGCACAGATCATCGATGCGTTCGAGGGCTGAAATCGGCAGATTTTTGTGGCGGATGTTCATTGGGGGCTACCAATTCCTGCTGACATTTTTCACGAATCAAGTGCAGACGGCGTTCAATTGTCCGCTCCGAGCAGCCAAAACGGGCCGCCAGTTCGGCATTTGAATATCCCTCCAATTTGGCACCCGCTAAATCTCGGAGCTGCCCGACACCTAAATGAGAAAAAAGACTCTCCACCGATTCCTGGATCATCAGCGCCATTTCCGGTGAGGGTTCATCGCCGATCGCTTCCGCCACCTGAACATTGTCTCCTGCTTCGTCCAAAGAATGGAGCTTCACGTTTCCACCGCGCCGCTGCCGCTGGTCGCGCCGTCGTTTATCCACTACTTTCCTGGCAGCCATTCGCAGTAGCAAACGCCAAAGATCATCACGGTCCGATAGGTCGGGAAATCGGCCATTTTCGGCCGCATCGTAAAAGCTGTTGAAGACGCTCAGCGCAATATCTTCCTCATCCGACACAGCGCGATTCTGTCCTCGCAAACGAGCTCGCACCGCCCGCACGAGACGATCGAAATAATGTTGCCAAACGCGATTGGCTGCAGCCGAATCACCGACCTTCACCAAATCAATCCAATGGCTGACATTCGAACTTGCGGGCATTCGTCCATACCGAAGCAGGTGAAGAAATTGAGTATAGCTCGATTGTACTCCAATTTCCGCTGCCGTTGCTGATTGCACCTCGGCTCTCTTGGCTCGTTGTGACGCTCTGGTCAAGCAGGCCATTGTTGCGCAAGCCTCATCCTCTGCCGGGCAGAGAATGGTTGGCGAATATCTTCGGCTTCGACGACAAGCTTTACCAAGAGCTTTGGAGGCTAATTGACGAACTCATTGGCAGCCAAGTCGAGAAGCTGATCGACACTGGCACCGGACAAAGTCGCGAAAATCCAATCGCGATCGTCCTGGCCAAACACGGTATCGACGGCTGCGTCATCAAAGACGGTAGAGGTGTTCAGACGATAGGTCCCGTTGGGACCAACGCCGGTTCGGATTCGATCCACTCGCGCTTCGTAGGTTAGTGCCGCGTTGGTCCATTCACTTCCAAACGCTTGAAGCGCGGTCAGATTTGTGTCGTACGTCGTACGATTGGCGATGATCAGATCGTCTCCACCTCCCCCCTGCAACAAATCCACGCCAAGTCCGCCAATCAGAATATCTTGTCCGGCACCACCATCCAGGATGTCGTCTCCACCCAAGCCAACGATCACATCGTTGCCATCCATTCCGAGGAGCACGTTGTTCGCATCGGAACCAATCAAGATATCGTTGTTCGAACCTCCGTAGATTTGCTCGATACCAATGATGCCTTTGCTCACCCGACTCGCTTGTCCGGACGACAGATTGACTTGCACTGCTTCAGTCAGCTGGGTGTATTCCACGCGGTCAGCCATACCGCCTTGGTCTAGGATCCTTCCCGATAGCTGGCCAGACTGACCTATCGAAAATACATCCACGCTTGTTCCGCCGGTCAAGAAGCCCACTGCGGCAAACTGGATTGGACCTTCGGCTAGTGTATTCATTACCCCAGCGTCAACATCTGACACTGACCACTGCGTCGGCAAATTGGGCCCGATGATTACAGTCTGGCCGCTACTGCCAACAAGACTCTCGATCGAAGAGAAGATCGGAACGCGCGTCGCTGAGTGCGTTTGCCAATTCACCGCGATGTTCGAATTGAGTTGCGAATAATCCAATTGATCGAATCCGCCAGCCCCGACAAGAGCACTGCTGAGCTTACCCGATCCTTGGAAGCGGAAGATGTCGTTGCCATTGCCACCTTGCAGGCTTTCAAAACTGCTAAATTGCAACTGCCCGTTGACTACGCCAGCATTGTTGGAATCGATAACAAAGAGACTGTTTGAATCAGGCCCGGTCAGGCGGTCGCTGCCGGAGTTGCCAATTGCCACTAGGCTCAGAAGCGAGAGCGGGAGAGCAGCAATCTCCAGCCGGTCGTCGCCGCTACCTTGGGACAGGCCCAGCTGCTCCAGCGTGTTGTCAAACTTGATGGCTCCGCCCCCGAGTCGCTGAATGCTATCTTGGCCGAGCGCAAAGACTTGATCAGTTGTCGTGGATTTATCGTTGACATTCAAGGTATCCTGCCCGCTCCCACCGAAGAACAACACGCCAGCGTTGATCCCGTTGAGCGAGTTGACTGTTGCACCAACTTCCAACAGGTCGTCTCCATCTTCGCCGGCCACAGCCACGATGAAATCTGAACCGACCAACTTGACCTGATCGTCACCAGCACCAGATAGAATACTGGTATGAGCGGTGGGATAAAGGATTTGAAAATTGTCCTTGCCAAAGTTGGATCCGAAGACGCCTAGAACCAACTGGCCTTGAGTAGCTTGATAATCGAGTGGGACGTTATCGACTGGCCCGACCATTCCTAAGATTTGATTGGACGTTATGGCTACATGTTGATTGCCAGACAAGTCGGTGCGATCGTACAAGACCAACGCGTTTTCACCTTGACCAGTCTCGATCGACAATGGCCCCTGAATACTATTCAAATTGCCGTTCGGAGCCAGATCAGCCGACGCTCCCAACCTGACCACATCGCTGCCTGCGCGAGTATCCAACGACATCGGAACTTTCGACAGGGTGTCCAGGATGGTTACGGAGTCGTTGTACTGGCCGGTAATGAGTTCCACACCGCCTTTGAGATTGCCGCCGGTAGCTGTGAAATTCAGTTCCAGCAGATCGCTAATGAAGTGCTGTGATTGAAAAGTGTTTGACAGTGGAATCAGGCTTGAGCTTTGATCGATTGACAAGCGATTATTGCCTTGCCCGCCGTCAACATTGAGCTCAACAGGATAGTCGGGCAATTTGACGGGATCATTGAGAACGCCCGGATCGGCTGCCTGAACAACCAGGGTATCATTGCCGGAGCCAGCATGAATTTGCGTTGGCCCCGTGATGCTTTGTACGACAATCGTATCATCGCCGTTGCGGCTGGTGACCAGCAAGTCATCTTCCACGTTAGCCAACCGCACTACGTAGTTCGGCATGCCGACCACTTTTGTGATGCCACCCAGTATGGCTGGGGTACGTTCCGTGCTGGGCGGTACAGCCGGTTGTTCAGGCTTGAGCACTGCTAGCTCTTTAGAAACGAAAAGAGTATCTGCGGACTGGCTTCCCTGAACGACAATCTTGTCAACAACGGCATCTCCCAAAGCGTTCTTGCCCTTGAGCACGTCGCCCAGATTCAGACCTACTTGTTGGGCGTCAGTTCCTGTGAGCGGTTCAACCAGGATCTGCTCCGCGCCAGCCAGCCCTTCAAAGGCTACGATCTGCATATGCGTTGCCAAGAAAGGCGAGCTGGTCAAGCCAGCGATCTTGAGAGCGTTCGACGACGAATCCTTGCCTAACAATAAGAGCTCGTCAGCGTCGGTTCCGACCAATCCTAACGTGTTGGCTTCGCCGACTCCGCCGCCGTCAATAAGTAAAGGAATGCCATCACCAACATTCCAGGTGATGTAGTCGTCACCACGGTTGCCAACTAGCATCGCTCTTCCACTGCCAGCGCTGAGATGATCATTGCCCGCTTCGCCATCAAGGTCATCTGTGCCGGGACCGGCCAGCAGCGTATCGTCGCCAGCTCCACCTCTCATGAAATTGTTGCCCTGGCCACCCACCAGATAGTCATTGCCGCTTTCATTCAAAATAATACCTTGATAGAACACGGCACCCAGTGCGTTGTATCCGGGTCCACCGGTCAGCACGTCGTCGCCAGCACCACCATTGAGCAAGTTGTTTGTGCCTGCTACCTCCAGAACGTCATTACCGTCGCCGCCCAGCAAGGTGTTCTGTCCAGCTCCACCGAACAGCTTGTCGTCACCGCTATCACCGCGCAGTAACGCCTGCCCCGTCCCTTCGTAAATCAGCAGGTCATTCCCAGCCCCTCCACGTATGTCGACATCAGCAGTTAACGGATAGAGTTCGGAATTCTCAGAGGCCAAGATGCGAATCTTATCGTTTCCATCTCCGGCGTCCGCCAAAATACTCTTCACGCCTGTAAATCGTTGGGTCATTCCAAAAGCCGACACAGTCAATAGATCGCCTGCCGGTAGGTTTCCTTTCTCGTCAGCGAACGGCACACCGACTGTGATTCGGTATTGCTCGTCGGCTTGAGTTGGGTCGTTTGGATCGTAGTTTGCTCGCAGACTTCCCTTCGATCCAACGTGCAATGTCAGCACACCAGTATTCGTATCGAGGTATGCCAAGTTTGGATCTAATGGCGGGGCAAAAGGATTGGGCACGCAATCAACATCGAAGGAGGCGATTTCGACTTCTCCAATCGTGAATTTCTCTTCGACGCCAATCAGATCGGTTCCCACGCGAATTTTGGCGTACAGTCCGGCTGTCAAGACGCCATCGGCAGCGAATAGACAATGCGATAGTTCGCTAAACGGGCGGATCTTTTGAGGATCGTTGTCAGCGAATCCATCGGGAGAAACCAAGTCGCTTTCGTCGGGCATCGATAGATGCAGTCCGCCGCTTACACCTCCGGTTACCTCGGCCTCGACCACCAAGTATTCTGCCGACGCGCCGGCTGCGAATCCGCCATCCAGGTAGACGTGCGAATCGGCATCGATAAACAAGCCATCCAACAGATCGAGCCCATCAAAGCCGCCATTATTGTTGATGCCGTCGACAATAAACTTACGCAAGCCAAAGGTGTCGTAGCCGATCGTCACCGCAGCATCGAAGCTGTAGTTACCTTGGATCACGACGTCGATTCCCAATGAGATTGGATACTTTAGTTCAGCATCCCCGTCGATCTTGGCAGCCGCGGTGAACGAGAACAGCGTCGAGTCCTTGCCCAGGAGTAGATTCCCAATCTCACCCAGGGGATTATCCAAAATGGGAAACTCGTAATACACGCCTGACGAAAATCGATTCAACAGATCTATGATTGGTTGCTTGACTTCCACCGGAACATCAAGGTCATTCACCGAATCAATGAGATTGTGAACATTGGCAGGATTGGCGACCAAGTCCGTCAAGTCCTTGGCCGTCACATCGGTAATGTCCTTGGCCGCTGGTTTATCACGCAGATCTCCATTCGCTTCGTTACTGAGTAACAAATCGCCAACATTGAACTTGAGCGAGGGAGCCGCTGGGTCTTCAAACTGATTGGCTACGTCGACCACTTGGACCACCAGCTGGATGATGTCGACCAGTTCGGTGTAACCGCTGCTGGGCAGATAATCGTCCGCAACTTCGGACAGAGATAGCAGAGTGACATCACCCAGTCCGACCGCATTGGCCAAATCGGACAGTACGGGGATCGGTTCGGTTACAAAGTCAACGAACGGATTGATTGGCTCAGCGACTTTTTGAATTGCATCGACTATTGGGCTGAGGATATCACTCAGGTAGCCGCCTACATCAACGGTGATATTCCTGAGCGCGACCACTGGCGCTTCAGCATCTTCTTCAAATCCGTCCCAATGCATCACGAAATCTGCTGCAATCGACGGAAAGTCCTGGTCAATGAGTGCATCAATATGCAGAGCAACATTCGCTTGCGTGTCGAATTCTGCCTCGACTAGGAATGACCCATCCTGACCAAACCCCAGCCCGATCGCTACAGACGCAACGAACTGTGTATTCAACTGTTCAATGTCACCATCATCCTCAAGCTGGACTCCATCGGTTACTGTCGCATGCAGGAAACCAATGTTGGCGGTCAATTCAGAATCGGGCTGCAATCCGGCCACGACTTGCAAGGACAAATCAGTTTGCGGGGACAGATCTAAGATGACACCAGCATTGCTATCGAGAGTAAAGCGAAAATCCGGCCAATCGAATCCCAGTGAAGCTTCAATGCCACCCTTGGTAGAAATCTGAAACGGCAGTGCTGGCAAGCCCAAATCAAATGACGCATCGACTCCCAAGTCAAAGCTGACGAGATTTCGGGTAAGGTGCATGCCGATTTCGACAGAACAATTAGCACCATCATTGTTAATTTGTACCTCGACATCTGACGGATCGACACTACCATCACCGTTGTGGTCGGCCAGAATATCAAGCGGTCCGCCGTGTAGAACTGCAAACAAAGCTTGCTGGATGGTGGGCTCAAGCACATCGTCTTCCAAATTCCCCAACGCGCCTCCCAGCGTGTCCGCCAGATTATCCAGGAATTGCCCAGCTTCTCCGATCCGATCGCCAATCACCGGCAACGACTGCCCGATGGTAATCGCTTGCTTGATGTCCACTTGTAGCGTGTTGATTTGATCCTTCAAATCGTTAGCAAGTGCCGAGTAGTCGCAGTTGAGCAGAAAGCGATCTTCCAAACTTTCAACCAGCAAACTTCGCAATCGATTTCGCGCGGGACCACGGAAAATGGCAGGTGACACAGGACGAACTAATCGATGCATCGTAGAGTTCCTAGATTAACTTGGCATGCATCAACGGCGAACCAAAAACAGCCGTGGACGCAGGTATCTAAGAACTCAAACGTAAACCTTAGCGGAACCTGCCGCTTAAAAACAAAATCTCACAAGAATTCTGCAGTTGGCAACTCACTCTCGTGACCTCAACAGGTAAAGATGCGCCACTTTCCGCTTGGCGCACTAGGGCAATTTTGACTGGTTGCAATGATGAAATAGAGTCAATTCCCACTGCTTTCGATGGTCCGGTGTGAAGCAATCAACGCTTCCGCTTCGCGGATTAACACTTCGTTTTGTATGCGCTGCTCCCAATACCGAGAGTACTGCGTCGTCTTGGTGGTCGCCAAATGGCTACCTGAGACGCTCCAACTGAGCTTTTTCAGCCAGCTTTTCGCGGAATCGATATCGCCGCGAGCGGCTTGGATCAGAGCCATGACAACCAAGTCCTCTTCGCCGCCACCGCTGCCATGTGCCTCTATCGCGGTTTGCTCAGCTTTTAGCGCTTCGTCGAGATTGCCAACTCGATAGTTCACGAGTGCTCGGGTATTGTTGTATGAATGCCGTAACGCCCGGCTTGTCGCACTTTGGCAAGCGTATTCTGAACGCTCGAGCATCAACTCGGACCGGTCCACAAAATCGGGAGTCAAGGCCAAAGCCCAGGCTAAATCATTTGCTTGGGAAGCATCCTCCGTTGCTTGTCGGTCTAGAACAAGCTGCTCCATGTGCGTACGATAGCCTTCTGAATCCGCTTGCGCCAATTTCAGTAACGCCCAATAGAATTGATAATTCCCTTTAGGATTCAGCTGCTTTGCCTTCAACAAATCCTGTTCAGCATCAAGCCATCTGCCAAGTTGAGCATTGGCGTTGCTACGGCGTTCCAATTGTCTGGTTTTAGTCGCATGCTGCAGTTCCTGAGTCAAATGAAACAGGGTTTTGTAAGCATCACGTTCACGTTCCGACTCCTGAGCTTTGGTTTCATGCCAGGCCAGCGTAGCTTCCTGATGCAATTTGAATCGTTCGGTGGAATCTAAATCGCTGGATGCATAATGGTAGATCAAACTGTTGCATCCCAACAACAAGGCCTGATCCCACTCGGAATATGCTAACGTCGGTTGAGTTTCCACGAACACCGCTAGATTTAGGGCTTCCGCATGCGTCTGCAAATCCCACAGGCGCACGATACTGCAGCCACCAGAGTTGACTCCAGCCGAAACCAAGCGTTCTCCATCCGGCAGAAATAGCAGATCGCAGACTTGTTGCTCTGGCAGTACTATACGACGAGGGAGCAGATTCAATTCTGGTAATTGATTAGCACTGTCTGTAGTGTCTACGTTCCAAAAATGCACGTTCGAGCCGTGGCCTCCAGCCACCAAAAGCGTACCCTCCGGATTGAATTCCAAACAGTCGATGCGGTTCAGCTCTGGCAGGGAATGACATTGGATGCTCTGTCTTTCGTGAGACCAAAACCAAAGCCTGCCTTCATCGTCAGTCGCCGCTAGCCAACCGCGGCAGTGCGCTGCCAAACTGGTGATCGCCGCGGACGAGCCCTGCCATTGCCGGAGCAGCTTTCCTTCCTCCACATCCCACAGCATCACCTTTCCATCACTTGCACCTGTAACGACACGTTTGTCGTCCAGAACGGCCACATCGGCAACTCGGCTGCCTTGATGGTTAAGCACATGCAAACAGTTGCCCGAAGCCGTTTCCCAAATCCTAGCCGTACCATCCAGGCTGCCCGAGACTATCCAGTGGCCACCAGGGGCGACTGCGAGCTTGCTTGTCCAATCCGTATGTCCCTGGAGGCTTCGCACGACTTTTCCGTTGCGGTCTGACAATGTCAAAGCAAACTCGCCAGCCGCCTGACCGAAATGAGTTTGATTCTTGGCGGCTCCAGTAACCAACAATGGCTGACCAGGAATCGCCCCCACGTCACTGATAAATGTCTTTTGCACGCTGATTCCGGAAGGCGGCTTGGGGGTTACGCAACTCCAGATGCGAACATGTGAATCGCTACCGCAGGTAGCGACCAAGGTTCCATCCGGGCTAATACAGCCGCTATAGGTGAATTGCTGGTGCGATGGAAACTCGCGATAGATCTGACTCGTGCGGGCATTGATCAGCTGGGTATAGCCGGCTGATTGGCAGACGACCAAGGTCGAGCCGTCCGGACCAAATCGCATCGAGCTTATGCTGCCGTTGGGATTGGAGTGTCTGGTCAACAACTCGCCGTCGGGCCATTGCCAGACTAAGACTTGACCACCGAATGTTGCGGCAGCAAGCAAAGTACCATCTGGGCTGAACTCGACGTCGCGCACGTCGCGCAAATCATCCTGCTGGAATACCGTTTGCCCGGTTTCGATACTGCTGACGACCAATTTTCCGTCGCGACCGCCGGAGGCTAAGTATTGTCCGCCCGGGTGAAAGCTGACGCTGAAGACGTTGTGTTGGTGATGTTTCAGGTTGTGGACCAACTGCCAAGTCGCCGTCGAATAAGTTCTTGCGATTCCGTCCGAACAAGCGACCGCCAGCAGTTGTCCATCGCCGCTGAATTCAATCGCGAACGGGCTATAGCTCTCAGCGATCTGTGCGATGGATTGCCCATTGGACAGATCCCAGATATTGATCACGCCTTTTTTCTGGTCACTCCATGAAACGTCGCATGTCGCCAACAGCTTTCCTGCGGGGTGAAAGCTCAGGCCGAGTATTTGCCCCTGATGCCCATGCAGCTGAAAACGTGGCTGGCCAGTCTCCACATCCCAAACAATTGTCTCTCCCGCTTGAGGCAAACCCCAAATGCCACTGGCGGACGCAAGCAATCGACCATCGCGACTAAAACGGCAGATTCTAGCTCCCATGGTATGTCCGCACAAATCAAACAACTCGGGATGACTCGCCCGCTTGAGATAGTGCCATTCCCAATTGCGGCGGTCTTCTGGGCACGATTCCAATATCTGACGAGCGCGGTTCACGTCCTTGGTCTTATCTTGGTTGGCCAAAGCAATTTGATGCAGGTAGAGCAGCTGTTGACTCATTCGATCTTGCTGCGCGATCGTCGTCATCGCCTGAGTCATTCGACCTACCGCGTCCTCTGCTTGAATGCGGCGTTCCACCGATTGGATCCACAGGAAAGAGACGACCATCAGGCTGACGAGCACCGATGTGACGAGCGAAAAAGAAAGACTCGCAATCAAGGGCTTGCGTCGGACCCACTTGAGATACTGGTCGATCAGCCCAGCTGGCCTCGCTGCAATTGGTTCGTTGTCGAGAAATCGCTGTAGATCTTTCGATAGCAAGCTGGCGCTTGCATAACGATCGGCTGGCCGCTTTTCCAAACACTTTAAGCAGATCGTTTCCAGGTCTCGCGGCAACCCCCGAACAATCGAGCGAGGGGCTGCTGGCGGCTCATGAACAACCAGACGCAGCGTCTCCAGCGGAGACGGAGCTTCGAAAGGCGTCCGCCCAGTGAGCATTTGATACAAGATGGCTCCCAGCGAATACACATCAGCTTGCGACTGTGGCAAGCCTTGGCCTGCATTGGCCTGTTCCGGCGCCATGAAGGCAGGCGTGCCTAGAATGGCACCGGTGAGTGTTGCCATCGACGTCTGCCCAATGAACTTTGCCAAACCAAAGTCGGTAATTTTGGGTGTTACGTCGCGGAGCGGGCTGACCAAAACACTCTGGCGATGTTCCGACAAATCTCCAGGACATTGCTCGTCGGCTTGCTCCGCCTGTTGCGGCAACTGTAGAATCACGTTGGCGGGCTTGAGATCGCGATGGAAGATACCGCGCTGATTGGCATGCGCAATCGCGTCAGCTAACTTCCTCACAATCTCAGCTGCCTCAACAGGCCGACACGGTCCTGGATGTTGGGCCAACCATTCGTGCAAGTTGACGCCCGGACAATAGGCTGAGGCAATGTAATGAATGGGGCCAACCTGCCCCGCGTCGAAAACTTGGACGATATTCGGATGTTCCAGATTGGCGGCAGCACGCGCCTCGTTTTGAAAGCGTTTTCGCAAATCCGTATCGATGTGCACGCCCACGTGTGGGATCTTCAGCGCGACGCGACGCCCAATGTGCCGATCTACTGCGAGAAAAACGATACCATAGCTGCCACGACCAATCTCCGCCGAGATTTGAAAGCGACCAAAGTGTCTTGGCCGCACGTTGCCTAGACTATTTTCTATTGTATTTCGCGCCTGGTCTGTCTGAGTATCGACGAAGGAAGATGCGTCCGAGCTACGAGCCGAGGCAACAAGACGCAACAGCTGAATCGTCCGCAATCGTCCAGCGTTTTGCGAATCCAACGCCGCGGCGTCGGGCAATTGGCCGTTGGCAATCGCTTCATCTAGCCAAAGCAGCTCCTCTTCCCAATCAGTCGAATCCAGACCTGGCCCCATCTAGTTCATCTCCAATTGGCTGCGCAAGCGATCGATGGCCCGGATCAACAGTTTCTGAGCTGCGTTGGTCGAACGCTGCAGGCGACTGGCTATTTCCTCAAACGAACATCGCTCGAAGTATCTCCAGCGGATCACCTGCTGATAGTCATCGGGTAAACACGCTAAAGCTGTTTCGACTTGCTGCATGGTTTCCTGCGTAATGAACTGTCCGCTGGGTGTGTCCAGCTGAGCCCCCAAGGCATCGCCCCAATTGCCTGAGGAGCCCTCTCCAATCAGATTGACTTCACGATGAGCGGAACGTTTCTGAGTATCCCGGTAGCGACGCCGAAAATCGGCTAAATTGTTTTGGAGCATCACCCTCAACCAAGCCAGCAGTTCATCCTGGGTATGGCTCTCAAATTTCCCGAATGCGACCTGTGCCTCCAGGAATGTTTCTTGGACGATATCAGATGCCCCTCCCTTGGCACGCAAGTCCCCGTCCAACTCCCGCTCAGCGATCAGGGTCAAATAATCGCGGAAGGCGTCCAGCAAACTGCCCAGCGCTTCCGCCGAACCAGCTCGCGCGGACTCGATCAGATCG
>JAGQPR010000250.1 GCA_020426625.1 Planctomycetales bacterium
TCGGAATTAAGATTTGTGACACTAGTATCCTTTACAATGCCGCTGTATTACTTCTTTTCCAACCTGCCCCGGAGAGTTTGTCGTGGGTCCTGATCTTCAACGTTTGCCATGCCTTCCGTGGCTCTTATTGTTTGTCGCCAGCTTAGGTGTCGGCCCGGTCGCCAATGGACAAGAGACTAACAAATGGATCTACCGCGGCAAGGAAATCGTCGCCGACTTTGTGCGAGTGACCGACAATGGGGTGGTGCTGCGCAATGCGAGCGGCAAAGAGGCCGAAGTTCCGTTCAGCGATCTCGATCTGAAGAGTCATTTGCAAGCTCTGAAGCTCGCCGACCCTGAGGCGTTCTCCAAGCCCTTGATCAAAGCAGACGTACCGGCGGAGATCGCAGAACCAGAATTCACCTTGGATCCCGCTGAGCTGCTCAAGTCACCGTTCAGCGCCAATACGTCTATCGAAGAGTATTTGAGCAAAATCAAAGAGGACGTCGAGAAAAGAAACTGGTTCATATTGTGGCATTGCTTGCCCAACAAAATGCAAACAGATACTGCTTTACTGGTTGAAAAAGCGGCGGATAAACTCGGTTCCAGTGCTGTCACTCAGGTTCGCACGATCATGGGTAACTTGAATACGATTGTCCGCGACAAACATGAATACATCATGGCCCATCCGCTAGTCACTGCACAGCCTGAGTTGGCAGCCGAATTGGAAAAGATCTGGCCTTCCTTCGCCGGTCTGGTCGCAGCACTGGCCGCAGAGGATCTTTGGCAACCGGAGAATTTCAAGAAAGAGAATGTGCCAACATTTTTGGCAAAATTTATCGCGGCGACGGCGCCCTACTCTGTGCAGCTCGACGCGCATACGTCGCAAATGGTCGAGCGACTAACGGGACAACCGAGCAACAACAAATTGGACTATCGAATCTTGAGCCAATCGAATGGCAATGCGGAAGTTGAATTGCTCGCTGGTCCAATTACTTCCCCCAAACTGACCTTAAGAAAAACTGGCAACCAGTGGATCCCAGGTAAGGAAATGAGCGACATGCGCCAGGCTTTGGACAAAGCTTTGGCCAGTGTTGACTCAGTGGATAATTCCGTTGCTTCACGAGTGCAACTGGCGCTCATTGCCATCAACGGTGCTGTTGGCTCATTGGCGGATGCCAACTCGCAGCAAGACTTTAACGAGAAAGCGCAAACACTCATTGATTTGTTTAAGACGCTGGCGCCAGAAAACGGACCTGGTGGTGCGCCGAACGGCGGCCAAGGACCACGAGGTGGACGTCGCGGCGGCGGACGGGGAGGTCCCTGATCGCTCATCGTCAAGTTAGGGTTCTATTGAACATTCGCAAACGCGACAACAACGACAGGTTCCAACGAATCCGGTTAGACTCCGACAAACCATTGGTCGCAAATGCAATTGGACTTGCAGAACACAATCGTCGCTGTCAGTAGCGGAATCGCTCCAGCCCAGCGCGCGGTGGTTCGAATCAGCGGGCCAGACACGCGAGCGATTCTCGATCAACTGTTGGTTGCCTCGTCGGATTCTGAGGGATCCCTGAAGTCAGCTCTCTTGGAAAGTCGGGTAGCTCGCAGCTCTGTCCATCGCTGCAGCTTGGGCTTTCGGGAAGCAACGATTGCGGCTCGCATCTATTACTGGCCTGACGAGCGCTGCTACACGGGCGAAGCGAGTGCCGAGATCCACTTGCTTGGCGCTTTGCCGCTGGTCGAGCGAATAGTGCAGCGAGTTATTGCACTTGGCGCAGTGCCTGCTGGCAAAGGTGAATTCACATTGCGCAGTTTTCTAGCTGGCAAGATCGACCTAACTCAGGCCGAAGCCGTTTTAGCCGTGATCGAAGCCGGTGATGACCAACAACTGGTGCAAGCACTTGAGCAACTAGGGGGAAACATCTCAAAACCAGTGCGACGGCTGCGAGATCAGTTGCTGGAATTGATCGCTCACTTGGAAGCTGGTCTAGATTTTGTCGAGGAAGACATCGAATTCATCTCGCAGTCGCTGCTGGAATCGCAAGTCGCGAGCATCCAGCGGAGCCTTCAGAGTATCGATGAACAACTGAATTTACGCGGCGTTAGCAACCGCCAGCCGCACGTCGTGCTGGTCGGTCTGCCCAATGCTGGCAAGAGCTCTTTGTTCAACGCGTTGCTGGGGCGCCCGCGCGTCATCGTCTCGCCAATCGCTGGAACGACCCGAGACATCGTAGCTGAAAACATGAACGTGGAAGGGCTTCAAATTGAATTGGTGGATACGGCTGGCATCGAGCAGCTCCCTAACGGTCTGTCGAGCACTGCCCAGAAACACGCTTTAGACGCAGCCTCAGCGCCAAGATTCGACATACACTCTGCAAATGCAGCAACGCCAGGGGAGATGGCGCAAGCCATGCTGCTCAGCCAGCTGCAGCGCGCAGACTTGCTGCTTTATTGCGTCGACCTGTCTGCACCGCTTTTTCCCGAGACTGACGCTGAACAAGTCGCTTGGATTCGCGAGTTGGTTGAACGCCCAATTCTGCTGGTCGGCACCAAAGCGGATCGAGCTTCCGAGATGACGCCACCTCCATTGTCAGGATTATCGGCATACTGTCCAACCAGTGTTTCCGACGGCCATACGATTGATGAACTCAAGTGCGCCATCCGGGACTTGCTGGCAAACAATCCTAGAGAATTACAGACTGATGCCATGCATCGAACTTTGGTACGGTGCCAACAAGGCATTCGGGCGGCTATGCACGCACTGGCTCGTGCCCAAGAACTATCGCATTCTTTATCTGGAGAAGAACTTGTTGCTGCCGAACTGAGAATCGCGTTGGACGATCTGTCGGGCGTAATCGGCGACGTGCACACGGAGGATATACTCGGAAAAATCTTCAGTCGTTTCTGCATCGGCAAATAACCAAGCTAATACGCCAAGATCATCGAATGACCTTAATCCGCGGCTGACTGGGCGGAGTCATATTGTGTCCAAGAAAAAAGCTCGGGTGAGCCGGTTTGTTATAGACCACATTTTGCCAGGCGATTGCCAGTCGATATTGTGCGTCGTGCAGCAGGGTGCGAATTCGATATTCCGATGGATGAGTTGTCGAATATAGACGCAATGATTGTCCATCAGGTGAAGTGAGCAATAGTTCTTCACGCCAATCGCCGACCAAATCTGCTACCAAGTTTGGTCCGCGGCTGGCACCCCGTGCGTCTGCTTCGAAGATTCGCTCCTCGCGCTCGCTCTGCCAGTTCCATTTGCTGATGGTAGACGACCTGGCAATCAACTCGCGCAGTAGATCGCCGTCCCACCAAATGGCAAAATTCGTTGTCCGCGGTTTGTGGATCGCGTCGCGACCATCGGCCAGTCGCATTCCGCCGGGGCCACCCCAGGCTTCGTAACCCGGAAAGCGAGGGTCGATGTCTGCGGCCAAGCCACTGGTCACGTCGACGCCCGGACTGTGACTCCACAGAATCTGCCCCGTTGCGGCGTCACGCATAGCGACGCCGGGGGTCTGAAAACGAACTGTCGCCTCTTCATTCTCCTGAACGGAGAACACTTCCAGCCCAGGACGATCGGGATACATGTCGCTAATGTGCATTGCATCGCCATGCCGAAGTCCCGTTGAATATAACCCTTGGCCATCATCGTCAATCACCATGGCTTGATAGACGATCTCGTCTTTTCCATCCAGATCGACATCCGCTACAGATAATGAATGCCCACCCATGCCAGAATACGGTGATGCATCGGAGTAAGGCGGGTGACTGCTGCCTGAGTCAAAAACCCAGCGCTGCGAGAGCTGAGAATCGCGCCAGTCCCAAGCGGCCAGTACGATTCGCCCGTAGACACCGCGGCACATCACCAGACTGGGACGTTGACCATCCAGATACGCTACGCAGGCTAGAAAGCGATCGCAGCGATTGCCGTAGCTGTCATTTCCGCCGTTTCCGCCAATTCCGCCCCAGCCATCAATCGGGTAGCGATTTGGCACATAGTCGACTGTCTGCAGCGCTTTTCCGGAACGTCCATCGAAGATGGTCAGGAACTCAGGACCGTCCAGCACACGTCCGAATCGCTTGTCGGCTTGGTCCATCACACGATAGTCGGCGTTTTCATCACCAATCACACGGCCCTGTCCATCAACCGTGCCATCAGCTGTCTTGCACGCGATTTCGGCCCGCCCATCACCGTCAAGATCGTAGACCATGAATTGAGTGTAATGCTCGCCGTCGCGAATATTCCTACCTAGATTGATTCGCCACAAGTGTTTCCCTTCCAGGGTATAGGCATCCAGGATGGGCGATCCCGTAAGTCCAGAATGTGAATTATCGCGAGGCCGCGACGTCTGGTGTAAAACGATTTCCAGCTGTCCGTCCCCGTCCAAGTCGCCAACTGAAGCGTCTCCGGGGCGGTAGTCTTCTACAGCTTGGATTGGAATATCCAGGTATCCGCTATTCCATACTGGCACCCACTGCGTGTCCGCGCTTTCCACGCCCGCGATTACGCGACGAACTGCATATCGGTCGTCTTGCGGTTCGGCCCCAGCTGGAACAATCAGATTTGTGCGATCAGCTATTGGATCGGCGTTCAGTTTTACAGGGGCCCCGTTTTCCGATCGATACACATTGAAAGCCACTGCATCGGATTCATCACCCAGCCACCGCCAACTGAGAAAGACACTATCTTCGCCGTATGGGATGGCCACCAGACCGCGGTCTAAGTACTCCAACTGCCGAACAGGCTCAGCGGCTGCACCGATGGACCAGAAGCACATTCCAAGTAGAAAGCTTGCCAATCTCTGTGATTTGTAGGAATCCATATCCGGCCTGACAATCTTTGACTTTCGAAGCTCAATTACAGAGGAAACGACCGATGACCGTTCACCAATGCATGACAAAGCCACCGTCGACATTGATCGTCTGTCCAGTGACCTGCCGAGCGCGATCTGATGAAAGGAAAACAATCATGGATGCGATATCTTCGGCGGACTGCCAGCGACCGAGCGGAACAATGGCTTGGATCTTGCGTCCTGCCCACTCCTGGTATTCTAGCCGCTCCGACTCGTCCGTTTGATCATACCAGGCTTGCCAGACAGAGCGGTTTAAATTTGTTTGAACCATGCCTGGACAAACAGTGTTGACGCGAACTCCGTACTTTGCCAAGTCCTTTGCCATGCATTGGGCAAAGTTGATATTGGCTGCCTTGCTGGCACTGTAGGGTGGATCTGTCTGCGAACCGATTTGTCCAGCAACGGACGCTAAGAAAACAAACGTCCCTTCCTGCGCTTCCACAAGTGTGGGAGCTACCGCATGTGCCACATTGACCATACCCAGGATGTTGACATCAAGCGTTTTCTTCCAATCCTCTGGGTTAAGATTTGTAAAGGGAAATCCAAATTTGGACGACCCCATGGCGGCGCAATGCACACAGTGTCGGACTCGCAGGCCCTGCTCCGCCGCAAGATGCAGCATTCGATTCAGCTTATCGAATTGAAGAATGTCAACTTGCTGCCCCAAGGCAACGGTATTCGCCTTGCCAGCGATTTCTTCCGCAATGGTCGCTACCTCAGGCGCTATGTCCCAAAGTAGCAGTGAACACCCCTCTGCAGCGAATTCCTTAGCAACCGCTAAACCAATTCCGTTCGCAGCACCAGTAACCAATGCCACATTCCCACGCATCCCTAAATCCATGTCTAGCTCTCGTTTCGTTACGGAATGGACCGCATGCTGTAATGTGCCGAAGCGGGGAAAAACGGTTGATTGTCATCGGCCAACGAAAGCAGATTGATTTCATAGACAAAGCCAGCTCGAAGCGAATCCAGTTCAATGGTCGCAAGTTGCCGGTCCTCTGACAATTGCAGTCCGCGAATCCTTTCGGTACGGCTGTCGTGATCATCGCCTCCGTAAGCTGGAGTCGAGGTACGTGTGTACGAGCGGATTTGGTAGTTGTCGGTCTTGCTTGCTTTAGCGGCATTGACCGGTCTAGTGAACTCTATCTCCAATCCTACAGGTGTTGCGCGTACCTCGGCGATGCCGACAGGCTGATCGCCAGTCGGGCGCAAACGCACAATAGACCCTGTGTTTTGTCCTCCTCCCCAGCCACTATCTTGCAGCGAGCCGACATACAGATCACCTTTGGGGGAGACCTCACAAACAATAGGACCTTCGAAACCAAGATCGTTTTCCGGCGGAATCTGGCTGAAGGGATAAGCTGCGCCCTGATAGGTGTCTCCTACTTTTTGAAGACTCATTCGTATCAGCGATTGTCCGTTCATCTCACAGCCTATCAAATGGCCTTCGAATGGTCCGAAATGATCTTCACTGGCTTGTTCACGTAGCGCACTTGGTGTCGTCAAGAAACAGATTCCATTGACGCTGCGGGTCCACGGATGAGGAACATTGATGGCTGGCTCTTCAAACGGTGGCGAGAACCCATCCTTGTTTTCTAGCTTGTTGATGAAACCGTAGCGTTTGCCAGTCCGCAGGTGGTTCAGTTCATTGAATGGATTGTAGTTACCTTGATTGTCGGTAGTAAAAAGGTCACCCGCTTGATTTAGGGCGATTCCCATCGGAAACCGCAATCCGGCAGCAATTTGTTCAGCGCGATAGACCACCTCTCCAGCTGCGTCTGCGTAGCGAATCAACTTGATCGCAGTACCACGTCGATGTGCCGCAGCTGGGCTGCGATCATCTTGCTGGCAGGGAATAGCAATGTAGTAGTTGCCATTAGCGTCCATTTCCAAGCCGACCGCCCAATCGTGATAGTCATGCGTGTAGCCCCAATCGTCGAACAGCACGTTGGCTGTTTGAAAACGCCCCTGTTGCCGATCGGTCAGCCGCACCAAGCCAAACTTAGTAAGCACATCCACATGGTCACCAAAGGCCTGTATCCCATAGGGAGTTGGGAAATTTGCAGAAATCGTTTGGTAGGTATCCTCCAAACCGTCTCCGTCGGTATCGCTAGCCTGCAGCACGTTTCCTTTTAGAGAACCTACGTAAAGATTTTCATCTGGATCCCACGCCAGCGAGATCGGCATTTCCGCAATCGGCAATCCCAACTGAACGGCTTCGTAGCCGGGTACCGTGCGCAGCGGTTGGACAGGGCGTCGAACTTGAAAAACGTCACGATAGGGAAACTCATCAGCCGCAATACGACTCTCCAGCGTGACTAAGAGTTGCCAAACTGGGCGACGGTTTTCGATTTCCGATGCCAGAATCAGTCGCTTATCCAAGTGCTGTGAACTAGCTGCCACGGACAATGACACCGTCGCAGCGTCAAGGTTCTGGGACTGGTAAACGTCTTTGTCAGCATGATGCACCGGTTTCCCCAAGTCGAAGGGAATAGCTACATGAACTCGCTCATTTGGCTCTAAGCCGAGAATCTGAGTGTGAATGCTGATCCCTTCGCCGTTCAGTGGAGTCGCTGTCATTCTCAACTCCATCTCCCGCCACTGGCCAGCCGCTTCCAAGTCAACCGCTGCGGTCAATTGCACTTGATCAGTCGAAGTCACTAGGGACTTCAAACGGGCAGGGAATTGTGCTTTTGCTTGCGGAATCCAGCGTTGGCCGTCGGCGTCGATCACCGCCAGCGTTAACAGTTGCTCGACGGGCAGAAGTGGTGCATTACCGGGCTCCCAGTACCAAGTCTTGCCTCGGGTTTGTTGAAATGCAGTATCACCTAACCACCAAGATGCGATCGACACGCGTTCCAGGTCAATTAGCAAATTGTGACGGTTGGTGAAGCCAATCAACACGGGACGCAAGTACTCACGGTCGGGAGCTTCGATTACATCTGTCAGCACCTGAGGAGGTAAGGGATGCTGCGGGGAATTCCAAGCTCGTACGATCGTCGTTGGATTGGGCTTCGGCGGCTGGAATCCAGGTGAATTGAGCGTACTCCACAAAGCTTCCAGCTGGCGGTCCAAAGAGCCAGCCAAGAGACCTTGTACCGGAATCTTGATCGCTGGCATTTCCATTCTTGGCACGATTCGCGACGGATCGCGCACCCAACGTAGAAACCACTCCCGACGCAAGCGATTCCCCAGCATGCTAAGTGGAGCACCTCGTGCTTTCAGATCCACTTGAGGAGGCAGGCTGTCGCCAATCGCATGGCAACTTTGGCAGCCAAAGCCATCCGATGTAACCAATCGCGAGGCGGCCAGCAAATCGCTGGGGTCAGCGCGATTGGCCTCACCGTTTGTTGCCGCAAGATCCTTTTCCGCAATATGCGGAATGCGATCATGAGAAATCAGGTATTCCGTGAGTGAATCCATTTCCTCCGCTGTTAGTCGAAATCTGGGCATTCGTACTTCGAGCCAGTCTCGCAGCACGGGCGACTTACGGGCAATTGCATCGCGCAGCGCTTCTTCATGCAATTTGTCGCCAATACTCGTTAAAGTTGGTGGTGTAAGGGCTGCCAGTTTCGGATTTAGCTCAGGTACGTTCTTGGCAATCGACTGAACCTGCGATTCGATGCCCTTGATGCCGTCTCGACTGTGACACGCAAGGCAATTATTCTCCACCAGCAGCTGCTGGCCACTCCGCCGCGGTGGCGCCGTAGAGGCGGGCTCAGCAACCTGGAAAGTACTTTGGAAGTAAGCTTGCAGCGCAAGTACATGCTCCGCAGACAATTGGAATCCTGGCAATTTTGCTTGGGCATTTGGAGCGTTCAAGCAGCCAGCTTGCCAATCGCTTTGTGCATTTAGCGGGATTTTGTTGCTGGCAGTCTGTAGGGGCGCTGGCAAAACATGGCAGGAGCCGCACCGATGGTCGGAGACCAACGACTTTCCTCGTAGAATTTCGTCACTTGGTATATCGCCATTTGGCATATTGCCTTCAACAGATCCGTCGGCTGGTGAGACGTCGCCTGACAACCGCGAAAGAAAAGCGGTCAAGTCGGCTAGCTCGATAGTCGACAATGCAAACAGTGGCATACGATGCTGGGCGTTGATTGAGGCTGGATCTTGTAGCCAGCTTTCAAGAAATGCGTCAGTGCGTTTGGCGGCAATTTCAGTAAGATCGCCGCCTGAAAACAGCTCTTGATCCAAATTGGTTGCTCGCCCAAGCTGCTCGACTCGATGGCAGGCTATGCATCCAACGGAAGCAAAAAGAACGTGCCCCTGCTCAGGGTCAGGATCGGTGCGTACGGTTGACTTCTGCTTTGACTGGCGAGCAGCGGCTTGCAGCCGTTGGCGAATAGGCTGAGGTCGTACCGAACTATTCGATGCATCCAAAAGCGCCGCGGAGATCGCCGCTGCGTCGTGGGGTTGCAATCCAAAGTAGGGCATGCGGCGCTGGTCGAGCGTTTGGCCACCAACCTCCGTCAAATGCTCAGTCAACCAGCTCGGGCGAAGATTGCCTTTCAAGTGTGTCAGCGCAGGCGCGGCAAGCGGGTTCGACGTCACCTCCCCTGGCAAAGCATGGCAGGCCACACACCTCAAGCCCCGCGCTAGTTGTTGGCCGCGAGCAAAATCGGAGTTGGCTGTCGATGCCGCGTGATGCGACAAGTTGCTGGAAGAAATCGGCTCCAGCTGGAAAGTGTCGCCAGACCAATACAAGCCAATGCGCATCTGCGACCCTACTGATGCATGTTCGACCCGTAGGTCGTGCCTGCCGAAGGCGAGCTCGACCGGGGAGGCTTTCATCCACTTCGGCGCGGCAGAACGCTCTGAGAGTATCTCGCGTCCGTTGAGGAAAACCGCAACTTCACCTTGTGCAAAAACACTTAAGATGTACGTGCCAGGCTGCGTCTCTAGCATGCCTTCCCAGCGTACACTCAATTCCGAGTCGACAGGCAAACGAGCATCGATCTGCTGACGGCTAACTTGAAAGGCGATGTCGGGGTCGACGCGTTGCATGGACTTCGCACCACTGCTGTAGGTTGCGAGCAAGCCGGGCAAGAATTCAACTTCTTCTTCTTCCACTTCTGAAAGCGAGTTTGCGTCTTCTTGAACCACAGTGTGCGTGATCCAGGCGCCAAAATGCGGCGATTGAGCGGCCAACGTATGGACAAGGAGGGGGGTGAACAGCGTCAAGACAATGGCAAGCGACTTTGACACACATTGCGGTAGTGACCGAGGCATAAGCAGTAGCCGTAAGAACGAAGAAGTAGCCGTAGAATTGAATTAAGGAGTAGCCGTAGAATGAAGCAGCAGCCGTAATGATGATTGCGTTAGGAGGCAGAGGCGGGATTGCTTATTCTAGCAGAGTCAGCGTCCGTTTTTGTTCGGCGCTCTGGTAGGCCGTGTCGACAATTTGCTGACCTATGCGACTAGTTTCCGGCGAGAGCGGACCTTGAATCGGGCGTCCATGTTGCAAGCAATCGACGAAATACTGCACCGGATTCTGGTGAGGAGGTTCAATTTCATCGACTGCCATCTCATATCCTTCCGGATGGCTTAGGTCCTGGATGCGAATCGTAGGCTGATAGTCAAACGAGCTAATCGTGCCCGCCGATCCGACCAAGATAAAACCACAATTGGGCTGTGGTTGGTAGGTCCAAGGATCGGTAAAGGTACCCCATCGTGTTTCGAACTTGCTCAATCCGCAGGCGTACTTAGCGATCGTTATCGAATGTTCGTCTACTTCGAGACCGTGAGGCTGATCGGTGATAGAAGTGACTTCAAGGGGTTTCTGACCTTCGAAGAACCACGTGCCAAGAGTCGTGCCGTAGCCGAGATAATCTAACAACGAGCCACCACCATCGGCCTTGGAGTAGAACCAACTATCTGGTTTCTCAAGCTGAACTTGCTCAGCAGTCCTTTCTAGTTTGCCGGCGGTGTGCCAAAGCGGACCGCGATTGCCATCGTAGAAATGAACTTCCAACAGTTGTCCGATTCTTCCCTCGTCAACGATTCGTTTGGCAGTCCGATGGCTAGGCACCCAAACCAAGGGCCAATTGATTGCCCAAACGACGTCATGGTGACGACAAACTTCGATCATTTCGTCCGCTTCAGCCAATGAAGCAGCCATCGGCTTTTCAATTAAAATTGGCAAGCCGTAGGGAGCCAAGCGTTGGATCCATAGCAGGTGGTCGCCCGTAGAAGGGCAAAGCAACAAGAAATCGGGACGCGATTTCTCGATACAAATTTGCCAATCCGCAAACACTTGATCATCGGCAAGTTGCAGCGCCATTTGAGCTGCGCGCGTGCGGGATAGGTCGCGATCGCACAGCCCGACCACTTCGCAGTTGGGATGAGCATCCGCCATCGCCAAATTGTCGCCCATGTGCATATGCTCAAAGGAAACACCCGCGACGCGGTACCTGCTATTCACAATCCATGACTCCGCTAGCCAAAACGCAATATCGATACTGCGTTTCGGACCACTATATCATCCATATCAGGCTACTGATTCTGGCCAGTTGTGCCGCCTTCACCGCTTGCCGGAGTCCCCGCTTCGGGATCGCCGCCTTCTGGATTCTGAGGACCTTCGGGCGCCTTCGGTGCTGGGGGTACGGTATCTAGTCCCTCCGCTTCGGCGAGTTCCGGATATCGCTCGGCAAAACCTTCGATCTCGAATGGGAAGAGCATGATCTCTTCGATAGGAAACTCGGCAGCATTCAAAAGGCTATTGACGTCCGTGACCAGCGTTGGGTTGTTGACTTCTGCTTGAAAGGTGTCAACCAACAGGATTAGGTCGGCAACGTTCTCCTGCAGCTCTGGAGACAACTCCGCCTCTGGTGCACTGAGTGGGCGGGGTGCAATTGGGGACACCGCTGCATCAACCGTCGCCTTAGCATCCAAGGCAATATGCACTAACTGGCTAATCT
>JAGQPR010000251.1 GCA_020426625.1 Planctomycetales bacterium
AAAACCGCGTGCTAGCGCGCAGCGGCTAATATTGCGGAAGGATTATGTGGAACTGAATTTCCAATTCTTGACACTAGCGCGGGGTTCCGTCAGGTAAAAACCTTGGTGAGTGAGAATGTTGGTTGACAGCTAATTGCCAACCCTGCCAGTGCTCGATTGAAGGAGGCAAATGCATACATGACCAAGATGTTGAAAAACGGGAACCATCATGCTTGGTTGGATTGGTGCAAATTGTTCCTGTGCGGATTGCTAGTTCTGAGAACGCCTGGGGCAGCAGCGCAAGACCTACCAGACTCAATCTCGTTTCCAATCGTGCCCCAAGTGGCTAGTTGCGCGCGAGGCGCGAACTTGAACGATATTGCTGTCGTGACCGAAAGTCGCTTGTTCGCCGTTGGCGACCGCGGGCTCATGCTGCACAGCGATAGCGGCGGGCGTGAGTGGACTGAGCAATCCTTGCCGACCACTTCCAACTTCCATGGCATCCATTTTCAGGACGAAGAGGTAGGCGTCGCCGTCGGCGGTTGGCTCGGCAACTACACACGTCGTAGCCACGCCGTCATTTTTCGCACTGTCGACGGTGGCAGAAACTGGATACCCATGCCATGTGCAAATTTGCCACGTTTGCTAGGCGTTCGAGGTGAACTCGGTCGATTGGTCGCTTGGGGTGACTACAGTCCGGCTTTGCAAACTAGTGTCTTTGAAAGCAGGGACGGTGGACTGAGCTGGCAATCGACAGGGCTTCCGCTGGGACATGCAACTGCGGCATCTGTCGCACGTGGAACTGCGATTGCAGCCGTGGATTTGCTTGGACGCGCTAGCATCGCCGCAGGTCGCTCCGGCTCCGAACAAATTCAAAACATTGCTGATGTCGATCGGCCCTTGCGATGTATGCATCATACGGGCACGCGCTGGTTGGCCTGTGGCGACCAGGGAGAGTTGATTGCCAGTCGCGATGGCAAAACCTGGATTGATGTCGAATTGCCCCTCACCGCCGCGGCCCGCACGTGTTGCGATTGGCGGACGATTGCGCAAACTGGAAACACTGTGTGGGTCGGTGGGGCTCCAGGTTCGGTACTGCTCTCCAGTCACGACGGCGGCGCCACATGGTCTAGAGTTAGTGTCGACTCAACGCTGCCCATTCATGCCATTCAGTTCTTTGACTCCGCCCGTGGCTGGATGGTAGGTGCCTTGGGGACCATCCTCGCGACGCGAGATGGCGGCAAATCATGGTATCACCAAAGGAAAACCTGCGATCGCTTAGGATTGATGGCGATTTCGACCAACGACCGTGTTGTGCCCTGGGCTGCATTAGTGTCTGGCGCTTGGGAGCAGCAAATCGCCTGCGCCTCTCTCGTGTTGGGCAATTGCGAGGCCATTGAGCAAGCCGACTTTCTCCCCAGCCGCAACCAATTATTCAGCGACGTTGCTCCTCGGCTCGGAATAGCCCAACAGTGGACCTCGCCACCATTACAGGATTTTTCAGCAGGGCCGGATACAAGATTGATAGTCCAGCTGCTGACTTGGCGCCCAGATGTAATTGTGTTGGCCCAAGCCGACTCGAATGAGGCGAGTCAATCGTCAGATCCTCCGTCGTTGTCGACAGCTGTGCTAAAAGCAATGGATTTAGGCTGTCGGGCGCTGAATTGGAATGTGGCCCAAGAGCTGGCGCTGCCCAGCTGGCAAGTGAAGAAGCTGGTAGCGGTCACTGACCAGCGCGGTGCCAAGTACGTCGAACAACCTCTGCGAATTCTACGCGGCCCAGGATTGGCGATCTGCGACCTGCTTCACCCACTGCCGCCAGAGATCTTGCTGGCAAACGGATCTGAATCCATGCGAACTCTATGGACCGAAACTCAATCACCTGCCGCGCTGACATCCCTTTTCGGCGGAGTAGCCCCCAGTAATGAAACGCACATGGAGCTGCCAATAGCTGGCATCGGTAACTACCAATTGGTCATGGGACGAATGCATCGACAGAAATTCCTCAAGATGCTGGGCAATGAGCAAGGCCGAATCGCATCAGACCAAGAGTGGGAGGATGGTCTTGGCGTTATCCTCAAAGGATTCCCCGACCATGAGATCGGACCGGCCGCATTTCAGCTGGCGTCATGGTTGTCGGAACCTCGCGATTGGCTGCGCAAACGCCTGCTGCTCGAATACCTCATCGCGCTAAGGCCGAATTCAGATGCAGCGGATTGGGCAAGGTTAAGTTTATTGAAAATGGAATCCAGCGACGAAATGCGGGCTTGGTGGAAAACACAATATGAAGCATCACTCGCGGCACCGATGGCAGCGTTAGCGGGGAACTTTGCGGAACCGCTGCCGGTACCGTCAGACGGAGCCATTGCGGAGTCGCCATCATCGCTACTCGACAACAGCGATTCGGTTTGGAAACAAACACCCTTCGGTAGCGACCTTCCCGACAAAGGTCTTGCAACCAGAGCAAGTACCGAGGTCATTGCCGCTTCGGCGGCTTCCGCATCGGAGATTACATCTGAGTCCGAACACCTTCAGGGCTGGCTGGCGACCTACGAAACGGCGATTGGTCAAAACCCCAGCCTTCGCCAACAACCCGATCTCTGCCTACTGGGCTACCGCGTCTACCACCGGCGCGCCGATTCGCGAGACGACGTTTCCAGCAGAGAACTGGATGCTACGGTGAGCGCTCCTCAATTAATCGGTTGGCCTCAAGCCGCGGCACAGGAAAAGCATTTGCTCGAGGGACAATTGAGTCGCGTGCGCTGGCTGAGCACTGCGGTCCATACTGCGGTTCCACCGATCTTGGACGGCAACCTCGACGAATCATTTTGGCAAATCGCGCAACCGATGCAATTAATTGCGCTAGACGAAACAGACCACCATTCGCAGTCGACTGCCTCCGCTACGCTGATGAGATGGGCCTATGACGACGAGTATTTGTACGTGGCGATCGAATGTGCGACTTCTCCCACGGCTGCGCCCAGCCCGCTGCAGCGAGTGCGCGGCCATGACTCGCGATTGGATGATAGCGATCGAGTGGAGTTCACTCTGGATACCGACCGCGACTACAATTCTGCAGTTGAGCTTGCTATCGCCAGCGATGGTAGAACGTATGACCGCTGCATGGGGCTGCCGGAATACAACCCCAAGTGGCATGTCTTCGTCAGACCTCAGACGGACCGTTGGATCGCAGAGATTGCTATCGAACTGGGGGCGCTGACTACGCACACACCATCTGCTGGTTCGGCTTGGTGCATTTCAGCGAGACGTCATCGACTAGACGGACCATCACAGAGCTGGTCCCAACTACGCACCCATCAGCCTTTGCTTCAGGGCTCAGGTCTGCTGATTTTCTTGCCCGCGACCCTTTGACTCTAGCAATGCAGGCTAAATGACAAACGTGAATCGAGCAGCTGACTATTTCTCGATCGCCTTCTTGTGGTCAGCTGCCAGAGGCTATGTGCAGGAAGTCGTCTTTTCACTATTACAAGCTGTGAAACGTTGGCAACATGACGATGGTAGTACCCTGGCGGCTGCCGTGGCCTACTACTTGGCTTTATCGGTCTTTCCAATGTGGCTGCTACTGACCGCTGGCATCGGAATCGTCTTGCGATACACTCGCATGGGTCGCGATGCTGAGGACCAGATATTCTCCGTAGTAGCCGAACACTGCTCACCGGCGCTGGAAGCACAAGTGCGAGGACTAGTAATTCAGTTGCAAGATCAATCGGTCGTGAGTGGGCCAGTCGGCCTGCTAACGGCGATTATGGCCGCAATCGGTGTCTTTCATCAATTCGAACGCGGCTTTGACAAGATCTGGCGAGTTCCCAAACCCATCAGTCGAGGCGTGTTGGCTACTATCATTCATGTGCTTACCCGGCGGTTGGTTGCCTTCATGTTGCTGGCAGGTGTTGGACTGACCATTGTCGCAATCCTGGTTGCCAACGTGGTTATCAGCTATTTCCGGCAGTGGATGGCGAACTTCAATATGCCTGGCACAGTGATGATCACCATCGTAGACGCGACGGCAACGATTTTGTTGAACGCCTTGGCGTTTGGCATGTTGTACCGGTGGCTTCCCAAGCGACCGGTCTTATGGAGCCACGCAATTCGCGGCGGTTTGTTGGCGGCAATCATTTGGGAAATCGGCAGGCAGCTGCTTGGGTTAATGCTCGTGCGGATGAGCTATACCACCGCTTATGGCGCGGCTGGTTCGCTGATCGTCTTGCTTCTATGGTTCTATTGGGGCGTGACAATCCTCTTTTTCGGAGCAGAGTATGTTCAGGTGCTAACTTTCAGCGGTACTCCCCCGCTGTCAATGTTCCGCACGAAACCTATGCATGGCCACAATGCAGCCGAAGTGAACGCTTCCGACGGTGACGAGCTCTGATGCAGTTCTGCCAAACCACAGGCTACTCTGCCAGCGCATCGCTTCGTGAGAGTAACTCTTGCGCCAAATCTTGCCCTTCGACTTCCATGATCGCGCGCGCGCCGGATGGAATCTGAGCATAAATAGTCAGCGTTCGCATTCGTTGGCTCTCCGGCGGAAAGTATTGATTTCCCTTGGTATGGAAAAACTTTAGCGGTACAGAGAATTGCTCACCAGCTCGAATAATACCCGGCTGAGCGAAATGAAATTGATGATTGATCGACAGATTGACGTTCTGCCACGGCTCAGCAGTGGGATTGGTGACGATTGCGGATGGCACAATTCTCGCGTCTTCTGCATCTCGACTCGGCCAGGCTTCTGGTCCAATTCGAATCTCAGCGTCTAGAACAGGGGCCTCTGTTTCCGGTACGGTCGCATACATTATGACCACCATGCAAAACGGGAGCAGCGTGACCAAGACCAATGCTGCCGTCAGCTGGTTGCGAGTGAGTACCTTTGTGGGTGGGACATTCATTGCGCAACTCAGTTGGAATAGTTGTACCACAGGCACTCGGTCTTGGTCGGCTTCGTTTTTAGTGGGCTAGCTTTGTTGTCGATCTTGATTTCTCGGCAGTTCCATCCAAACCGAGTTGCAGCAGCTTTGTAAATCGGGTGCGGATATCCACTGAGAATAAATTTGCCCTGCAAGTTTCCGAGCGTATCCAACAGATTCTCGTGTTGTTCATCACTCATTTCACACGAGTAGGCTTTCTTGACAACCCGCGTTTCACTCAAGTACGGAGGGTCGCAGTAAAAGAACGAATGTTTGTCGTCCTCGCGACGGACGAGTTGAACCGCGTCTTCGCAAAAAATTACGACGCGTTGCAATCTAGCGTGCGCATCGGCCAGCCCGTCGATAGCCGAAAGCCACGAGGAAACTTGTTCGTTCATGCCGCGACGCGTTCGCGAACGGGACATTGTGGCAAAATCTCGGCCCAGACCCTGCCGCGACTGGCGAAAACGCACAAAGAAATCTACCGCTCTGTCAAGCGGTTGTTGCGCGTCGGCGGCCAACGCATTCTCGAAAGTCGGTTTTGAAAACGGGGTAAGTGACAGCCTAAATTGAAATTCAGGAAAGAGTGTTTCTGACTGCAGAACCTGCCAAAAATTGACTAAGTCTCCATAGATGTCGTTCACGACTTCGGAATGACCTTCAATGAACTCAATCGGCTTATTGAAGAAAACCGCACCTCCGCCAAAGTAGGGCTCAACGTAGTGCGTATGCGGTGGTATCAGGTCGATGATCTTCGGAGCAAGATAGCTTTTGCCGCCGTGCCACTTGATCGGTGCTGACGATTTTAGACGTCCCAAGTTTGACTCCTTTTGTCAGTACTATAGCGACTTCGATAACAAGGCGCAAGACGAGCGCATTCGAGGATTGCTTCAGGAACGCGATGCTCTCGCATTGCCCAAAGATCACTGAAATCCGTTGCCCGCAGGCTACCCGCCATAGCATCGCTTGGCAAGACAAGTTACGTTGGACGGTGTTTTACGCCGGAAACTGCCACATAGCTTCTTAACAGCGAGGGCAACAGATGGGAAACCATACCATACGAACATTGCCGTGCCGAAAGGCGATTGTACCGATTGGGGGATCAACGCGTCGGCAATTCCTAACCGGCAGCGCTCTTGCTGCGGGTTTGGCGCTGCTGCAAGCAAAGCAAAACGCCTTTGCCTCAACGGCCTCCGGGCCCATCGCCCCGAACGATCCGATTGCAGTTACCAAGATCGAAACGTTTGTTCTGAAGAACTCCTGGGTCTTTGTGAAACTATCGACCAACGCGGGGATCACGGGCTGGGGAGAAATGCTAAAGGACGACGCCAAAGCTTGCGCGGCAGGCGCGCTCGAAGTAGCCGACTATCTCCTTGGCAAGGACCCGCGGCCAGTAGTCAAACATTGGCAAGCGATTCATCGGGGGTCTTTCTATCGAGGTGGGCCGATCAAGACCGCCATCTTGTCGGGCATCGATCAGGCGCTCTGGGACATCACCGGCAAATGCTACGGTGTGCCCGTGTACAAGTTGCTTGGTGGACCAACTCGCGATCGGGTACGCGTCTACGGAGAGCCCAATGAAGAGACCGGCGTCAATGCCATGAAGGTCGGCCCCTGGGCAGCCAGGAAAGCGTTTAAGTACGCCGAAGGGCAACGGTTTGTGGATGAAGTGGTAGAGAGGTTTTCCGCACTCAAGTCATCCCGTCCCGGTGTAGATATTGGCCTTGATTTCCACGGCGCGGTTCAGCCAACGACCGCGACTCTATTGATTAAGGCTCTCGAGCCCTATCACCCTTGGTTCTATGAAGAAGTCGTCCAGGCGCTGAATGTCGATGTAATGGCGGAGCTTGCCAAGAAAACGCACATACCACTGGCGACTGGCGAACGCATCTTTACGAAGTGGGGATTTCGCGAGATCTTGGAGAAAAAGGCCGCCATGATTTTGCAACCCGACGTCAATTACGCGGGCGGCATTACGGAACTGAAAATAATTGCCGGGATGGCTGAATCGTATTATGCGCCCCTGGCGCCGCACAATCCCAACGGCCCCTGTTCGCTAGCTGCCAGTTTGCAAATCGCTGCATCCATTCCCAACTTTATGGTCCAAGAGCGGGGTGATCGAGAGCACGATCTGCTGGCCGAACCGCTGCCACCAGTCCGAGATGGCTATCGCCCGATTCCTACCGGTCCGGGATTGGGAATCACGATCGATGAGGAGAAACTGATGTCGGAAGTCGGCGAGCCAGAGCCTTACCGCGTACAGTACGATCCGGACGATGGCTCAGTGGTCGACTGGTAGATAGGATTCGCAATTATCGTGACAACCAGAATGCGACGACAACTTGTTAAACTCCGTGAGGCAAGCTGCGCCTCTTCTCGGAGCCTGAAACTTCATGTGCTGATCTTTCTTCTTTTGGCCGTTTTCAGCGGCTGTGGACGCGAAACCCATTTCCCTGATCGCCCGATCACGCTCATCTGCCCGTGGTCGGCGGGCGGCGGAACGGACCGAGTTTCGCGGCAGGTCGCGGCCCAGCTGGAAGAAGTGCTTGGAACTCCGGTCAATGTGATCAACGCAACAGGCGGTTCTGGCGTCACGGGTCACACGCGTGGCGCCTTGGCGAGGCCCGACGGATATACGTTGACGATGGTGACCGTCGAGCTCAATATGTTGCATTGGCGCGGACTCACTTCACTGACTTATCAAGACTTCGCTCCTATCCAACTGCTAAACCGCGACGCAGCGGCGATTTTTGTGCGTAGTGACAGTCCGTTGGCGTCCTTAGATGATTTGCAAGCCGACGTTGAATCTCGCCCCGGACAGGTCAAGGCCAGTGGCACAGCGTTCGGGGGTATATGGCATGTGGCACTGGCAGGGTGGTTGAATTCTCGCGGAATTGACCCTACCGCCGCGACGTGGATTTCGATCAATGGGGCCGGTCCCTCGCTGCAGGAACTGAATGCCAGTGGAGTCGATTTCGTATGTTGCTCCCTCCCGGAAGCGGATGCACTGCTTGCCAGTAAACTCGTTCGCTGCTTGGGTGTGATGGCTGACGAAAGAGTACCAGGCTTCTTGGACGTACCAACGTTTCGCGAACAGGGCCATGATTGGTCCATAGCGGGCTGGCGAGGCATCGCGGCCCCCAAAGCGATCGCAGCCGATCGCCTGCAGGTGTTGGTAGATGCGTTGCAGGAAATTGCCGAAAGCGATGATTATCTACAGTTCATGGCAAATGCAGGATTCAATGTGAGTCTCGAAGGCCCGGACGCTTTTGCTGCGACGTTGAAAAGGCAGGACGAACAATTCAATGAAGTACTCACCGGCCCCGCCTTCGCTGCAATAAGTGACGAACATTTTGGCCCGATGTTGTTTCCCGCGGTGACAGCGCTGCTGCTTGTACTCTCTATTGCATCGGTGCTCTGGACGTCCAACACTAGTCCCACTGAAACTGCAGCTAACCCGGCGCATTTTGGCAAGATAGGCCTGGTCCTGTGCGCTGCCATTTTTTATCTATTCGTTTCGGAGTGGCTCGGCTTTATACTTGCCGCTACCATAATGCTCGCGGCACTGATGGCACTATTTCGGGTCCGCCTGGCGATTGCCCTGCCCTTTGCAACCGCGCTCAGTCTATGCGTGTATCAGGTGTTTGCGGTTGGGCTACGAGTTCCACTTCCACGCGGAATCTTGGGTTGGTGACTTGACATGTTTGAAGCTCTACAGGACGCATTTCAACAAGTATTCCTCGACCCCAAAGTTTGGCTGATCGTCGTTTTGTCAGCTTGCTATGGCGTTTTCCTGGGAGCCATGCCTGGCTTGACGGCTACCATGGGAGTAGCCCTGTTCGTACCAATCACCTATTGGTTGGACCCGATCCCGGCGCTGGCCGCTATCGTGACGATGGTAGCGTGCGCGATTTTTGCTGGCGACATTCCCACAACTCTGGTGAGGATTCCGGGAACACCTGCGTCAGCAGCCTACGCCGAAGATGCGTTTGCACTCGCACAAAGCGGAAAAGCTGAACGCGCGCTCGGCATCTCATTATGGTTTAGCGTCGCTGGCGGATTGCTGGGTGCTGTTGTCCTGATGCTCGTGGGACATCAACTGGCCAAGATGGCTTCGTGGTTTAGCGTGGCTGAATATTTCTGGCTTTACCTAATGGGGCTTAGCTGCGCGGTCGTAGTTGGCAAGTCCGGCGTAGTGCGATCTTTAACAGGACTTTCCATCGGTTTGTTGTTGTCGACCGTAGGGCTGAGCGCCGTCCATGGACAAGCTCGGTTTACGTTTGGCAATCCAGAATTGTTCCAAGGAATCAACTTTATTCCCGCCATGATTGGCCTCTTCGGAATGTCAGAGATTCTGCGAAATGTAGCCAACCTGAATGCTCAACCAGCTCAAAGCAACTTTCATGCTGCTAGCCGCATCCTGTTGCCCGCGTGGCAATTGTTTGGCCAACGACTGTGGCCTTGGTTGCGTTCTAGCAGCATCGGGTCCTTGATCGGAATTTTGCCGGGAGCAGGTGCCGACATGGCGGCCTGGGTTTGCGTAGCCGTATCCAAGAGGTTCAGTAAGTCTCCGGCTGAGTACGGCAATGGTTCGACTGAGTGCATTGCTGATGCCTGCGCGGGCAATTCCGCTTCGCTGGCCGGTGCTTGGATACCAGCCCTGGTGTTTGGCATCCCCGGCGATTCGGTCACAGCGATCGTGATCGGAGTTCTGTACATGAAGAACCTTAAACCCGGACCCGAGATCTTCGAGCAACAGGGAACGCTAGTCTATAGCATCTACCTGATCTTTATTTTGGCCAACCTGATTCTGTTGCCCATCGGCTGGTGCGCGATTCACGCTGGACGCCATGTTCTGAGGATACCGCGTCCAGTGTTGTTGCCCGCTATTCTACTGTTCTGTATCGTTGGCTCATTCGCAGTCAGCGGTAGCACGTTTGACGTGGTACTGATGCTTGCCTTCGGCTTGCTCGGTCTAGTTTGCGAGCGGTGGAACATTTCCATTGGTGCACTTGTACTTGGACTGATTCTAGGCGGGCCACTCGAAGAACGTTTTGTCCAGACCTTGTCGGGCGGTCAAGGAAGTCTTGCTGCCTTCATCGAACGTCCACTCGCTGCCGTCATGGCGCTTGCCTGCCTGGGCCTATGGGCCACTGTAGCGACCAACGCGCTTCGCCGAACAAGCTAGAAAGCGTTGCCCTGGGGGACTGGCCTAATGGCAACCGCAGGACCGCTGAGCTGGAGGAAAGATTTCTTCATCAGTCATGGATCGATTTGTTTGATCCTTAGCCGCGTAGCCTAGCATCCTGCCTGGGACCTACTTCGCTGTTTCCCATTTCACCAGGCTGGAAGCCTAGGCGAGGCTATGGAGAGTTTCCCTGGATGGAAGCGTTGGAAGCCGAGGCTACGATGGATGGCGTGACTCTCCTGAGCCTCACTCGCGAATTCTCTGCGGGCTCTCGCTCGGTTCAACCAAGCAATAGGTGAGCAAAAAATCGAGACTGCCTGTAATGCCTCAACACTTGTACCGACTGGGCTCAACTATCCCGCTGCCAAGGTAATAGAAACAAGAACGACCTCGCTAGCGAGAATTGACTGTAGGGAAGAGATAAATGTCTGCGGGAATCGGATCTGAGATTTGATCTACCAGATCGTAGCGAAACGGCTTTGGTAGCAAAGGGCGAAACCGGGCGATCGCGTCGCGAGGAGAAAATCGCCCAAGCAAAGTGCGCAATTCCTCAATCCCCGATTCCAAGTCGGTTTGGGCCATCTGCAGTTCGCCCAACAGCTCCCTGACTCGCGACAACAGATGATTTACTTGGCAATGCTCGTGCACGATCAGAACCGCCCTGCCACTGGCCATCTGTCGGCGGCAACGCTCCGATTGTTTGGCCAATTGGTTTTCGATCTCTATTTGCCAATGCGACTGAATTGCATCGATGTCTTCACGCGTCGCCTCGACTCCTTGGGCCGCAAAAGACTCGCGGATTTCGCGTTCCGACACACCGCCTGTTGCGATTCGCCAATCCATCTCCGCCGCATGTGCCTCTTCAAAAAAACCGGTGATTCGCTCGCGATTCACGGGAATCACCGAGTACCGATCAACGATATCTTTGGCATCGAGCCACATGCGACTCAATAGCCCAAAATCTTCGTGCACGCTGCCTTCATAGAATTTACCGATCGCTTCCGAATCTAGGGGTACAGTAGAATTAGGCGGATTGCACACACCAGCTCGCTGCCCGTTGCCAAGATCGCAGCAAAACTCGACATAGCTTGTTTGTACATGCCCCACATCATTCACACTTGGCATGCGAATGGCTGCGACCAGCAACCGATCGTCGCTGAGATACAGTTTCAACTGTTCGCCTAGAGGGTGAATTTCAAAGTCACCGACGAAGTCAAAACTGTGTTGTACCAGCCAGCTTGCAATTCGATCGACATTGCCCACACCGGATCCTCCACTGGACAAATTGGCTAGTGGTTCCAACGCTATTCGCATTGGAGGAACAACCTGTTGCTCCGAATCGCGGCGAGATTCCAAATCGCGCATTGCTTCAAGTGACTCGGCCAGCACAGTTTCCATTTCGCCCAGTGTCTCACGCATGCGACGTGTCAATTGGCGCGCCATTGAAAAGTAGGCAATACCGATCGCCACGCATGCAAGCGATATCAGGCAAGCGATTACCATAAACACGATGCCAGTGTAGAAGTACATCTTTGCCTTCTTAACTAATATCCCGGTTTCGTTTTTTCTCGGCTAGTGGTTTGGGACAGCCAAAAATTAGGATTAGTCCGTAGTGGGATTCGCCAGAATTCCCCGATTGAGAGGAATT
>JAGQPR010000252.1 GCA_020426625.1 Planctomycetales bacterium
CACGTTTGAACGATCAATTCCACCCACAGTAAGCACCCAAGTTATTCTTCCTCAGTTCCTAAGTTAAATGCCGCCTAACCCACAACTGCATGTAACTGAACGATTTCCCTGCTGCCGCTCCCAAGTCGCAGCGAATCGCATAGGAGAGGAGCGAGGCGAGGGCCGATAAATCGCCAAGTTATTTTCCCCGGGTCCTTCATGCTGCTCGCAACGCACACCCTGTATTCTTGTAGGGCAACTCTGCAGTCCCTTGAAAACTTTCCAGTAGCAACAGCCTTTGGAGTGCAGTGAGTTGGTCGCCGCTTCGGATTTGGGCGGAAAAGGTTCGGCCGACGAGGTTAGAGATGAAGGCCTATCTCGAAGGGTTGAAAACCAAAGCTCCGACAAGCAGGAGCACTCCATAACCCCGCTCTAGCTGAGCAAGTCGTTAATGCACTCAGCAGCGAAGCCGCGTCGGCATGTAGCCGTGAGCATCAGCTCATGAAAAACATTTTCGCTCACTCCTCGGTACCCACAACCGAGTCTGAGGCCGGAGCTTCGGCGATGGGATCGCTGTTGGTGTCGGCAACGGGTGGCTGCGATTCACTGGTATTTGGCACAGGCGCGTCGGTGCGTTTGGCTTCATAGAACTGCATCAAGTCGGAAAAGGACCGCAGTGGCTCCGCTCCTTCTTTCATCGCCGATGAGATCGGGGCTTTGGGCTGTTTGCTTTTCACGACTACAGTCTTGGCCGTGTGGGTATGACCTTGCTGGCGCCGGCCGCCGCTGCGACCGCGATTGTCTTTGCCGCCACCGCCACGAGAATCGTCCCGCCGCCGTGCTCCTCCTGAGCTGGCACTGCGTTGGCCGCGCCCCTCTGTCGTACCGGACCTAGACTCAGAGTCTCGCTTCCCTGGCCCACGGGCGCTAGGGGCTCGCTCCGTCTGCTCAGACTTCCGTTCAGCTGCGGCTTGGTCAGCAGCGGCACGCTCTGCGGGAGACAAAGCAGTCAGCGCGACTCGGTTCTTCTTTTCATCGACAGAAACAACCCACGTCATCAACAGGTCGCCGACTTGAACGACCTGGTGAGGGTCTTCAACGTAACTTGCCGACAAGCGACTGATGTGCACCAAACCGCTGCAATCAGGGGCCAATTCAACGAATGCTCCAAACTCGGCCACTCCCACGACCACCGCCCAGAGGCATTGCCCTGGCTGCAAATTCGCCAGCGTAGGCATTTCGGTCAGCATCGGAACTGGCGGTCGGCTAAGTCTTACGTCGTCAAACGGGGCGTGAAGCGCAGCTGCCACATTGCGAAGTTTTGCCCTACCGACTTGCCAACCGCGAGCGAGTTTTTCTACGTCAATGGGTAGCTGTTGGACAGCTTGGGCAGCGCTAACCGATTCTGAATACTCGGGTGCCATTCCCCCGTCTGTGCTATCGGCTGCACCTTCGCTGGAGTCCGAACTTTGGCTCGCTGAATCCGCTTCGCGATCCCCAGCTTCGATTGAATCTCCCCCAGCTTCGATTGAATCTCCCGCAGCTTCGGTGGAGTCTCCGGCAGCTGAATCTGCTTCCGTCTGCGCGGCCAGCTCTTGAGACTCATCAGACGATGCGGCGGGCGAAGCAGGCTCGGACGTTGACTCAGGTTCGCTTGAGACGGGTTGTGTAGTTGCACTGTCTGCCTCCAAGTTTTCTGATTTCGGTTCTTCCGACGACTCGCCTTCGGAACCACTGGCATTGGATGGATCGGCGGAATCAAGCACAACTTCCCGGGAATCGCTCACTGGATCTGCGACGGCTGGCTCGGCCGTGGTCGCGTCCTTCGCTTCTGTAATTGGGCTTGGTTTCGTCCAATTCTCGGGTGCAGCGGGCGGCGATTGCAATTCGGTATGCTCGATCAGTCGCGTTGCCAAATGGTAGTCGTCAGGGTGGATTAGCGTGCCATCTAAGGGCTGAGGACTTTCGTACACGCGTAGCAGACCAATCGCCTGACGAGCGTCCAATGCTGACCAGTCAGGTACCTGCGCAGTCAGCTGTTCGCGACTCGTGACGTTGCCGCTGGCTGCCAAAGCGCATATCTGTTGGGCTTGGCTTTCGTCTACACCTGGCACATACGTCAATTGCGATGGACTGGCATGAAAGAAGTCGATGCCTTGGCCAGCCACACAGTCGGCCATCGTTTCGCGTACTAGCTTTTTCAATGGCTCCTGAGGCAATTCTCGCTGGTAGCTTCCCAATCGCAAGCGATTCAAGCCCACCTTAAGGTATTCACCAAGCGGATCTTGCAGGCTGCGGGCGACCCAAATGGCTGCGCGATCCCTTCGGTTGTAAATCGAAAGCTCCTTCAAAGCCGTCCGACCTGCTGCATAAGCATCTGCACCACCTCGATCTGCCATCGTCCAGCGCAACCCGCTTTTCTCGCTCTGCTTGACGAGCTCACGTAGCGAATGAATCAAGAAACGACGGGCCGGACCATTGGTAATCGCAATCAACGTCACGCGAAACTTGTGCACCAGCTCGCCAAGTTTGACGACATTCTGATTGACGACTTCGGGTTGCGCTGAACAGGGAATTTCATCTGTACATAGCACCTTGCCATGTTGGTCGACGATCGCAATTGCCGCCGCTTTGGGGCCGACGGTATCGATTACCAAGATTCTGTGACCTCGCACAGGTCGTTGCATCAAAGTCTGCCGGAGGGAGTCGACCGCCCCAACCAACAGTTTTTCGGACGCCAATTCTTCTAGTTCGCTAATGGCGTCGTTTTCCAGCTTAGCTCGCCAAGATTGTTCTAGAGCTTCCGCCACGGCATCGTTGAACCAAGCAACCAAGGCGTGATCTCGCGCAACAAAGGCATCGCGTGCCATGTGAACTATTGATTTCTTGTCGTATTCCAGATGAACAGCCACCAGTTGGCTACGACGGCCACGCCCTAGCATCAACTGCTGGTAGGCAGTCAGATGCGTCAATTGACGTTTTAGACTCTTCATTGGATGCAACATGGCCAGCAGCCATCGCCGACGACGCTGCCGTGGGGTCAGTTTCGCGTTGTTGCGACTACTGGCGCTGCTTTTCGCATTCGCCTTATCCTTGCTACCCTTCTTGGCGCGTTTCTTCTTCGCGGGCGTGGAAAAGCTCGCTAAGGGATCCGGGAGGCTGGCATCCAGATTTGCATTCTCAGTTGTCGCGTCGGCAGACGACGAGGTCGCCGCAGATTCCGCAACCGGGGCATCACCGCCAGCCTCAGCTGGTTCAGTCGATTCCAGATCGGCAACCACAGACTGGGAAGCGGCCGACGTTTCAGATTCGCCAGCTGTCTCGCCACTGTTCCCGATGTTCGCAGCATCAGCAGATTCGACAGGGGCTTCAACGCTGGATTCAGTCGGCGCAGCTGCTGGCTCTTTCGCAGGCGGCCGGTCGGCGGCTAGTTCATTTTCCAAGCCAACTTCGGTGTCCGCCGCCGCATTGGACTCAACTGCCGATGTAATTTCTGCCTGACCGGAGGCTTGGTCTGCAATTTGCGACGCAGCATCCGCTGGCACAGCCTCGATTTGTTCCACTGCCGCACCAGTTCGAGTCGCATCCTCATCGGATTCATCGATGCTATCAGCGGCTTGCTCGTCGTCCTCGTCACCCTGGGGAGCCTCGCACGCTTCCACTCGGATTTGTGCTTTCCGCTGAATCGAAATCCTCAATCGCTCATTCAAAGCGGTATCACACAGCAACAGCGTGCCGACCAATCGCTTGGTTTGCTCTAGCAATTGTAGTGCGGTGTCTCGATCGACGGAAAACTGCTGAGCGACCCAACTCGGCATGTCATCGATGGATGATCCGGCGTGACCAATCAGCTTTTCCAGCAACTGACCAACTTGCCCGTCGCGTTCTTGGGAAGCTTGCAGTTGGCGTCGCGCCCGGAATGCGCGCAGCGTTGACTCTATTTCTAGCTCAGTTTGAGCCCTTTTGAGAAAATCGACCGCTTCTTCATCCAGCTCAGCCCCCTTGGGCAGTTGCTGAGTGAGCCGCACTTTAGCGGCTTCCTGGCGATGCTGGCGATCGATCTCTAGTTTGAGGGCCCATAACGTATGACGCGGCAAACAGCCTGTCTCGTCCGCCCTATAACGTTCGATAAACGCTGGCTGATAGCCTTGTTCAAGCAAGTCGCTAGCACTGCGAATTTGTTCAACCGACAATCGGAGATGGCGGGCAATACCGCTGAGATCAGTCATGCAATTAGAAAGCTTGTTTGGGCACGCCGCTTCTCATAAGTTAGAAAAACGGATTGCTGGTAATAAGAAGAACTTGAACTTCGCACCGCTTGGGAGCTGCGCACACGAGTTAGCGGAACTGACTTCCGCTCTATCTTGGGTGTAGGATCGCGCGAATCTAAGCAAGCAAAAAGACATTGTCAAGCGCAGGCCTCGATAAATCCAGCCTACTGAGGCAACTTGGCGGTCCTCGCGACATGTTCCACTGCTGTCTGGAATCAGTTCTTCCGCTCAAACCGATATTGGAAGCTCTGTCCGAGTGTGACGAGCGAGTGTGACAAAACGTGTCGATAAGACTTTGTACATGCACGGCAAATGCCGCGCCAAAGCCAGTTTGAGAGAGGAAGAGCGATTTCATTCCTCAGTGTCTTGTCTAACTTCGCCATTTTTGCAGTTTTGCAGAATGCATTTTGGCCATTACGTGGGGTACGCATCCAGTTTGCCCAATCCTCGGATCACACTGAGTGCCAAGACGCACACTTCATTACCCAGCCTACTGGGAACGGACTACTCAGGGCCATCAACCTTGTTTCCACGCTATCGGCTCAAAGTATCCATAGTATTCACGCAGAATTGCGGCATGTCGCCAGCGGAGAGACGGTTCAAGAATTCCGCTTACAGCGCGTGTGGTGAAACTCAACGTAGATGCAACTGCGACCAGCCATCCAACACTGCATGGCAAGGCGAACGACGGCACCTCCCATGACATCTCCTTCTCTGAACTCAGGACATGAGTCCAATCGGCTCGAATGACTGTTGTGGCAATTCCAACACGCTTCGCTACCGCTTTGTCAGCATACGCAGCAATGTAGTAGTAATTTTCGCCAGCCAGCTCCACTTCGCCGAAGAAATTCCTGCCGGGATTTTTTTCGGCCAAATAGCCCAATGCCTCCTTTCCAAATTGGACTTCGGCTTGTTCCGCTCCTTAAGCGGCCATTTGCTCTCTTGCGCGTTAGTAAAACCGGCCTGCGGGTTCAAGCTTTCGAACGTCGCACCCGTGCGAAATGTCCGCGCTCGTAGAGGGATGGTGTGCTCCCTAGCCTCCCAATACTCGCCGGGACCAACTGGTGCTTTTTGGCCGTCCAGCCGCCAACGACCACCAATCGTTCAATGCGCGCTCCAAAATCGCAGTTTTGTGAATTCTCTTGCAACAAGGGAGACAACATGTTTCGTTGCAAAGCCTTAGTTGCACTGGTGCACACAGTTGTTCAATATAAATCAGCGAGTCGTCATCCTTCCAGCTTGGAGGTCGAGCAGCTTATGAGTTATTAAGGGAATGATTTGCAGAGCATTCGCTGGATACAAGAATCGCAGCCACGCCGCGCCGTAAGTGGGGTTAGTTTCGGCGCATTTATCCCCTGTGAACGTGCACAGTGGATAACCTCCGGTGCTCCAACCCAATCGGTGTCATGGTAGGTACTCGCACACATGTCGACGTAACTTCGCGCAATGAACTCCCCAGTTTTTTTGCTTTCGGGCAGCAAAGGCCAATACTGTAGGCAGGATCCAGAAGACACGATGGCGAAAAAGCTTTGGAGAACTTCCTCTTCATTCCTCGATCCCAATGGGTCGACAGCGCATTTTGCTGGCCTCAGTTTTTTCCGCTCCGACGCTGGCTGCATGGCGCTGCTTACGAGCATGGCGTTGCTTTAGAAATGGGGACCCTGATATTGGATTTGCGCGAATACTGTGCATGGCCTGCCGAGTGTTGGACTACTTGCCTCGCGTCATGTGCTGCGTCGCGCTGTCGAAAATTGCGGCACTTGCCAAATCAAGCTCACTGCCCGCTTACATACGTCGATAGATACAAGCGTAAGTCTCGAGATAAGATTGACGTGCTATCGGCTATTTGGCACTTGCTTTGGCTGAACAGGGAATGCACCGCTTTTGCCGCGCACCCCTGAAATTTGGCTTTCGCTGGCACAGTCCTCGCCTACAGACGCCTTCATGTATTCGCTGTCGTCCATTAATTTTTGCTCACCTCAGGTGCAAGTGTGCGATGCCCGCCGCGTTCTAAACTGTCTCGCGAGGTCCGTAGCCAAGGTAACGGGCCATCGCACATCATTAATGAAAGCTACAGCTCCTTTAACAACTGTTAATGGCGACCTGTCGTGCGTTGACCTGCGAATCGGGGGGTATTAGCATCTCGCCAGCGTTGGCTTCTCTCTCAATTTTGTTTAGTGGTGCTTGCGATGAAACGATCTCGCCTCAGATTGTCCCGTTCCGGCTTTACGTTGGTTGAATTGTTGGTTGTGATTGCCATCATCGGCATATTGGTTGGGCTGTTGTTGCCTGCCGTCCAGGCTGCGCGGGAAGCTGCGCGACGAATGCAATGTTCTAATAACCTGAAGCAGCTCGGTTTGGCAGCCCTTAACTACGAATCCGCACACAAGCGGTTCCCCATGGGCTTTCAATTCATCGGTCATTATGACGGCAGCGTTACCGATGGTGATGGTGGTACCGGGTGGGGCTGGAATGCCATGATTCTGCCATTCATCGAAGCAGGAAACATGCACGCCCAAATCGACTTCAGATTTCCATTCTTTAATGCGACCCTCGGAACTCCTGAGCAGCTAAGGAACAACGCAGCCATCAAGCTGACTCAACCCTGGGCAAGATGTCCGTCGGACATTGCGCCAGAGACCCGGCTATACGGGGGCTCAGCTCCTCATGCTCATACTCATTGCATAACAAGCTACACGATGAACGCAGGTTCGTTTCACAATTCCCTAGGATCGGCCAGTACTGCCAATTCCAATCTCATTAACGGCATCGGTGGTCGCGACTGGTCCGTCAAGATTGGCGAAGTCACAGACGGTACATCGAACACGTTTATTTTCAATGAAAGAACCTACAAGTTGACACCTGATACAACGTTGTATGGAATGGTCAATCAGGACTTTGGATACGCTAACGGACGGGTCAGCCATGTGCTTTCCAACGGCACCTACCGCATGAACCCGGTGAAACTGCCTGCATGGGGAAGCGTAGAAACGTCCGCGCACAGCTTGCACGTCGGTGGGGCCAACTTCACTCGATGTGACGGCAGCGTCCAGTTTGTCAGCGAAAACATTCACCACACCAGTCGTGGCATCGGTGAGAATGGTGGATGGGCTTCAATCAGTGCCGATCCCTACGATAGCGCCAACGGAAATGTTGGCTTCGGAACCTATCAGCGATTGTGGGCTCGCAGTGACGGTCTGGTGGTCAACGATCAATAGCAGTAATTCTGCGTTGTGACTGCTGTTTGTGTTAGGGCTGGTCCGCGGTAACCAGCCCTAACCGATAGTTTGCCCCCATGGTTTCGCTAGTGCAGAGAATGACTTAATGAATATAGCTAGGTTTGCGGGGATCGCCCTGTTAGTGTTTACGTTTTCCGGCTGCGGTGATCCAACCATGGGGCGAGTTTCTGGCACCGTAACCTTGGATGGCAAGCCATTGCCAAATGCGGTGATCTACTTTCAGCCTGTGAATGGTGAACGCCCGTCCGGCGCGCCGACGGACGAAAAAGGTCGTTACGACTTGATGTATGCCACCACTACAGCCGGTGCTCGCGTTGGAGAACACAAAGTCACTATTACGACTTATTCCGAAATGACGATCGACAACGAGACCGGCAATCACTCCGAGGGGACTCCGGAACTTGTGCCCGACAAATACAATATTAAGTCCGAGTTAACGGCAACCGTGAAACCAGGTCAAAACACGATTGACTTTAGCCTAGAGCCTGGCCCCATCTCGAAACGCAATCGGACACCTGGCTATTAGCTCTTCTTAGCATCCAAGCATAAGTTTTTCCCATACTTCTCGCTAATCGCGACCAAGACTAACTATCTCTTTGGCTTTGGGAGAGTCGCGAGCGGGCACACGAAGCGGATCGGCAAGTGGAATTGGCCTTTGGCAGCCGTAGATATCGCTATCGTCTGGGCAACGATACTCTGGATGATATTGGCGATCTGGCGGCACTACAAATGGGTTGCCGTGGCTCAGCTACCGAATTTCGTTTGGGTGACGATTGCAAGTGTTCTACAACTGTCGATAACGTTTTGGAACTTGGGCAATTGATACTTATGGGTTGGCAGCCTTATAACCAGGGCTTCTCTTGCATTTCTCGCTGCAGTTTCTTACTTCGCGCCAGACCTTCTCCCATTTCTTGCGCCATTTGAATGGTCTTCCACAAACCACGCAAACCTTCTCGGGCAAGTCGGGTTTCTCGTGCAACATTGTGTTCCAAGACATCTCACCAAGGTCAATCGTAGTCTTGTTCTGGTTCGGCCCAAACCTGAACATCGCCGTCGTCATTAATGTGGACATGAATCGTGTTAGCACGGCAACAGACTGGACAATCTTCGACGTAAGTTTGACTTGATCCCTCAGTTAGATCCAATGGAATGACAATCTCTTCACCGCAGGCATCACAGAGGTAACTGGCCTCTTCCTGTGAGGTGGATTGTTTGCTGGTAGTAGAAGCGTCGGACGATTGCTGTTCTTCATCAGACCAAGGCATTTTTTCTCCCGACTCCAAGAGATTACACGCCCACAACATGACAGAAAGTGGTTCAGGATCGGACAAACGATGATCGTTGCCAACTTCGATCAATGTCTCTGGCGGAAGATGACTATTAGCGACCAGTTTCTCGGAGTCAGCAAAGGCGATTACGTCATCTTGGCGTGAATGTAAGATCAGCGAGTTTGGCTTAATAGTCCTTGCGATTCCCCAATTCCCCCATGCTGGACAAAGTAGGACCAGCGGCGTGTCGTTGCTAGCGATATTCATGGCGACAGCTCCGCCACGTGAAGAGCCAACGATCACGTCAGGTTTGTTTTGATCGTACTCGGCTTGAGCAGTGCGGACAGCAGCGTCAAAATCGTAGTCATCCAGAGCTGGATTGAAGACCTCGTGACCGGCATCTCTGAGGTACGTTGGTTTGACGCCGCCGATAACGCTATGCCAGCCGTGTAGGAACAGGATTTTCACTTCCCCTCCACTGCATTGAATTCATTTCCATTGAATACACTCTTCTTGAAGTTTCGTGCCCCCTGAAAAACGCTCGAATTATCATCTCTCTCCACTTTCTTGCCGCAAATCCAGTGGATAGTCGGTCAGGATGCCATCCAAGCCTGCTTCAGCGCAGTGTCGCCAGTTCTCAGGCAGGTTTCCGGCGACGGTTGGACCAGCAATGAACACCTTCTTCCCAGCTTGATGCACGGCTACGACCTGTGCAGTGGTCGGCAGAAAGCGGACGTACACCCAATCGGCATTCGTTGCGGCAACTGCACTGGGGAATTCATCCGCATTGTTGGCGACGGCAGCGGTGTGCGCCTGGGCTGAAGTCTCCTTGATCTGGTCGCGCAACTCCGTCTCAGAAATCGTCCTGCCGATGAACAACAGGTGGTGCAGCACTCGACGCCTTGCTGCCAGTCGCACGACTTCCTGTCCCACGTTTTCGGTTTTCAGATCGACGGCAATCAGGACATTGTGCTGGCGGTATTCTGCAATCAAACTCAGAACCTCATCGACAGTTGGCACTATCTCCCCGGCAAAGTTAGGATGGAACCAACTGCCTGCATCGAGTTCCCGAATCTGCTGCAGCGTTAGTTCAGAGACGTTTCCTGTTCCATTGGTGGTGCGATCCGCGGTGCTGTCGTGGATGCAAACCAAATGGCCGTCCATGGTCCGCTCCACATCGAACTCGAAGCCCAGCCGAAGTTCGAGGCATGCTCGGAAGTTGGCAAGCGTGTTCTCCGGTGCGTGCTTCAGCAGCCCACGATGAGCGACGATCAACGGCTCGCCTGCGGCAGTGTGAGCGATGCCAGCCAGCAGAACAACAACGAATGACAATATCCCGAGTCTGTTCATGGAGTCTCTCGTCTCCTTTCTACCGCAGCACGTCCGTTAGTTGTTCGGATTCGTCCCACGGCCCGTGATGTCGGTTTTTGATCGATAACAAAAGGGCAATCTCCGACACTTCTCGGCGAACGCCACCGCTCGGTATAACGTAACTAACCCTCCGTCTGCAAGCTGCATTGCTTTCATGCAACTTGCGGAAGGGACGGTCGAAGCCCCAGCAACTGCCAGCAACCGGGAGGGGAATTCCCCCCCTTGCCGTCCCTTTCGTGTGCCCGCTCGCGACTCTTCCAAAGCCAAAGACATAGTTAGTCTTCGGAGTTTTTGAATTGCTCCCCAAAACCGAGCCTTACCCATGTCTTGTCCGGAATATCTGGTTCCCAGGCTCTGCTTGGGAACCCAGTGTTTAGAGGCGGTGGGTATTGCCACGCGTTACGTGCCTTGATCTGTTGATTCTCAGAACCTATTCTCTTGTTGACCTGTGCCAGGGTGAATGGCCGTTGCTGTTCGTTAAGCAAGCTGTTGATGGCATTTGCCGGTACGGCGAGGTTGAGATTCTGCCCTCCAACTAGAGAAGGCGTCGTGATTCCGCTCACGTTCCATTCGCCGCAAGAAGAGGAAATCAGAAACAAACAGACTTTACTTTTGGTAACGCATGCTAGATACTGTACCAAAAGGAAAGTTTAGCTATGAGTGAATACCTGCTGGATCAATTACGGGACATCATCGCGAAAGCTGAAGAGTCGCGGTACTCCATGAGCAAGGCGACAGGCATTAGTGAAAGTCAATTAGCTCAATTCGTGGCGGGAACGAAACGCCTTGGGCATGCCGCGATAGATAACTTGCTCGATCATCTCGGGTACGAAATTGTCGTCAAGAAGAAACGTGTAAATCGAAAAAGAGCGTAAAAACGTGGCCCTTGTTTCTTTGGATGACGAAGAATCGATTCCGAATCCGGTTCGTCACACCGAACGGCAAGCCCCTACCTCAGCTTGAGCCTTAGCTTAGCTTAGGAACTGAGGAAAAAAACTTGGGTGTTTACTGTGAGTGGAATGGATCCATCAGACTTGCAAGTGTATTGTCGCGGACGGTGGTTTCACTTTCCCGAAATTCTTTTGACCGCACATCTTGTGTCCCAGCAGGCTACGGAAAGTGGGGGAAAGTAGCCGCCAATTGATTCCACCGCAAGCGAAAAAACCCTGAATTTCAGGGCTCTGCGGCGGCCTGCAAAACTTGCGAAGACGCCAAGTGGAGGATGGGGGACACCAGTAGAATGTTTCTCTGCAGTTGTTGAAGCGTGGAGTTACGCGGAAATCGCAGTTTTTACTGGCGTTTTCGCTACGAAACCACCTTTCCGAAGCATCACTTGATATCCGACGTGGCATAAGTGGGGGTAACGAAAGACTGCCAGTTCGCCGTCCAGCGAACACACAGCTTCGCAGTCGCTAAGTAGACTCAGACGGACGGCTGGTCCAACCGTCCGCGTGTAGCTCGACAGCACAGCTGCAGCGGTGTCCATTCATTTCGGCTGGAGTTAGTGACAAATGACGGTAAATATTCGCCGAAGGGGTGAACGGTACCCAGGAACCTTACTTTGGGGCTTTGCGGGATGTAACCTTCCCGTTG
>JAGQPR010000253.1 GCA_020426625.1 Planctomycetales bacterium
CTTTTCCTCCTCATCGATCACTGTTTCGTCGGTAGCTGCAACTTGCCGTTCACCATGTGTCGCGCGAATGCGGTCGTAGGCCGATGTGAACTGCGACGACTCGGGTGCATCAGCCATAGCCGCTCGCACTGGATTCAAGTCCACGTACATCGCGCAGGCCAACAAACCGGCTTCGTCCACTATTTTCTGTGCCTTGAAGCGACCTTCCCAAAACCGCCCGGTGCACTCATCTTGCTTATTGGCTAGGCGTGCAATCGGCTCAGACAGCGACTTCATAAACCACGAAACATCGCTCAGCCGCTTACGCAGCAAGGCTACTCGACCCGGCGTATTCAGCACATGCTCCAAGTCCGCATCCGTTGGTTCCCCTAAGTGCTCTTCAAGTCTTTTCCCGGGAAACAACCGCAGCCAGCGCAAAGCGACTTCTTCATCGGACCAAGTTTCCACCACATCCGGTCGCGTTCTCAGAATCAGATGCAAGTGATTTGACATCACCGCGTAGCTCAAGAGGTCCAGCCCGAACACACTGGCCAGCAACTCCATTCGGCGACGGATCCACTCACGTCGAAACGAGTAGTCTTTGCCGGTCGCCTGATCGAGGCCAGCCAGAAACGCTCTTCGGACACATCGCTGGACGACATGCACGATTCCCACTTCGTCGCAGCTAAACTGCTCACCCCGCTTCGGTCTTCCCATCGCCATTCTCCCTTTCCGCTTATTCTATCAAATCCAATCGCTCTTGCCTAGAACATGCATGGCACCTTCTAACTCTTTCAGTCGTATTTCTAGCCGCTGCCCGGGAGCAACCACGCTCGGACTGGCATAGTGGACCGTAGCGGTAATGAACTGACCGTCTGCAGGTCGAAAGTCTGCACTCAGCGCTTGAGCGAGAAAATTACCGTTCGCGTACAGTCCAACCGAATAATCGGCGAACGGAATCCCGAGCCGATCACCTACTTGGACCGTGAGCGTGTAGTGCATGTTCGGCAGCAAATCGGCATTCAACTGTTGCTTGAGTGAACCTCCATTGACCAAGAAACCGACTTGGTCACCATCGGGCAATGGTGCCTACCACATGCATGGCACCTTCCTACATGATTCCTACCACATGCATGGCACCTTCCTACATGATTCCCACGCAGGCGGAAACCCAGTCTCTACGATGCTTCGCTGGTTCCCTGGCATCGTGGTACGGCGTTGTGTTCACAATCACCACACTGCTGTTTCGGCATTCCTGCGCACGAATGCACTTGAGTGTTATAGAGTCCTGACGCCTCTTCTCTCCGCCTTCGTGGGAGCGGGGTCTGACCCCAACGAAGCAATCATGGTTTCCTCATGCCGCTCGGTGCGTCAATTCGTCAATTTCTGATGTATTCCGTTGTTCTTTTGTGGAAGCGTACGCAGCAATATGCCGCGGCGTGTCAGGTTGTGCTTTCTCTTCAATGGCGCGCGAGCATCTTGACATGATCGGCAATTCAACGAAACGATACGAGAGTTCCGCGATTGCAAATGTCAATGCCAACGCTAGCCAAGAAGCCCATGGAGATTCCGTCGTGGTCAAACCCTTGCGGACTCCACAGATTTCGAACACAACCATGTGGTAAACGTATAAGCCGTAGCTTCGCGAACCGATGTAACCTAGCAATGGGTCTCGCAAGATCGTCAGCTGGCTTCTCCCTGCGGGCGACAAACAAAAAATGAAGATTCCCAGAACAATCAACTGCCTGCGGATCATGCCATCGCCAAAGCTGGATGCCCCACCAAACCAAGGTACCGGATCTTGCAACCCGAGTATACTGAACGAAGGACTAATCAGCGCGGCAGAGACAAATACCAGGCTAATGGCAATCACAATTGGTTTTACCTTGTCGAATCGCACATGCGATTCAAAGCTGGCGATTACGCTGCCCGCCAACAGCAACCAACCTCGAGTCGTTGTGCCACTGGAAATGGCTAAGTCCAGTGTTAGTCTGTCTAGCATCGGCGACAACATGGTGACGGCGTATACGGATGCTATGCAAACTAGGCAGAGTGAAACTAGAACTTGGCGGAGTGTTCTTGCTGGCCAGAACAATACGATGAATGGAATGACTAAGTAGAATTGCTCTTCGATCGCTAGCGTCCAATAGTGGGTATTCACCACGCCGCGAGACAGATCGAATATCGCCCCCACGTTCTGAAGGTAGGCCGCGGAGTAGATCATCTCCCAACTTGGACGGACTAGCATGCACAATACGATTCCCAAGTATGCCACGGGGAAAATCCTAGCCGCCCGCTTAATCATGAACGTCTTCAAGGAGACACCATGATGGCGGTTATATAGCAGGATGCGTGTAATTAAGAATCCAGAGAGCACAAAGAATAAGTCCACGCCCGTGCTTCCTGCGCGGAGCACCGACGGCGGTTGGAAGGCAGCTGGGCCAAGGTGAACCCACAGAACGAGTAAGCAAGCGATTGCACGTATCCCGTCCAACTCTGGCACTCGTTCCCGACTGAGGCCGCGCATTTGTTCCCCCTAATAGCATTGGAAAACTCAATAGCTTCATTGGGCTTATACTGAAATCCGCTCTTGGGCAACCAGCCCAATTGAACAACGTGGCCGATGCGAGAATGCAAGCAATCGTATTCTTGATGTTGACGCTCAAGGCGAAACCTGAAACGATCCAGTTCGAGAGCTTCAGCATGCGGCTGCATGTGTGCGGAGGCAGTTGCCCTAATCGGACTTTCAGGAACGTAGGACATCGGAGCACGATATGCTTCAAGATTTTCGACACTGTGATTTGATTGACCACGAAGACAACATGGCCGACATGTTCAACGTGTCGTTTAACCATCTAAAACAGAGTTTCCAGCTGATTGATGGACATATCCTCGAATTCGGTGTTTTCGACGCCAAAAGCATTAACAAGATGGCGGAACTCTGGCCAGATCGCACACTGTACGGCTTTGATAGCTTTGAAGGGCTGCCGGAAGACTGGGATTTAGGCAGCAAACTCTACCGTAAGATGACCAAATGGCACTTGCATGGCAACCTGCCTGAAGTGGCTGACAACGTCCATCTAATAAAGGGATTCTTTGACGATACGTTGCCCGACTGGTGGGCGGAGAACCGAGGTCCCATCGCGCTGCTGCATGTCGACTGCGACTTGTATTCGAGCACCAAGACAGTCCTGTCCACCGTCAATGACGGAATCGTTCCCGGTACGATCATCCGCTTCGATGACCTGATTGATTTTCGAGAGTTTGAGAATTACCAGGGCAAGGGGTCGCACCTGTCGCAATATACGACGTGGCGAGAACATGAATGGAAGGCGGTACAGGAATGGGTAACTAACCACCATCGCGTCCTTCAACCGCTTTATCGTGGCTGGTTTCAGTGGGCCGTCGCCAAGGTCATTGGATAGCTATCCTATCGCTGAGTATGAGTTGAATGCTCGCGTCGCGAGTTTTTCCAAAACGCCGGACAACTAGTTGCCGATAAGTCAGATTAAATACGTCGCGTTCAGCTTCCCTGCTTTTGACTCACATCCATCATCGTGAAAGCCTTAAGTTCGGTCGGGCGGATCATAAGTTCAATAGCAGCAATAGCTTGCTAGGGACGTCGCTAGCAAATCGAATAGTCATTAACTTGTCCTTTTCCGCAATATAAGCTCAACAAGTTCCATGCACAATTTTGGCCGAGCACTGAAGAGCGCAACTCCATTCTGGCCTACGTTGGCATTGGCGGCGTTCTGTTCGTTTGCCGTTGCAGCGCTATGGGGCGCCAATATCGGTGCTTTCTATCCAATTCTGGAAGTGACGATCAGCGGCAAGTCCATGCACCAATGGATCGACGAAGAAGTCGCCAAAGCTGATTCAGCAGTCCAAGAATCGTTGATCGCCACCGCGCGCCGACAAGCCCTTTTCGTTCAAGATCCTAGCAACGAGGCAAATCGCCAAGGGTTGGCTGAAGCGCATTTGTTGTTGACTGCCGAGCAGGCGAAAGCGCTGGGCTATCATTACGCCCAGCCCTGGATCAAGCGACTTCCCAGCACTCCCTTTGATACGATTGCAATGATCGTCGTCGTCCTCATGGTATCGACGTTGATCAAACACTTCTTCCTAATTACCAACGAGGTGCTGGTAGGAAGGGTGGCCTTGGACATTTCCAGAAACATTCGCATGCAAGTTTTTGAAAAGGCGATGGGACTGGATCGAGCTTCGTACGCCCGCTACGGAACCAGTGGTTTTACAGCACGTATCACACATACGACGGAAATGCTATCGCGTGGTCTGATGAACACATTGGGCGCCGCCCTGCGAGAACCACTGAAAGTGGTTGCCTGTCTCATCGGCGCTGGCATCATTTGTTGGCGATTATTGCTCTTGAGCGTGGTAATTGCCCCGGTGGTCGGTGCCATGTTGTACTGGGTGACGAAGAGGCTGCGTGAGGTGTCCCGCAATCAACTCGCTCGAGCGGAAGGCTACCACGCCGTGATGCTCGAGTCGTTGGGCAACATCAACACGGTCCAAGCCTATCGCATGGAAACTCTGGAGCAGGGACGCTTCGGTGATGCGACAATGGCCATGCGAAACTACGGACTGAAATTCATATTCTACACTTCGCTGTCGAAACCAATTATTGAGTTTCTGGGATTGGGCATGTTGGGAACCACGATCATCGGTGGAGCCTACTTGGTATTGAACAACGAAACAACTTTGCTGGGGATTCAAATCAGCGAAGAACCGCTCAGCAAGTCGGCGTTGCTGGTATTTTTTGGAATGTTGGTTGGCATTAGCGATCCATTGAGGAAGCTGTCGGCCGTTTATTCCTCGATGTATGCCGGTTGTATCGCGGCGGATGCGTTGTACCCAATGCTGGACCATTCAGCCGCGATTGCCGATCCCGAATCTCCGGTAGATGTACCGACACCACATCGCATGCTCAAGCTGCAAGGCGTGGAGTTCGGTTACAATCCAGAACAACCCATTCTTAAGAATGTATCTTTGGACATACCATTCGGATCAACAGTTGCCATTGTGGGACATAACGGGAGCGGCAAGTCGACATTGATACACTTGCTCAGTCGCTTTTACGATCCGAACCGCGGCTACTTGACGCTCGATGATGTGGATTTCAGAGATATGAAAGTAGATGATGTGCGCCGCCGAGTTGCCCTAGTTAACCAGCACACCGAGCTGTTTAACAATACCGTGGCCTACAACATTCGCTATGGAAATCCGCAAGCCTCCGATGAGCAAGTCATTTGGGCTGCCAAACAGTCGCACGCACATGAATTTATCATGGACTCGCTCGAAGATGGCTACGAAACCAAGGTTGGTCAGAATGGTAGCAAGTTGAGTGGTGGTCAACGACAGCGCATTGCGCTGGCCCGAGCGTTACTGTGCAATCCGGAAATCCTCATCTTGGATGAAGCGACCAGCCAAATCGACATGCACAGTGAACAACTGATTCGCGAATCTTTGGCCGAACACCGAGGCGAACGGACGATGGTCATTATCACTCATCGTGAAAAGTTGTTGGAATTGGCAGACCGAGTCTTCGAAGTGGTTGAAGGTCGCCTGGTTGAAATGCCCCATCTTTCTCGTCAGGCTGCTTGACTACGACGCCACGAAGTACATCTTTAGCGGCGAAGCCGTGTAAGCATGTAGCTGTTGGCGTCAGCCAATGGATTGAAAGCTTTTTTCCATGAGCTGACGCTCGCGGCTACATGCTGCTGCGGCTTCGCCGCTGAGAACAGGTGCTGGCTGTTCCGCACGATTTCTTCATGGAAACACACCAACGCTCTTGCGGGATGCCTCGAAAGTTTTCCCAGAGCTGATGCTCACGACTACCTACTAACGCGGCTTCGCCGCTGAGAACAGGTGCTGGCTGTTAGCAGGATTGCTTCAAGGAAACGCGGGACTTAATGAAAACGAATTAATGACGTGTTCCCGAACCCCAGCCGTATGAGTTTAGTAGGGCCATTTCTACCGTCGACGTCAAATCTCGCAGCGTGAATGGCTTGGAAAGCACGGAGGCAGTTTCCAACTCTTGAGCTTGGCGAACGATAGCGTCATCCAGCTGCGCACTCATCAATATGCACGGTAGCCTACTGACAAAGTTGCGACGGATCTCACAGAGGGCTTGCAATCCAGACAAATGAGGCATGTGTACATCCAGCAGTGCCAGATGCAGCGAAGTGGAAGATTGTACGATCTCGACCGCTTCACGACCGTTGGCGGCTAGGCAAATTTGAAAGCCTCGGCGGCGAAAAACCTCACTAAGAGACTCGCGAAAATCGCGGTCATCATCGGCGATCAACAATTTGGGTTCCGTAACTTGCACTGATGCAAACTCCGCAGCTCAACTTGGGTCCTGGCTCCTGCCAAAAACGCATTGCTTTCCGACTATAGTTCTCATAATGCATTATGCGTGCCGCAATTGCAGGATGGAAGACAAGTTTGGCAATATATTAACCCGCATATGGTTCAAATAGTGATTTCCCCGTACTTTTGGCAGAGAAAAACAATTGTCTTCTGAAAAAACCGAGGCGATTGTGCTCCGCATCTACCCGTGGAGCGAGACGAGTCTCATTGCCAGTCTGTTTACCTGCGATTTCGGCAAACTGTCAGTCATTGCCAAGGGAGCGCGGCGGCCCAAGAGCTCCTTCGAAGCTGCCCTTGACCTGCTGTCGATCTGTCGCGTAGTGTTCATTTCAAAGTCCAGCGATGCCCTCGATATTCTCACCGAAGCTAAATTGCAAAGGCGATTTCGCGCGGGGGAGAAGAATCTGTTGCGGTTGTATGCGGGCTATTACACTGCCGAACTACTCGACCACACAATCGGCAGAGGAGATAAACACACGGAGTTGTATGAGCTGGCCCAGGCAACTTTGGAAGCCCTGCACGAATCAAGCTTGCAGGTTGCCGCCATTGTATTGCGTTTTGAAATGCAGTTGCTGCGACTAACGGGGCATCTGCCCAGCTGGAGAGATTGTGCCCATTGCGGACGGGATGCCCCTGCAGACAAGGGATTCAGTTCGTTCAGCATGTTGGGCGGCGGAGTGCTTTGCAGCAATTGTGTCGCGGGCGCCCAGCAGATAGTTCGACTACCCACGGCGGTACTAGAGATTTTAGAACAACACAGTCAAGTGAACTGGCGATCAACGAACCTGACCGCATACGGCTGTACGCAACCCGCAGTATTGCGAGGCGTAGTGCAACGGTACTTCACAGTGCTGCTGGATCGTAAACTCCAAATGCATAGTTACCTAGAGGAGCTAGGGCGTTGAAAATACAATGCGCAGTCGAGAACGATGCATGTATCGAATCCATGTCCAGCGGCGGAATTGTGGACGAACGCATCGGATACAACTTGCTTGCAGTGCGGACGATGTGCCTCAGGATTCTGTTTGGCTGCTTGCTACTCGGCAGCCAACTGCTGGCTGGATGCACGCTGCTCTCACCTAACCAAGGTGCGATGTCCGATTACGAATTTGCCAAGCGGTCGATCGACAGCCCGACTGAATTTGGTGACTACCGTCCTGAGGGCAAATCCGCTGAGCGAGACACGGCCGTCGGGAGTCTAATGCAAAAAATTGGCCTGCAGCGAAGCCGTCGCAAGAATGCTGAGTTGGCCAAGAGTCAATACGCTGCCGCAGAGCAGACGTTCAATGCGGGCCGGCAAACAGATGGTGAGTCTCGCAAGCAAGCTTTCCGCGACGCAGCCAAACAATTCGAGAAAGCAGCAGACAATTGGCCTAGCTCGGCTTTGGAGCAAGATGCCCTGTTGATGGCTGGCGAAGCAAGCTTCTTCGCAGAAGACTATTACCACGCCGAAGATCTGTACTCGCGGTTGTCCAAGGAATACCCTCGCAACCGCTATTTGGATCATGTTGAGTCCAGACGCTTCGAGATTGCCGACTACTGGTTGAAACTGCAGGAAAAGACCAACAAGTCATTCCTGCAGGTCAATTTCACCGACTCCAAAGAGCCCTGGAATGACACAGGTGGCCATGGCAAACGTGTGTTGGAAAGTCTGCGAATCGATAACCCAACAGGCAAGCTGGGCGATGATGCGACCATGCGGCTCGCTATGGATCAATATGAAGCCAAGCAATACGAAGATGCTGCCCAGACATTCGCCGATCTGCGCATGACTTACCCCGACAGTGAGCATCTATTCAACGCGCAATTCCTAGAAATGCAAAGTTTGTTGGAGTCCTATCAAGGGCCGAGCTACAGCAGCGTACCGCTCACTGACGCTATGAAGCGCGTCAAGCAGATCGCCCAACAGTTTCCATCCGAGGCAGCAGAACACCAGCAAGATTTGAATCGCGCCTACGCCAGAATTCGCTTTTCCCTGGCAGAGCGAGTCTGGAACAATGCGCAGTATAGACTGAATCGATCCGAGCACGGTTCCGCCAAGTTTCACTTGAACAATATCATCGAGGAATACGGCGATACCCCATTTGCAGATCGGGCGCGGGAGGAACTGGCCAGAATTTCCGACAAGCCAGACGACCCTCCACAGCACTTGGGATTCCTGCTGAAAATGTTCGGCGACAAATCGAATGAGCGCCCTTGGCAAAAGGCAAACTAACGTCGTGGTTCAGTTCTGGCACGCCCCAGCAATGCGCAGTCGAATCTACTCGGCTCTCGCAGACGATCGTCAGCAAATCAAATGCGTACTCGGCAGCGTGCGACGAGTTCAAAGAACCAGTCCGCTATTGCCTGAGCGTTTCGCCCCGAAACACCTTATGATGTTCTTGCTCTTCATGACGCTTACAGCGAACATCGGCTGTGTGGGCTACCAATTCGGCAATCGCACTCTATACAACCCCAACATTCGCACCATCCACATCCCGGTGATTCGCAACGATTCTTGGCGACAGGAAATAGGCGTCCAGTTAACGGAAGCCATTCAGAAATCGGTGGAATTAAAGACGCCATTCAAAGTGGTGGGTGGACCGAATGCAGATAGCACACTTACTTGCCGCGTCACCTCACAGACCAAACGCACTGTCACCGAAGCCCGCACCGACGAACCACGCGCCGTGGAAACGTTGCTCACGCTGGAGCTGACTTGGATCGATCGCCGCGGGAATCTGCTGATGGAAAATCGCTTTGTTCCCCAGGGTGAGTTCGCGTATTACTTTATCCAGGGCGCGGATTTTGTTCCCGAGGGCGGCCAGAGTATGGCAACCGCTCAACAACGGGCCATCGAACAGTTGGCAGACCAAGTCGTGCAGCAAATGGAAGCTCGTTGGTGATCATGTCCTTGGCCGGTGTTTTCAACTGTCGATCGCCTTGAAACGCATCGAAGCAGGAAATGGCAAAGCTCTAAAGCCAGGCGTGCTGGGCAGACTTCAGCAAGGTACATGAGGGGAACTGGGACACTAAATGATTTAGTTGGGATGCGTTTTCGATAAAGCCAATCCCCAAATTCTCCAATGTCTCTTTCCTGTGCTGTGACAGGAGATAGACGTGGTGTTCGGCGGTGCAGCGTAAAAATACAGCGGCAGCAATGGCATCATCATGGCAGTCCTTGGCCAGCTGCTTGGCGATGACGTCTTGCGATTCGTGTGACTGACGCAGGCGGCTGAGTCCCACACCTACCGGTTCACTGAGACTGGTACAAAGTACAATTGTTCCGCCAGGGGCAACACACTTGGAGGCGGTGTCCAATGCACGGGCAACCGCCAACCAACTCTGCTGGGTCGCGTTGTCATCGAGGCAAGCGACGACGATCTCGGAAAGTGGCTCAGCAACTTCAGTTGCCCAACTGGCTTTCATGGATGCGTCGCAAGCTGCCAGCAATGCGTCGGGAGTGCCTGCAAAGACTTCGAGGGGACGTTCTTCGCAGCCTGGAACCACTTGTACACTTGCCATCAATCCTAGCCACCATGCAGCCTGGTTTGCCCAGCTGAGCAGCGTTTCGCGATTCGCTACATCAATCAATCTTGGCAAACTATAGAATCGACCGCGAGTTGCCCGGTCCGATAACAGTGGAAACACACCGTAGCACCCGAGATTGTCCAGTTGCCCCGGCGGCGTGGCACAGCTTATTGGTACGACGACATCGGCGTCGACTACTGTTCTGTTGATGTAGATCGGGTCCGAAGCATCATTCGCAGCCAGGTAGGCCACGCACTCGGCCGAATCCGGATCATGTACTTGCACGCTGGCAGCTGCACAATCTGAATCCCCAATGCGATTCTTCAACGACTCGACCAAGGCCTGCGATGTTGGCGTCAGCACGACGGTCATGTTGCTTGCTAAGACACCATGATGTGCAAACCAGCATAGCGATTCCGTAACCACGTCACACAATTGTGGCAGAAGTGAATCCACAGCAAAAACAATTCGGTCACCAGGTACAACCGATTGATCCAGAGGTACAAAGTCTAACGGCTGGGAGAATGCGGTTTCGATCGCCTGCCGGACTTGTGCTACCGGTGCTGTTTGCATTGCTGGTGCGATATTCAGCCGATTGGCGGAGTCCAGTTGCCAAACTGCTTGGCTGCCAAAATTGAATCGTACTTGAGTTGCGTTAGATAGGTTCATGATTGGCTGCTTGTTGCAGTGCTCTTGAATTGTCTGTCAGTGTTCATGTCGAAGACTGCGAGTACACGATTTAAATACGCCCGCACCGCTGATGCTCTCGCTGTCACGGTGCGCGATCAGGTTGATGGTTCCAAGCAGATTTCCAATTCAACTGGGCAATGATCGGATCCAAAGATGTCAGTGCGTATTCTGGCGCTCCGCACACTTGGCCAGAACTTCTTTGCGACCCAAAAGTAATCCAATCGCCAGCCAATATTTCGAGCGCGAGCATCGCTGCGATATGTCCACCACGTGTAATTGCCTGGTCCCGTATCGAAGGCCCGAAACGAATCGATAAAGCCAGCTTTCGCGACCGCATCCAACCCGGCTCGTTCCTGAGGAGTAAAACCAGCATTCTTCTGATTTGACTTTGGATTCGCCAAATCGATTTCTTGGTGTGCGCAGTTGACGTCACCGCAAAAGATCACAGGCTTGCGCTTATTGAGTCTCACTAGATAATCCAGGAACACTCTGTCCCATTGTTGTCGATAATCCAATCTCGCCAGCTCGCGTTGTGAATTTGGCGTGTAGACGTTTACCAAATGAAATTCTGGCCAAGTGGCGGTGATTACACGACCTTCGTTGTCGTGCTCTTCCAGACCTATTCCCAAGCTATGTTTTTTGACCGGTTGCTTGGACCAGATGGCCGTTCCGCTGTAGCCCTTCTTGACCGCGCAATTCCACATCTGGTGATAGCCCAATTGGTCGACCCATTGAAGGTCGAGCTGATTGGGCTCCGCCTTTGTCTCCTGGATACACAGTACATCGGGTTGTTCGGACTCGACAAAGCTGCGAAAGCCCTTGTCCATAGCGGCGCGGATTCCATTGACGTTCCACGATACCAATTTCATCAATGCAGCCTCTACAAACTTGGCTTTTCGAGCGCTTTGGAAATTGCTACTACCACTTGCTGGGCCAGCGTCTCCGAGCCTTGTTTGGTGAAATGGACGTTGGCAGGCTGCTGGATTTCCTTCAGCCTTTCGATGGCAAAGGCATATTGGTCGTCGATCGCAATGTCGTACTCGTCCATAATCTTCTTGGCAACGGCGTTGTACTTGGCTGAATCGCCAACCACGCGCCCTCCGGCTCCTTCGG
>JAGQPR010000254.1 GCA_020426625.1 Planctomycetales bacterium
GCGGTCGCCGCCTTGCTTTACCAAAGTGCTGAGCCGCCAGATCCTTTGCTCCATTCACCCCTTCGGCGAATATTTACGTCGAAAACGACGTAACTTTCGGTGGGAGGGTGAGTTGCCATGAAACCGTGGTGGCGATTAGCGAGAAGTGTCCTTTTTCCCACATCTTTTGCGGAGCGAAAGGCAAATAATTACACACTTTCGCGGAGCGAAAGGCGACTATTATCTGGTTCCGCGACAGCACCGTTCCCGCGCGGCAATGGCTAGGCCGGGTTGCTGATCGCTGGGCGGCGCGCCGGTTTGGCGACCACTTGTATCAGGGGAACGGTGGTGGGACCGCCGTGGAATGTCCGACCGGTATCCAAATAGTGGTCGAATACGAACGCACCGTGTTTAGCGTTGCCGCTCCGCAGGCAACGCAAGATGGCCGGGTTGCCACACTCTGGACAACGGACGCGTAAACCGTGGCTTTCCAGCAGTTGCTGTACAAGTTTGGCGAAGGACTGGTTCTCATCATAGGAGGCAAACGCCCAACCGTGGAACTGCTGCAATCGCAATTCGATATTGCGGAGAATTTGCTGCTGAAGAGAATTGACTTCGTTCGTTAGCAATTCCAAATGTCTAGTGGCTTGGGCGATGGTAGCGGCAGGCAGTGTCATCCTGCGGCTGAGCCCACCATAGACCCGTTCGGAAATCAGCTGGATTCCGCGCAGAAACAATTGCCGCTGCGCGGGTGAAAACGGCCCTCGGGCCTCGGACAGAACCACTTCCAAAAGAGCAATGGGTTCACCCAAATGCAGAATCGGTCCAAATAGGACCGGGCAGCCAGTCGGGTTATCGTGAGAGGGCGTGGCCTGCTTGTCTTGTTTGCTAGCGGGTTCGGCCAACAAAGGTTGCTTGTGCCTCCAAGCCAACTGCACTAACCGATCGTGTTTCTTGTGCTCAGCTACCGAATTCAGCAGGGCATCCATGCGGTAACGCACGCCGAACACGGCTCCACTGGCCCCTTCGGCCTTCATCCACGCGACGGCAGCTTGAGCGTGGAAAAGCTGTACCAGTTCGGGCAGTAGTCGTTCCAAAAAGGTCTGCAGGGGCAGATCGCCATCTACCAACAATCCCAATTGCCGGACTTGCAAGGCAGACGGACCATCACGGTCCAGTGGCAGGTCTTTGAGCGCTTTTTGTAAGGTTTGATTGTTCAACGTCTTGTTGTTTCTGCTGGTAAGTAAAGCATCTCTGCTACTGATCAATTGCAGCTTGGACTCAGTTGGTTGCCCAACGTAAACACTATATTGCTTTGATGTGTTCCAAACTCAACATTCAATCCGCAGGCCAGCCCACTATGGATTTCCATCACACATACGGATTTTCCGATTGGACTGATCATTCCTATTCGAAAGCGCTTTCAGGCACATCCGACGCACGGCGGAGCGGGTTAGTTCCCGCGCAATCTATTGAACCAGCCGATTCGGGAAATCCAGAAAAGGCAGAATTTGCCTATTTCCTTGCAGGACCCACCTTGTTTATACTCTTGGTACAAACGCAGGGCAATGCTTCTGCGGTTCAGGTGAGTATTTTGGCACGGACACTGCTAATAAACTCTTTCGAATTACGGGAACTCTTTGCGATCGAAGCAGTCCAATGGCTCCATAGACAGAATGGAATGACGCCAGCGGAATAGGGCCTGATTGGTATAACCATCACGGCTCCATCGCAGTTTGAACTCAAGCGGTAAATGGTCAATTCAAACACTTGAACCTGTGAATCGAGTATTTACGATCGGGAAACAGCAACTCCAAACGATTCAACTCAGCAACCATGTTAAATCGGCGGCAGAGTGCGAAACGCACTGCGAAACATGCCGTGCGGACCTTCCTGAAACCCAAGTGTCCATCAAACAATAGCAGCAATTCTCCGAGTTTCGCCAGGATTCTGGCTGAGTAATTTCCTTAGGCATCATCACAGAATTTGAAGGCTCCTATGTCGACTACACCATCCCAAGAGACAGTAGAGCAAACCAAGCAGCAAATTCGCACGTTGATCAATGAGATCGCCGAATTGTCGCGTTCCGATGCCGCCAGCGAAGACTATTTCCCGGCCGTACTTAAGCGAATTGTCGATGCGTTGGCGGCTGTGGGCGGCGCAATATGGCTTTTGGACGATGAAGGCCATTTGCGACTGAGCTACCAGATCAACGTCAACCAGAATCTGCTTGAAGCCAACAGCGAAGACGCGGCCAAACATTCAAAACTGTTGTCGCGATTGTTCATGCGTGGCCAGTCGGAGTTGGTTCCTCCACATTCAATGTTGGGCGAAGGCCAGGACGAAGGAAATCCCTCTCAGTACCTGTTGGTGGTTTCGCCGCTTTCGGGAGGACGCCAGACAACGGGTTTGGTCGAAGTTTTTCAAAGACCCAATTCCGCTCCGAACATCCAGCGCGGATACATGCGATTCCTCGATCAAATGGCCAGCTTGATTGGCGAATGGCTCAAAGGACACACGCTACAGAAAGTTTCCGATCGCCAGCTGATGTGGCAACAGGCGGACCACTTTGCTCGCTTGGTCCATGACAATCTGGAATTGAGGGATACCGCGTTCACGGTTGCCAACGAAGGCAGGCAGTTGATCGGTTGCGACCGCGTGAGCGTCGCGATCAAGAAGGGGCGAAAGTGTCGCGTGGAAGCCACCAGCGGTCAGGACACGATCGAGAATCGCTCCAACATCATCACGGCCCTTAACAACCTAGCAACCCGAGTGGTAGCTGCTGGCGAATCGTTGTGGTACGACGGTTCAGTCGAAGATCTGCCGCCACAATTGGAAGAAGCCATCGAAGATTATGTGGACCTATCGCATGGCCGAACCATTGCCATCCTGCCGATTCGGCGACCGGAAAAGGTAGTCGAAGGTGACGTCCAAGCGAAAGAAACAGTGCAGCGAGAAGATCTCAGCAGTCGCGAGATTATCGGTGCTTTGATCGTCGAGCAAATTGAGAGCCAGGTCCCGCCCGATCTACTGCGATCACGCTGCGACTTGGTGTATGAGCATACTGCCCGCGCGTTGAACAACTCAATGACCCACTCGGACTTGTTCCTAATGCCGGTCTGGCGGGCGCTGGGGCGGGCAACCTGGTTGTTCAAGGGTTCTGCTTTCCCCAAGACGATGACAGTGTTGACGCTGATCACCATCGCCTTGTTGGCTATGTTCCTGATAAGAATCAATCATGATTTGGAGGCCCAAGGCTCACTACAACCAACGCTGCAACGCCAGGTGTTTGCCCATACCGACGGCGAGGTTGAAGAGGTCAAGGTGGTGCATGGACAGGAAGTGAAAGAAGGCGAAGAACTCGTCCTGCTGAGGAATCGAGATCTGGAGCTTCAACTGACCGAGCTCGAGGGCCAGCTCGAGGAGACACGCAAGCAGATCGTCACTTCAGGCGAACTTGCTGCCGAAGCCTATGCGGCGAATGAACGGCGCGAGGCGATGCGGCTAAAATCGCAAGAGTCGGAATACCGCGTTCGATTGGAGGCGTTGAACGCCCAGAAGGCACTCTTGTTAGAGAAGGAGAAAAAACTCACTTTGGTGAGCCCCATCGACGGCATCGTGATGACCTGGGACGTTGAGAAGACCCTGCGAGCTCGACCGGTGAGCATGGGACAAATGCTGCTGACGATCGCAGACCCCAAAGGCGACTATGAATTGGAATTGTTGATGCCTGAAAAGCGCATGAAGTACTTGGACATGGCCCTTGATGCTTCCGAGGATCAGCCACTGCCCGTTGAGTTCATTTTGGCTACCGACCCAGCGATTAACCATAAAGGCACACTTAGTCCAGAGGCCATTCACGCACGAGCCGAGCTGGATGAATCGGAAGGCGCTATCGTCAAACTGCGAGTTCAGCCGGACACGATGGAAGGTATCAGCCGTCGTCCGGGAGCCAAGGTGATCGCCGACGTAACCTGTGGACGTCGCTCTGCCGCCTTCGTCTGGTTCCACGAAGTGATCGAATGGGTACAAGCTAATGTGATCTTTTAGTCTGCGACTCACCAGTCTTTCCGTTGTTCAACCTTTTCCGTTCCCTGATCAATAACAAACTTATCCTAGGAATGCATATGTCCATCCGTAAAACGATTGCGATCTTGCTAGGTACGATCCTGCTTGCTTCCACGTCAACTGTTGGGTTTTGCCAGACGTCAATCGTCCTTGATGGCGCGCAATTGCGATTGATTTATGACGTTGAAGTTGCCGCCCAAGCCGACGGCATCATTCAAGAATTGCTATCTGATGAAGGACAGATCGTCAATGAAGATCAGATCTTGGTCCGCATCGATTCTCGCGTGGCTGACGCCGAGGTCGCAGTCGCAGGCAAAGAACTACTGGCGGCGGAAAAACAAGCTGAGCAGACTGCCGACATGGAATATGCCAAGCTGTCTCACAAAGTTGCTGAAGCCGAATTTCAGGTGATCGACGAGTTGGAGCGCAAGGGAGCCGCTTCGCTTTCCGAACGCCGCCGAGCTGAGCTGGAAAAGGATAAAGGGTTCCTTGCAATTGGCGTCGCTGTCATCAAACACGAGCAAGATCAGTTGGCTTCCGACGTGGCACGAGAAAAGTTGAACGCAGCACGGGTTAGACTCGGGCTGTACAGTGTCAAGTCTCCGGTGGACGGCATGGTTGTCGAGCGACTGCGTGACCGCGGTGAATGGATTCGCGCAGGTGAACCCATATTGCGAGTCGTACACTTGAAGGAGATGAAAGTCGAATGCCGAGTTCCGGTTACTAAGACATCTCCGTCAGAATTGTTGGGAGCGAAGATGACTGTCACGATTCCGGTAAGTCCAGATTTCGTCGACACGATCGAGACCAATATTGAGTTTGTTAGTCCAATAGTTGATTTGGGTGAGGTTCTAGTCTGGGGCAAGATTCCCAACAAACGCAGAACTCCAAATGGGCCGTGGATGTTTAGCAGCGGCATGCACGTTGACGTGAAGATCGACCTGAACTAGGTCAACCCTTACGTTCTTGGCAAGCACGATCTTCTGATCGTTGGCATCGCTGACGTTTCTTGTTTCACTCGCGAGTACACCTATGACGACCATGGCAGATAGTTTGGTCAACAGCGCGATGCGACCCTTGCAATTGCGCCGCCGGCCGGACTTGGAATCCAAAAAGCATCGCTACCATGGTCGCAGCTACTGGGTGGTCAAAGAACCGGTTGGGCTAAACTACTATCGGTTTCATGAAGAGGAATTCGCCATCCTCAACATGTTGGACGGCAAGATCAGTTTGCAACAGATCAAGGATCGATTCCAAGCGGAATTTGCGCCCCAAAGAATCACCTTGCAAGACTTGCAGCAATTTGTTGGCATGCTTCACCGCAGTGGCCTGGTCATCTCGCAGGCGAACGGACAGGGTCGTCAACTGCGTCGGCGTGGCGACCAGAAAAAGCGCAAAGAACTGCTGGGAAAGCTATCTAACATTTTTGCGTTGCGTTTTCGCGGCATCGATCCCGAGCGCATACTCAATTTTCTCAATCCATTTACGTGGTGGATTTTCACGCTTCCAGCACTCATCTGCATCGCCCTATTTGGACTCAGCGCGCTATCGCTGGTGCTAGTCAATTTCCACGAATTCCGCACAAAACTTCCCACCTTCGAACAGTTCTTTGCGGCGCATAACTGGATTTGGCTGGGAACGACCATGGCCATTGTCAAGATTTTGCATGAATTCGGGCACGGTCTCAGCTGCAAACGATATGGTGGCGAGTGTCATGAGATGGGCTTTATGTTTCTCGTCTTCACTCCTTGTTTGTATTGCAACGTATCCGACTCGTGGATGTTACCCAATAAATGGCATCGCGTATTTATCGGTGCAGCCGGAATGTACGTCGAATTGATCTTGGCTTCCATCGCCACCTATCTCTGGTGGTTCAGCGAACCCGGCATGTTCAATTTCTTGTGCCTGTCGGTCATGTTCATCTGCTCTGTGAGCACGGTCGTGTTCAATGGCAACCCGCTGTTGCGATTTGATGGTTACTACATCTTAATGGATATCCTGGAAATCCCCAACTTGCGCCAGAAGGCTACCGAGATCCTCAAGCGCTGGTTTCAGCAGTATTGCCTGGGATTGGAGCTGCAAGAGAACCCATTCTTACCCCAGAAAAAACAAATGTGGTTCGCCCTGTATACGATCGCTTCGGTGATCTACCGCTGGGTAGTCGTCTTTTCCATCATGATGTTCTTGATGAAAGTTCTTGAACCGTACGGATTGCAAGCGCTCGGGCGATTGATCGCCTTTGCTGGTCTGGCGGGCATGGTCATACAACCCACTTGGCAAATTATCAAGTTTTTCCGAACTCCTGGACGGGCAAGCAAAATGAAGCGAAAGAATGTATTGACCAGTTTGTCCATTGCCACGGCAAGCATTGCTGGTGTCTGTCTGATACCCTTGCCCTTCCATGTCGATTGCGCTGTGGTGATCGAGCCTCAAGACGCCAAGCAGGTTTTCGCTATGGTGCCGGGGCGATTGATTTCCTGGAACAAGAAGCCGGGTGAGAGCGTCGAAGCCAACGAAACGATCGCCGAGTTGGATAACCTTGACCTGCGGTATCAATTGTCCCGCGCTGAAGGCGATTACAACGTGGAATTGACCAAGTTGGAAGATTACCGGAAGCTGAGTTTGGATGATCGCGATTCGCGGTCGAGAATTAATCTTCAAAGGGAGATCGTGGCCTCCAAGCTGGCCAAGGTAGTTTGGCTGAATGAACGAATCAGCATGTTGAATGTAAAAGCCAAAGAAGGCGGAGTCATTCTGCCCGCGCCGCCCAAACCAATGCCCAAGGGTGCGAATGCCGAAGAACAGTTGCCAACCTGGACGGGTAATCCCTACGATGAGAAAAACCGTGACGCCGTGTTCTCAGAGGCGGATTTGCTCTGTTTTGTCGGTGATCCCAATTGCATGGAAGCGGTTCTGGTTGTCGACCAACACGACATCGATTTAGTACACACAGGCCATGAAGCCGATATAAAAATTGATTCTGCCAGACTCGATACGTTTTCTGGCATAATTGAGAAGATCTCCGAAATGGAGATGCGTGTTTCTCCAGAGAATCTCGCCTTACAATCAGGGGGCAGACTCGATACTGAAATGGATTCCACCGGTAGGTTGCGCCCAATAAGCACATCTTACCAAGCCCGTGTTCCGTTGGAAAATGTGGATATTCCACTCCGCAGTGGTTATCGCGGTCAGGCGAAGATCTACGTCGGTTGGAGATCGTTGGGTTGGAGGATCTACCGCTTCTTCACTCGCACATTTAAGTTTGAAATGTAAATTTTGTGGGCATTAGCACGGCGTTCTGAAATACACCGTGCTAAGCCCAACTAATCCCAGGTGCCAACCTTAGATGGCATCGCATTGTTAAGCTCTAGGAAAGGTTTTACAGATGGCAAAGACAGACGAAGGCACCATGGATCATGAAGCCCCTGTGGCTCCAGCCCCGGCCGAAGCACAAGCTCCACAGCAACAACAGCCTGTTCAAGTTCAGGTCAAAGACGATAAGGCATTCGCAAGTTACGCGAATTTTTGCCGAGTGACTGGATCGCCTGAAGAGCTGATCGTAGATTTCGGTCTGAACCCACAGCCAGTTGGTGTTCCCAAAGATCCCATTCACGTCAATCAGCGGGTGATCATGAATTTCTTCACCGCCAAACGACTTTTGGCCGCCCTGCAAATGTCGGTTCAACGACACGAAGCCGTATTTGGAGTTTTGGAAACCGACATTCAGAAACGATTGCGAATCCAGCAAGGCAGCTAACCAAGCTTGCTTGCATTTCTGCCAAGATATCAAAGCGTTTGGAGTGATCCAAACGCTTTTTCTATTTGTTAACCTTTGCAAACCAGCTGGCTATAGAGAAATCAGTGGCTCCTTCTACAGCTGGTTTTCAAGCACTATTTGCTAAACTAGGGAGACACGGAAAGCAACTTGGGCGATTTCATTCTAGCCATTACGCCTATAGTCGCCTTTTACGAAGACGATTACTCGATGCGGGCGATCAGCCAACTGTCGGGACCTTGAACCAGTAGACCGTAGAGTTTTCCGGTGTCGGCAGCCACGACCGGCGAGCCACCCAATTCGGCCGAGATCGGTATGCCTGGGGCGATTCGCAGCCCTACCCCCTTTTCAACCATCACCCGCGTGCCGTCCAAGGCTATAGGTTCGCTGATTTCTGGACTGACGATTAAGAAGACTGATTTATCGGAAAAGTTGTCGGACAACTCCGCTGCAGGAAAGCGTTTCGCGTTGACATTACCCGCGAATTCGATCTTCTCGACTCCACGCTTGCGTCCAGAGGTATTGGGTACAAAATCGAAACTTTGGCCTGCCAGTTCAATAATTACCGATTCGCCAGCTTCGATGGCTTCGTCGATGAATGTACTAGGTACACGCAGCGTGCCATCGTCCAGCGCGACAGCCCAAGTTTCGACTGTGCGGCGTCGGTAGAGTCCAAGTAGTGAGGCCCGCCAACTGGCTACGACACGGATCGGTTGTGGCAATTCCAGACCACCGAAACGAGCGCCGCTGACGGCAATTCGTGGTTGCCAGCTGAGCCACTCCGGCTGCGGCTGCGGCTCCAACATGAATCGATGCCCGGTAACGACCTGCGCGCCTGGCTGCACCGGAGTTGCAAAGGCAATGCCTCCGCGAATCCAGGATGACAGTGATTCAATGGAAATATCAATGCCACGCAAATTGGCTTCTATGTCGAGCCCGCCGATGGACCACCATTTTGAATTGTCCCTCACCAGCTCTGTGTACTCAGTTTCAATGATCACCCCTACCTTGACGGAGGCGCCATCGCTGGAGAGTTCGACATTGGAAATTCGCCCAACTTCCAAACCGCGATACGTCGCCGGTGCTCCCCGAACTAGTCCTAAGCGACGCGGTGCGTCCAGTTCAATTTCTAAGGATCCATCGCGTCGTGGCAGCGGTGGTGCTTCCGACAAACCAACGAACTCGGATTGCAGTTCTCCATTGCTCGAGGCTGGTTGCATGGCGACGTAGCGGCCTCCTAACAGCGTTTCCAATCCGCGGATTTCGGTCAAGTCCAACCTTGGTCGCTCAATCCAGAACTGAGTGCCAGCAGTCGCCAGATTGCGGGCGGTGCCAACTAGTCGCACACCGACCCAAACCGATTCGGCAGATTGATCTAGTTCGACGTAGGTAACTTCGCCAATCGCAATCCCACGGAAGCGTACTGGATTGCCAATTTCCAGGCCTTCGCCCGCCGGGAACTGAATGCGAATCTCTCTTGAAACAGCGTCATTCAGCTCCAATGGGTTGGCCAAACCCTGGAACTCAACCGTACGCTCAGCTGAGATTTCGCCTGGCAACACACCCACGTACTTGGCGCCCACGATGGTTTCCAGCCCGCTTATCTGTCCCAGCTGTAGTCGTGGTCGCTGAATCCAAAAGCGGCTGCCAGCGACGGCAATTGCCTCGTTGCCCGGATTGAGTGTGATACTTACATCGACGCCGCTCAATTCTGGAGAAATTGCCACTTGAGTGACAGAGCCGACGTCAATGCCCCGATATCTCAGCGTATCCCCCGGCTTTAAACCGTGTCCATCTTCAAAGTGGATCAACAGCGATAATCCCTGGGTTCGAAAACTGAAGATGGTCAGTCCACCAGCAACTAATGCACAAGCGATGGTCAACCACCACAGCCGTGTTCGCATGCGACCACGGCGAACTTCTGGCTGCAGACGGATTTTCGCTTGCGGAATTTCCATTGATCTTCCAGATTCACCTTCTTGTGGATTAGCGCCGCCCGCATTGTCGCTCATAGTTTCCCCCACACGTTTGGCATACCGGCGACTGGAAACTCGGCACTCTGCAAACCATCGACTGACGTCTCGCCTGGTTGATCGTCATCCCAAATTGCGTGAGGATCAAACATGATTGAAGCGATCATACTCATGGCGACGCACATCACGAAGGCGACTACGGCCGGACCAAACTGGAACGCTACCAGATCGCCCAGTTTGACCAAGGTTACTAGTAGAGCAATTAGCAGTACATCCATCATGCTCCAACGCCCCGTCCATTCCACCATGCGATAGGTCCAGGCGCGATGCCGGCGATGCGTCAACCCAATGCGGCTCAGCTCCAACAGCGCGATCAGTTTTAGTAGTGGCAGAACAATGGAAAATACCAGCACTACCAGCCCGACGAACCAGTTGCCGTATAGAACCAGATCAATTGTCCCTCCCAGTAAACTAGCCGCGTGATGGTGCCCCAGTTTTTCAATTTCCAAGATGGGCAGCAAGATCGCCGGAAAGTAGAGCATTAACCCTCCTAAAGCAGTCGCGAAACAGCGTGCAGCACTGCGTTGACCGCTTCGACGCCCAGAGTCAACCGTGCTGTGACAGCGTACACATACGGCTTCTTGCTCGAACTCTAATGCCGGAACCGAGTGTACCAGCCCACAACAATGGCACGCGCGAAGCTGGCTGTTGGATCGCATGCAACAATTTCCCCGAGCTGATGACAACCAATGTTAAGAACATCGAATTCGTTCAACGCGAACTCTATTGTAGAAGATTGGGGATCTGCTTTTCAGGCGGCTCAGCAGCAGGCGTTGTTGGCTGCTGGTTGGGTTGAGGGTTTGCAGGCGCGGTTTGCACGGTCGAAGGTTCGGGGGTGGGAGGCTGCTTGCCGTTGCTCAACGGCTCGGACAATTGCGCACCGGACAACCACGCTAAAAAGAAAGTGACTGAAAAATACAGGACATAGTGCAGTAGCGCTGTCATGTACTCCAGCTCCAAGGCTGCCAGCGACGCCAGCGAGCCGATCAAGATCATGACGGGAATGAAGATCGCCATGTCCAGTCCAGAAAACTCTTGCATACTTGAGTAACCCGACACGTAGGCTGGAACAATGGAGTAGACTCCCCAGGTGATCGAGAATGCAATCGCGCACACAATGCAGCGCACCCATAGTTCTCTTCCTTGGTAACCCTGCAATTCATCATCGCGCAAGAACCAATACCCTACGAAAACTAACGGCAATGCGAGAGCCAGTGAGCCCGTCGCAAGCAGCCAAGTTGCTGGCTGCTGACCGCTTAATCCTAGCCCCAAGGCGATTGCCAAGACAGCGACAATGCTGACACCAGCAGCGATAATTACTGGTGGACTCAATTTGACTTCGCTGCGGCGAATGGGTTTGAGAATGGCCCCGCCCTTGGAATCCTTTGGTCCTTCGACCTCGGGCGCATGAATGATGACCTGTTCGGACAACTCCGGAATCTTGATTTGCTTTTGGCAGTTGGGGCAAGGGCCGGTTTTGCCAGCGAACTTATCGCTTACATTGAAACGTTTCAGACAGCCGGGACAAGTTACTGGGATTGCCATAAGATAGAGTCAACGAGTGAGAGAGAATCTTGTCGAGTATCGTGCCAAGGTAGTGGATTGTTCGATTTCCGACTGCTGGCAGCCTTCACAAGTTTGCTGCCCCGAAAACTGGGCCGACCCGGGGGCTGCCCTTTTTCCGTTATTTATTTAGCGTAATCGTTTTTCAAACTGTTTTTGACACTTCTCGCTAATCGCCACCACGGTTTCATCGCAACTCACCCTCCCACCGAAAGTTACGTCGTTTTCGACATCA
>JAGQPR010000255.1 GCA_020426625.1 Planctomycetales bacterium
CACGAGATTGCCCGGACACTTTCGCTTCGCAGCAATATTCGCTTCCGAGTTCGTACTCGCGTACAACGAGCTTTCGCCAGCTAGTTTGGCTGCAAAATCCTTTGCCATTTTTTATCGTCGTTGTTTTGGGCTTGCACTCGCACTGTTCCTTACAGCCCCTTCAGCTGAATAGCCAACCAATCTGCCAAGATCATTGTCGAGCTGGTCTCTGCATGCGCCAACTCGATACCATCCAGTATCCATGCTAAACTCGAATACCGCCACTTCTAGGACTCAACGATCCCATCCCCAAGTGCTGTGTCCGCGTATTCTTCCCTCCAAGTGCTGTGTCCGCGTATTCTTCCCTATGACTTCATGACCGCCCACACGACACGAGTTATGTCCACGAGCATTTAGCGACTATCGTCGCCATACCGCCAAAAGAAGACATTATCCTGGACGTTAAATAAGATAATAAGATAGGCTGCGCTTGTGTCCATTGGTACGTTGTTCGAGTGAGCGGAGGATGGAAACATGGTTGCCCCTGGTACATTGGAAGATTGATCCGAAGATGGCGAAAATGACGTTCCACACAAAGCGAATCACGATTTGGCTTCTCTTGATTTCGACAAAATTGACTCTGTGCCTAGCCGCATCGTCCGCGGTTGCTCGTGAGTGGCGTGACAACACCGGATTCTTTACGCTCGAAGCGGAACTCGTTCGGGTTGAGCTTGCCAGCGTAGTCCTCAAAAAGCCCGATGGAATCATGATTGCAGTTCCGCTCTTGCAGCTGAGCGAAGCTGATCGGGAGTATCTTCGATCCGTCACTGGCGACTTTGCTAAACAGGCCATTCCAAGTGCGACGGAGTCGAAAGACTATCCTTTGACTCCAATTGGCGAAAAGACGTTGGAAAGAAGTTCGCGGGGCACTCGGCTGAGCAAACAGTCCGCTGCCACACTAACAAACTATCGCCGGTCCTGGGCCGTCATCATCGGTATTGACAAATACCCAGGTGGTCAAAGTGGACTACAGCCACTGGAGTTTGCTGTCAATGATGCAATCGAGGTGAGAAACGTTCTACGCGATGAGTTTGGCTATACCAAAGAGTGCGTGTACTTGTTAACTGACAGTGACGCAACCGCAGTGGGCATCCAGGATGCATTCGCGTGGCTGGCGAAACAGGACCTGACAGAACAGGATGGCGTCATCGTGTTCTTCTCAGGGCACGGTCTGATAGACGATGCATCGGACGCTGGGTATCTGGCTGCCGTCGATTCCATCGCGAGTGATGCGGAACACACTTGCATTCCAGCCGCGTGGGTCAAGGATCAACTGAGCGCGTTGCCTTGTCGTCATAAGCTGGTCATCTTAGATAGCTGTTACTCAGGCAGCTTGTTCCAAGACGTGTTGTCGAGTCGCCGGTTGGGCAATGACTTGGTAGGTGACGCGAGAGCGTCAGCGTCCGAGTTTGTAGAAGCCGGAACGCGTGGCGGGGTTTCTTTCAGCCTCCCACCCTCAAGGTTTATGACGGATAACTTGTCGTACTACCTGCAACAGCCGGCATTTTATGGAATCTCGGCTGGCCGTTTTACACCCGTCGCAGACGGGCTGGGGCAAGATCGCCATTCGATTTTTAGTAGTTCACTTTTACAGGTGCTGCGCGAGCGAGCAAACTCCTTGCGACCGGACCACACTTTCACTTTCCGCCAGCTTGCCGCTCAAGTTGAAACGCGGGTTGCCAATGCTTTAGGGAGTAGGCAGATTCCGCAATGGGGCCAACTTGCAGCAGGCGACGGTGACTTTGTTTTTCGTCCAACCGTGATTCGAGTAACCCCCAGAGAGCGTGCTCAGGAAACGGACTGGTTGTTTAACGATGCCCTGAATTCCGCCAGAGATAACCTGGCTGTAGCTCTTCAACTGGGAAATCGTAGTCAGCAAATCCAGATCTTGCGTTCATCTCGACGAATTCTGGATGCATACCTCACCCTGTCGCAACAGGCCGACTTGCCAGCTGAAAAGGCATATGTGCACGTTTTGGCATGGAAAGGTGCGTTGTATGCATGGGATTGTGCGCTCCGGAGTCTACGTGAGGATCCCCAGCTGCGGGCAAAGTGCGACAGCTTACAGACTACGGCCGATGCTCTAGCGCGACTCGCGTACTCGGTCCCAGATGATGGAGCAGAAACAGACGTTTGGCAATCCAAATTGAGGGACCTAAACAGTCAATATGAAGATCTAACCCGACAACTTGCTCAGAGTCTTGCGAGCGACGATGACGAAGGATTAGGCACCAAGGCAGCAGGTTGGAACGGTAGTTGGGCCCAGATTCAAAAAGCCCTACCCAAGGAGGCTGCCATAGTCGACTTCGTAGAGTACCAAGTGCGGAACGCCAGTCAGGCTTTGTTGGTCCAACAAGACACGTCATCAAGAGTGATGGCATTCGTCTTGCGACCAGGTCAAACCGTCAAGCTCGTTGATCTCGGCGCCTCCGATAGGATTTCCCAGCTGGTCAACGACTTCGCTACTGTTTGCCAAAATCGTAACGCAAGGGACGCCCACAGCGCTGACGTAGCAATCGAGCTGCGTGGGGTTGTCTGGGAACCGCTAGAAGAGCACTTGTTAGGTATCGACATGGTGCTCCTATCACCAGACGGCAGCCTAAACAATCTTGCCTTCGCCGCCTTGCCCGGAAGAGAACCGGGTACGTATCTGCTTGAGGACCTCACGATAGCATTGCTTCCCGTACCGCAGACTCTGCCATCAATACTTCGCGCACGTGAGGCAAAAAAACCTTCGACTCAGAATCTGTTGTTAGTGGGCGACCCCGACTTTGATAGAAAATCGGAATGGTCAACGGAACCACGACGGTTGCCGGTGCGACGGCGAAAGCGCGGCGAAACGGAGAATCTCATGGCAGAAAAAAAATCAACAAACAAACTCTTCTCATTCTTCCGTTTACCGGGAACATTGAGGGAGCTCGCTGCAATCAGTGACGAGTATTGGGATTACCACAGAAATGAAGGAATCACCATCCTGAAGGCGAGCCAAGCCAGTGAATCCGCGTTTCGCCAACATACCCCAAACCACCTATTCGTTCACGTTGCCACCTCTGGTTTTTTTGCTCCGCAAGAACTTGAATCGACATGGTCGGCTTTGGAGCAAGATCACGGTCAACAATTTGGAGCGACGAAGAGCCTACCCGACGGATTGCGATGCGGCCTCGTCTTTGCAGGTGTTAACAATCCACTCCCGTCCGGCCATGATGATGGAATCTTGACAGCGTTAGAAGTCTCTCACCTAGATCTTGGGGGAGTTGAATGTGTTGTGCTCGCCGCGTGCGAAACCGCGATCGGCGAGAACGTTGGTGGAGAAGGACTACAAAGTCTGCAACGAGCGTTCCATGTAGCTGGCGCGCAAACAGTCGTTGCAACCTCTTGGAAAGTAGACGACGCGGCGACAGCCGAACTGATGTCGGGTTTTTACAAGAGATATTTGTCTGACGGGATGTCGACGGTAGAGGCATTACGTGCAGCACAACTAGCCATGCTTAATAAACCCCATGATGGTCCCAGACTGGGTGAACCGGCCGAGCGCGCCGCTCCTTATGTTTGGGCAGGATTCGTGCTGAGCGGTGATTGGCGATAGGGCTTGCTGGAGTTACCGCGTGAATGGAGAGTTCCCCACCATAAGGATCTCGAGCCAGTCTGACTTGAAGCTGTCAATGCAACTGCACTGAACTGGAATATTCCTACGAAAGAGTCAGTGGTAAAGATTCTCACGTTGATTGATTGTTTGTTTGCCAGTGCACTGAAGGACGAAATTCGTGAGGAGATCTATCAGAAAGATTGAGGCGTTGACCTCTTACTGCAGATTGATCCCTCCGGCCTTGGGCAAGAGGAGTTTTTTCATCTGCATTTCCGGCTTCAACCGGAAATTGGCCCGTCGCGGGCCGCCGTGCCGGCAAGCCAATTCCGCAGCGCAGCATTTTTCGTTGATTGTCGCGTTATGGCCAGCGCGCTCAGGAGGGCGTGTCCTTACGCAGCAAAGCGATGACGTAGACCCGCCTCGTCAGCTTCCTGAAAACACACTGATGCGAATTGCATCCAGCTTGAACTTGCATCGACCGCTAGTGTCAAAATTGGAAACTCAATTCCACATAATCCTTCCGCAAAATTAGCCGCTGTGCGCTAGACTAGTCTAGTAGCACGCGGTTTTTGACAGAACCGCACGCTATAGCGTTGCTGGCTGATGTGGCATCGGAATTACGATTTGTGACACTAGTGCGTTGTTGTGGCTGGTGTGGTACAGGAATTATGATTTGTGATACTAACTGGCGGCTATGCGCCTACTCGGTAGACGTTTGTCCAACCTCATCCTCTACCTCTTCTTCTTTGGGAACCTTAACGATCGCAGTCAACGAGTCCCCATCATCAACGTTCATGATGCGAACGCCTTGCGTATTGCGTCCGATGATGTTGATTTCCTGGGCGGCAACCCGTTGAATCTTGCCCAAAGATGTAATCATTAGCAATTCGTCCTCGTCGGTGACTGGAACGATTCCAATGACGGGCCCATTGCGTTTGCTGGTCTTGATATCCATCAAGCCGCCGCCGCCGCGGCGCTGTGTACGATAGGACTGACTGGAATTGGGCGAATCATCACTTTCGCTCTCAGTCTCGGCCTCACCAGTTTCAACGTCTACATCCGTTTCAGGTGCATCGCTTTGAACAGCCAGGGTCTCGCCTGCTCCGAACCAAGTGCGTTTTCCGTAGCCCTGTTCGCAGACCGTCAACAGAGTCGCCTGCGGGTCGGCTACAACCATACCCACAACGGAGTCACCTTTCTTCAAGCGGATACCCTTGACGCCCGATGTATTGCGTCCCATGGACCGGGCATCGGATTCGGAGAAGCGAATGGCCTTTCCGCTGGCGGTGGACATTAGCACCTGGTCGTTAGGGCCAACAACGACGACGTCTACCAGCTCGTCGTCATCTCTCAATTTGATGGCAATGATGCCGCCGCGCTTGGGGCGCGAGTAGGCATCCAAGGGCGTCTTCTTTACCAGCCCCTTCTTGGTTGCCATCATGAGGAAATGGCCGGGCAAGTCGAAATCGCGTACGGCAACACATTCCGTGATCTTCTCATTCTCTTCCAGCTTCAGCAAATTGATAACCGCCCGACCGCGACTCTCACGACTGAGTTGCGGAATGTCGTACACCTTTTGCCACAGCACTTTGCCGTTGCTGGTGAAAAACAAAAGGTAAGCGTGCGTGCTGGCTACAAACAGATGCTCGATGGGGTCTTCATCTTCGACCTTGGCGCCTTTGATGCCCTTGCCGCCGCGGCGCTGCGAACGATAGGTAGTCGAAGGAGTGCGTTTGATGTAGCCGCGATGACTTATGGTGACCACCATGGTCTCCTCGGTGATCAAGTCTTCGAGATCGTAGTTACCAATCTCTTCGCCGCTTATTTCCGTGCGTCGGTCGTCGCCAAACCGCCGCATGATTTCTTCCATTTCCTCCTTGATGATATTCAGAATGTTCTGCTGGTCGGACAGAATCACCAAATAGCCGTTGATCTCTTCCAGCAAGGCGGCATGTTCATTGGCCAACTTATCTTGTTCTAGGTTGACCAGTTGACCGAGTCGCATGGCTAGGATGGCATCGGTTTGTACACTGGTCAGCGAATAGGTATCGGCGATACCGCGATCCTTTTGGAATTCGGCAAATCCCGCGTCTCCCAGGGCTCGTTGCATCATCGACGCGGGCACGGCCACACCCATCAAACGCTCCTTGGCTTCGGGCTGCGTGCCACTGGAGCGAATGATCTGAATGATCTGATCGATATCCGCCAGAGCCAATAGCAGGCCTTCAACGGTGTGCTTCCGTTTGCGAGCTCGGCCCAAGAGGAATTGGGTTCTACGGCGAATGACTTCGACTCGATGCCTGACGAACTCCTGCAACATCTCCTTGATATTCAGCTCTCGCGGCTTGCCATCGACGAGCGCCAGCAGGATGATCGAAAACGAATCTTGCAAAGGCGAAAACTGGTAGAGTTGATTTAGGACGACGTCAGCATCGTGGCCCTGCTTGACGTCAATCACCAGCCGTACAGGCTCCTTCAAATCGCTTTCGTCGCGAATGCCGGAGATCCCTTTGATTTTTCCACTGCTTACCAGGCCAGCAATGCGTTCCACGACACGGTCGCGAAATTGTTGAAAGGGGATTTCGCTAATAACAATTCGCGTGCGATTCTTAACGGTTTCGATCTTAGTCCGCGCCCGAACAACAATCGTACTGCGCCCCGTGCGGTAGCCTTGACGAATTCCAAAGCGTCCACATATGACACCACCGGTCGGAAAATCGGGACCGGGAATGATATCCATGACGGCATCAAGCGATATATCCGGATCATCCAACAAGGCGATCACTGCCGAGCACACTTCGCGTAGATTGTGCGGCGGGATACTGGTGGCCATGCCCACCGCGATGCCGGTCGCTCCATTGACCAGTAGATTTGGAAAGCGAGCTGGCAGCACGACGGGTTCGGTACGAACTTCGTCATAGGTGGGAACAAAGTCGACCGTATCAAGCTTGATGTCGTCCAACATCATTGCCGCGGCGGGGCTCAATCGCGCTTCGGTGTATCGCATCGCGGCTGGAGGCAGGCCAGCAATCGACCCAAAGTTGCCCTGCTTGTCGACCAGCACTTGCCGCATATTCCATTCTTGGGCCATGCGGACCAGCGTCGGATAGATGACGGCTTCGCCGTGCGGATGGTAATTGCCGCTGGTGTCCCCGGAAATCTTGGCACACTTGACCCGCTTGGAGCCGGGGCCAAGATTCAAGTCGTTCATGGCAACTAGGATGCGCCGTTGCGAAGGTTTGAGACCGTCGCGAACATCGGGCAGCGCACGGCTGACAATGACGCTCATCGCGTAAGTCAGATAACTATCACGCAATTCGTCTTCGATCGGCAGCTCGACAATCCGCGTATTGTCGCCACCGTCATTACCACCGCTGCTAGCACCATCTCCCGAATCGTTTGGAGGCACGTCAGACAAGCCAGCATCCTTCAAAAAAGCGCGGTATACGTTCAATATGACGCGCGTTAATCCGTCTGGTCTCGGACCAATATCAACGCCCCGTCGAAGGGGTCAAAATATACCACCGCTCACCGTTTTTCACAACGGGTCCGAGATGCGGAGCAAGTGCCGTAAGTTGTTGTCGGCAAAAGCTTTGTGATGCGACTTTTACTCCGCAGCTGGCACTGGTTGGCGAAGCGTAGCGCTAGCAACTTCTTCGGGCGAATCGATCAACCGTTCGTAGGCAGCCAATGAGATTTTGGGCTTGGACGATTCTCGCGAACTGCCGTCCTTCTCCGTCGGGGTAGGCTGATCGGATGCAGCAGCTTTAGCGGGAGGTAACTCATCGTCGATCACTTCGAATACCAGCCGTACCGGCGTTCCTGATTCCGGAATCTTGTCGGTGTAGGCTTCAAAAGAGCGGACCGCATTAGCCGACAAACTCCGCAGTGGAATATCCATGGTCGCCGTCGAGAAATTCGCCACGCACACCAAGTCGCCATCCTCGGCCTGATAGAATTCTTCGCCCGTATCTGGGTCTTTCCACATGATGCTACCTGCAAATACGAAATTGGTCTGCAGCGATTGACTGGTGCCGACTTCGCGAACCCATTCACGAGCATCGATCACTTGCTTCTTGCCCTCGGCGTCTTTCCAAAGGGCAATCACCTGAATTTTGCTGCCCGTGGGTGGTTGATACTCCGGTTCCCATTTCACAGGCGTACCTGGTTTTGCTCCTACTGCGATCAAACCCGCGTGCACCCACTGCGCTTTGCTAAAGACAGCCACTACTGATTCATGCTCCTTGGTTGCCGCGATGCAAGCCAGCATTTCCAGTTGACCTTGGCGCAAAGCCACATAACCGTCTACGACGACACGTTTACTTTTCTTGTCGGCCCAAATTCGACTCTTCGGGTCCAAGCGAACCATGCCGCGGGGATCGCCGAACGTTTTTTCCACATCCTTCAAGAGCGAGTCGAATCGTTCGCCCTCCCATTGGGCCCAGCCAGTAGAAACGCAATTCGCCACCAATAGCACAGCAATTGTCAGGGCATTGAGAAATGGGTTTCGCATATTTGTTCTCGGAATTTGGGACAAATGACAGCCCCAAGATGATGGTCTTTGACTTTGGTGTTTGGGCAAGCAAAATAATGCACGCAGCTTGTAGGCGAATGCGTGTTGCCTACGTGTCACCAGGAAAAACAATTTGCCGTAGGCTTTTCGCCTAAACCACTTGTTGAACTGGGCTGGCGCATTGCGACTGAATTGTTTCTTGGTGTTACACTGGCTGGCTTAGCTTCCGCTGACCTGGCTACTTGCTATTAGCAGGCTAGCATGGATCGGATGCTCGTTCGACTTGGCGATGCAGTATACCCTAATGCACAAATGCTTGTGCAGATGATTTGGTAAATACTTTGGCATACTGGACTTTGCGTTTGAGAGATTAATTGGGCTCACTGCCAATCTGACCGCTGCAATTCAGGAAGTGTACTGTGCGTTCGCCACAGGCAAGTCTCCCGCTCGAACCCTATCGACAACGCAAGATTGAAACGAAAGAGACTCTATCAATGAATCGAGCCGCGACATGGACTGGATAGAACCACGACAAGCAGTCAAGATGGATAAGAAAGAAAAGGCACGTCTTGAGAATGGAAACAATGTGAAGAGCAACCGACAGGGAGCGAACCGCGCTTATCGAAAGGGCAAGGGACTTTCCGCTCGGTTATCCGCTGCCCTGGCCCAACCGTTGGACGTATGGTCGGCTGCCTTCGACCATGCCCTAGGAAAACTAAAATGGCCCCAGGGTTGCTCTGATGAGACCACGCTACTTTTCTCAGCCATCATGCAAGAACAGGCAGAGGTGTTGGTTCGATGTGGCGTGTCCGCTAAGAAACTGGCCGCGATCCTAGATGAAGGCAGTGACGATCAGCCTGCCGACCAACGGTCGGTCTCTGAACCGCCGAACATTGTGGGTTTGATGGACCAGTCTCTCGAGTCCCTGGCCTTTCAGTGGCTCGACAATGCTGATACCTACGCTCATGCAGCGCTGGCTACGATCGCGCTGGTCTGGCATCTACCCGACCATGCAAAACGGGCTGGCAACGATTGGTTGGCTCAGTGGCTGCAGTCGACCAGCGATCGCATGGCTACCTACAAGCCGGATTTAGAGGAACCAGTGCTTTGCCACTTGGTGTTTCAATGCGAACTGCCGCTGTTGATGGCTGTAGGCACGGCCGCTTCGAAGCGCACCGTTGTAGCTGAAGCCAGCGCGGCGATGGACTACCTAGCGGAGTACTTGGAACGCGGTGCTGAAAATGCCGCGCCATGGCTGGTCTATGGAGCGACGTACCTTAGGGCTAGCCTGGCTTGCGTGCTGCGTTGTCGCGTTCTGGCTGATGCACTCGGGTTAAGGAAGTGGTACCCTCCGCAGCAAAAGGCTTTGGCGTCTTTGTTAAGTCACGCAGCCCGCTGGTCGCGGCCCGATGGTACTCAATTGTTAGCGGCTGGTAACTGCGCACCCAAGTCGAAGTCGATTTGGAGTGCATTGGCCAGCCAAGCCAAAAGTAACAAGGCGATGCACCTGGCAATGGCCCTGGCAGGCATCGGCTCGGTTCCACGCGGCGAAGCCAAGGGAAAATCGAAATCGGCCAAACTGCCCGCATTGACGCATTACAGCCGCGATTCGGCGGGCGTCTGCATGAGAAGCGACTGGCGAAATCGGGGTGGGCAGGTCGCGATTGATTTCTCAGACTCGGAAATGTGTTTAGAGGCCATTGGCTCCAAAGGCGAGGGCGTACTCGCTGGAGAATGGAAAACGCACGTCGAGCTGAATGGACAAGCGCAGTTGCAGTTGGACGAATGGGAGGAGATTTGCTGGTTTAGCGACAAAGACGTAGACTACTTGGAAGTTGAAACTCGCGTTGGCCAACATTGCCGCATTCAGAGGCAAATAATGCTGTTGCGAGACGACCATTTGCTGCTACTGGCCGATTCATTGCTCGCGGAAGAATCGGGAGACTGGACTTTCAAATCGCAAATTCCCCTGGCCAATAATACCCAGTTCCTGCCTGCTAAGAAGTCGCATGAGGGATTCCTCTTGCAACCCAATGGCCTGCGTTTCTTGACGTTGCCTCTCTTCCAGCCAGAGTGGAGGACACAACCTGGCGAGGGGAAATTCGCCTCAGAGGCGTCCGTCCTAACTGCGGGCATCAGTAGCAAGGACCGCATGAGGTTCTATGTACCAACGCTCATCAGTCTGCGCAGCTCCCATGCCCTGCAGCCATTCACTTGGAGGCGATTGACTGTTGGTGAAGATTTGCAAATTGTTTCACCGGATGAAGCTGTTGCCTATCGCGTGCAGATCGGCAAGGACCAGTGGATCATTTATCGGACGTTGACACCGGTGAAGCGCCGCACGGCACTGGGTATGCATACCATGGCTGATTTTTTTGTCGGACGCTTTAGTAAGAAGGATGGCTCGATCGAAACCATGGTTGAAGTCGAAGCATAGGCATGGAATTCGGTTGGGGTTGGACGCATGCAGGATCGCTCAGAAACTGAGGCTAATGACCGAACGGCGGCGATCATTCGTAGCAACTGGCAGCGCGTGCGTGACCAGGTTGCCGATGCCTGCGCCAAGGCGGGTCGCGAGACCTCTGATGTAACCATTGTCGGCGTAAGCAAGTACGTCTCGCCGGAATTGGCAGCTCAACTTATCGAAGCCGGTTGTAAACACCTCGGAGAAAACCGCCCGCAACACCTGTGGGCCGCAGCCGAGTTCTACCGCACGAAGTCCGACCAGCCCAATGCAGATCAACCAGCGGTGGCTTGGCACATGATTGGGCATCTGCAACGCAACAAAATCGCCCGCACGATTCCAATTATCCGTCTCTTGCATTCGCTAGATAGTCTGCGGTTAGCACAGGCCCTCAGCCTGGAGTCAAAAACTCTGGAGTTAACCCTGCCCGTGCTAGTCGAAGTCAACGTGACAGAAGATGGAGCGAAGACCGGTTTGCCTGCCACGCAACTAACGTCCTTTTTTGATCAGGTCGCGGGTTTACCCCATCTCAGAATTCAAGGACTAATGGCCATGTCCAGCCTCGCTGCTGATTCATCAGCCATACAACGAGAGTTCGAACAAGTGCGATTATTGCGCGATCAAATTCAACGCCAGTTCGTCGGGATGTGTCAACTAAATGAACTGTCGATGGGCATGAGTGGTGATTATAGAGAAGCGATCGCACAAGGGGCGACCATCGTGCGCATCGGTAGCTTGCTGTGGGAAGGAATCCTGAACTAAGTCTGCAATCTCTCCGTGATCAGCGCCAGCCATGTTCTTGCGTAGAAATAGAAATTAGGCCGGGCAGTCTGGAAATCTGGGTACTAAGTCATTGCACTCACAATCCGTGTATTGCTGCTAAAAGGTGACTAGTGTCACGAACTGGAAATAGGGTTCTACGTAATCCTTGCGCAAAACTAGCCGCTGTGCGCTAGTAGCACGCGGTTTTTGACGGAACCGCACGCTAGTGGTCTGTTACAGCCTAATTTTAGGGTAGTGGGATTCGCCAGAATTC
>JAGQPR010000256.1 GCA_020426625.1 Planctomycetales bacterium
GTGCTAGCGCACTGCGGCTAATATTGCGAAAGGATTATGTGGAACCGAATTTCCAATTCTTGACACTACTCTTGTGACAGTTCCCAATTATCGGTCACCCGGAGGACTTTAGAATTCCTTTTTCCTCAGCAGAGTCAGCTCATTCCGGTGAGCGCAACTCAGTAGAACGCCGCACTCGGCAGTCGGTCAGTCGATGTACAGAAAATCGTTGCTGTTGAGCAGTGAGACGGCAATATCTTGCAGCAAGGATCTCGAATCTTGTGGCGTCAGGTCGGCAAGTCTTTGCGCTTGAGCAAAGGCAAGGACTTCCGCTAGGGCCGCAGTCGAGTGTGGAGTGACTTGCCGCACGATTGCCTCAACGGCCGCGGAAGCAGACGAAGACTCCTGGATCGCCCGCTCAACGATGCGATTTGCCATTTCCTGCGAGAATGAAGAATTCAGCATCGTCAAAGACTGGATAGCTGTCGTTGAATCATTTCGCACAGCGCACGATGCCAGACCGGCAGGGCGATCAAATACATCAAATGTCGGAAATCGCAAGTTGCGACGAGCGAACACATAGATGCTTCTCCGATGATGCTGCTCGGCGGACGGACTTTGCGACCAGTGATCGTCACGGATCGTTGACAACATCTCTGTGGGCAGTGGCGGCATCACGCTCTTACCACCTACGATGGACGACAGATTGTCCGAGACAAACAGCATGGCGTCGCGTACTTGTTCGCCCGTCATCCGCCGCCTTGGATAGTGATCCCACGATGAAGATTTCCGAGCTGGTGACGCTGGCTGACTGCTCTGTCTAAAGGTTGCTGACAAGGCGATCTGTCGATCGAGCCACTTGCGATTCCATCCATGTTTCATGAACTCGACCGCCAAGTAGTCCAAGAGGCCGGCTGGATTCGGTTCGTTGCCCATAAATCCAAAGTCGTTTGGTGTGTCGCTAAGGCCGCGACCGAAATGCTGCTGCCAAATGCGGTTGACGGCAACGCGGGCGGTGAGCGGATGCTCGACGTTGGTAAGCCAATTGGCCAGTGCGATCCGCCGTTCGGCACCCGTAGCATCCACTGGCACTCGCTCCCCGGTTGCGTTTGCTATGCGTGGAAAGGCGGCGAGTACCGTGGGGCCCGGTCGCCTCCAGTCACCACGAATCATGATGCGGCTAGATTCTGTTACGGCATGGTTGGCAATCAATTCGTCTACTGTCTTGTCCTTAGTGACTTGCACATCGGGCTCGAATACGCTGCGCAGTCGGTAGAAATCCAATTGGCTCAACGGGTCATACTTATGGTCGTGGCACTGGGCGCAGCCAGTCTGTAAGGCCAAGAACACTGCGCCGACCGTGGATGTTATGTCATTTAACACAAAATCCCGCCGCTCTTCCTGAAGGTTGATGTCGGGCATGTCCGGCCCGCTCAAACAAAATGCCGTCGCCACAGCCTGTGCGGGATCTAGGACGTCGCCAGCAATCTGCAGCCGCACGAACCGATCGTAGCCCTGGTCGTCATTGAGTGCGTCAATTACCCAATCGCGGTATTTCCAGGCGTTGGGTCGCGTCTTATCGTGTTCGAACCCATCGGTCTCGGCATATCTCGCCAAATCGAGCCAAGCTTGCGCTTGGTGACGTCCATAGTCGCTCTGGGCAAGTAAGCGGTCGACAAGTCGTTCATAAGCATCAATCCGTTTATCATTCTTGAAGGCATCTATTTGTTCTGCTGTCGGCGGCAAGCCGGTCAAATTCAGCGTTAGTCGTCGAATCAGCTCCGCCGAGCTTGCTTCCAAAGCGGGCGATCCTCCAGCTGATTCTATTTCGCTCAGTACAAATCGGTCGATCACTGAGCGGCACCATAGCGTGTCATTGACCTCTGGCACGTTGCCAGCTTCCAACGGTCGCCAAGCCCAATGCGATCGATCAAACTCGGTGATTTCAGCTTCGCGAATCGCTGGCTCACTGTTGGTTGGCTCGGTGGTAGATCCTCCGTCGACACCCTCAGAATCGGCGGCAGACACGATCAACGCACCTACCAGAGCCCAAACAAAGCTCGCAAACCAGCTGACCGCTGGCAAAGTACCACATCTAGTCAAGGACTTCTTAGGCAAGCTTGGCATTAGCTGAGAATCCCTTCGACGACATCTACCTCGGCTGGTCCCGTTAGTCGCTCGTCCAAGCCGTTATGTGAAAATACTAATTCGTTGTGGTCGATACCCATCAGTCGCAACAGCGTGGCGTGAAACTGATTGACATGCACTTTGTTTTCTGCGGCCCGCAAGCCTATTTCATCGGTTGCCCCGTAACTGCGTCCACCGCGAATTCCGGCACCGGCCAGCCACACGCTGTATCCCCAGGGGTTATGGTCTCGTCCGGTTCCTTGTTCGCTCATGGGCATCCGTCCGAATTCGCCACCCCAAATGACCAGCGTTTCGTCCAGCAACCCGCGTTGTTTCAAATCCATCAAGAGTCCAGCAACGGGCTTGTCGGTCCGCTTACAGTATTCTCCATGGTTTTGCGCCACGTTCTTATGAGCATCCCAGCCGTTGGTGTCACCGGAATACAGCTGAACGAATCGTACCCCGCGTTCGATCATCCGCCGCGCCAACAGGCACCTTTGCCCGAACTCAGTGGTCTCCGGCCGGTCTATGCCGTACATTCGCTGCGTTGCTGCCGACTCACGGTCGATGTCGACGATCTCAGGTGCAGAGATTTGCATCCTGAATGCCAACTCATAAGAAGCGATTCTGGCTTCCAGGCGGTCGTCACCGGGGCGCTGCTGCAAGTGCGAGCGGTTTAGTGACGCAATCAGATCCAAGCGGCGTTGTTGACGTAGACTATCGACTCCGACCGTGGGTTGCAGGTTTAGGATCGGATTAGCGCCAGCCCGCATCGTTACGCCCTGATAGCTGGCGGGTAAGAAGCCATTGCCCCAGGCTGGCGGTCCACCCTTCAAGCCTCCACCCGGGTCGGGCATAACTACAAATGCTGGCATGTTTTCATTTTCGCTGCCCAATCCATAGGTTACCCAGCTGCCCACGCTGGGACGCCCCATCAGAATGCTGCCAGTGTTCATCTGGTAGACTGACTGAGGATGGTTCACGCTGTCGCCATGCATCGAACGAATCACACATAATTCATCCGCCAACCGCCCTGTTTCCGGTAGCAATGTGCTGATGGGAAGTCCAGATTTTCCGCAGCGGGAAAACGGCTTGACCTCAGGCACAAGCGGGTTGGCGGCCACTTTGCGGCGAGTCATGAAGCTGCCGAAGCTGGCTGGAACTGGCTGCCCCGCGTATTTGGAGAGCATGGGCTTGGGATCAAGTAAGTCAACGTGGCTGGGGCCGCCATGCATGAACAGCCAGATGACCCGCTTAGCACGAACCGGATACGTGCTCTGCAAGCCTGGTGAGGCCGCCAACAATCCATCCTTCTTGAGTATTGCGGCCAAGCTGCAGATGCCAAATCCACCACCTGCCGCTGCAAGAAAACGTCGTCGATTTGGCGTGTGAGACATAGAGGTCGAACCTCAGGCGGGAGCCTTAGTGGAGACGAAGGAAGTCTGGCAAGCAAGCACCAGCGCACACGTTTTCTGATACCTGAACAACCGAGGCTAACGCCAAAACGGCTATTGCTTTATGCGGAAAAACTTCTGCGTGAATGCTAAAGTAATCGGCAACGTAGGCACCTGGCACCGCAATGGGCCCAAATGACGCTGCGTTCGAAGTATTATCAAGGATTCTATCCCAGTAGTATAGACTGTTTCCGTTCGGCATAAAACAAACGATCGGAACCGCGAGGACTGACCGGCATGTCAGCTTCGCATCAGCAGTTTGAATTCAACGCGGATTGAGCATCTTCAAGGAACTGTGGCGTGTTTTTTGGCGCGATTCCAAATTTCAGTGGCGCTAGTGACAGAAGGAAACACTGAAATTACGTATACTGAAAAAATACTGAAGAGTTGCATTGCAAATGATGACCTGAGGTTTGCTATGGACGCAGCACAAACGGATACTGTCGTTGATGTCAATGAAGAGATGCTCTTTGTCGGTGACGAAGAATTTTCCGGCCTTAAGAACACAGTTGTCATTATCCCTGCGCTGAATAAGGAATCTTCGATTGGCATGGTGCTCCGAGACTTACCAAGAGTTGGGCTAGTCATCGTGGTTGATAGTGGCTCCAGCGATTCTACGGCCTCGATCGCATTGGCCTTGGGAGCTACTGTGATTCGCGAAGATCGTCGCGGTTATGGTCAAGCTTGTTTGGCTGGCATGCGTTACTTGGAAGAAGTTGCTGCATCGCTACCCTCAGCGCCCGACTATGTGGCTTTTCTCGATGCTGACTATAGTGACCATCCCAATTTGTTGGACCAACTAATCGATCCGATACACTCCGGCACCGCTGATTTCGTGCTCGGCTCGCGGTTATTGGGGCGGCGTGAACGTGGGGCCATGCCGTGGCAAAGCGTCTGGGGTAACAAATTGGCCGTATCGCTTATTCGAATTTTTTGGGGCTACCGCTATTCTGACCTTGGACCCTTTCGAGCCATGCATCGCAACGCGCTTTCCGATCTTCGCATGCAAGAATGCAATTTCGGTTGGACGGTTGAGATGCAAATTAAAGCCGCAGTAGCCCATCTGAGAATTCTTGAAATACCCGTTCCGTACCGGTGCGGAATAGGAAGCAGCAATACCAGCGGTACCATTCTGGGGTCAATCAAAGCTGCTTACAATATTCTGTATACGATCGCGAAATATCGTTCGCGCATAAGTCCCGCTAAGCGGGATTTGTTGCGACGAAAGCAAGTATCAGTTTCCTGACACTTGCTGACTTCACCAGCAAGGCCTGTGGCTGTTACGCTTCTACTGGATTCGGCGCAACTGCTTATGGATCGCATGGATCGGCGAGGGGCCGCCTGAGGCAGATCGCGCATCGCGCCCCATACTGCAGTTTCCCAGTCTCAGTACTTTGTAAATCTTGCTACCTGCGGGGTTCCTTTGGATTGCCCTGAATCAAACAGAATTGCCCTGAATCAAAAAGATTCATGATTCCAGTTTCACGATATTCGGCATTGTGCTTACCGGAGTCGAGTTATTTGATTACGTACTTGTCTGGCTCGAGTTCGGTCTGTTTCTGCTGGTTCTATGCTTGGCAGGATTCTGGGATAGTCGGGCAAGACGCGATCATGATGAGTGCTTGGTTGTCACCGATCCATGAATTCGTTCTCACTGCATCACTTTCGTTCGTGCAACTAGGTCGATTCGTTCGTGCAACAAGGTCGAGATACCGCTGAATGCTGGCTTAGAAGGAGCTCAGTTCCTTTCATTGTGTCAAAATACGTCATCGTTCCGTTCGCAGTCAGCTCGCGTCACAGGGCTACGATCGGCCAAGTCTTTGTAGAATACTGTGGTGCTGCAGTATTCTCCGTTTGGCCAGAGTGCATACTTAGGAATCTCACCGCATTTGCTCCATCCCAGGCGCAGATAAAGGCCCTCTGCGGGACTTTTGGTAACGGTGTCCAACACCAACAAGTGACGTCCTAACGCCCATGCCTCACACTCAATCGCATTCATGAGTTTGCTGGCAATTCCGTTTCCTCGTACATTTCGATGCACTTGAAGTTTGGCGATGTCTGCCCGGTGCGGTTGATTTTCGGGGGCCGCCATTACCAGTTGAACCGTGCCGACCAGAACATCAGAGTCTGCGTCTTGCGCAACCAGGATGATGCGTTCTGAGCGACCCGCGCTTTCAAGACATTTTTGCCAAAAGGCTGCCGACTGTTCCAAGGTTAGCGTTTCCATAAAGCCGATCGATGCACCGCCGGCCACACAATCCAGAGTAATGGCAGCAAGCCCCATCAGGTCTTCGTCTAAAGCGCGCCTTATGTGAATCCCATCGTTCATGGCTTTTTCTTCTCCCTAACACTCCCTAGCACCCTCTATTTGTGCCATTCACGCTACCGGATGCGGTCTTCCAGGCACGCCAAATGTGTGAGCGCTACTGCGGCTCGCGCTCGAAATCCGGCAGCTTCCGCTGCTTCGGCTAGCCGTGTGAGAATCGGAAAATACCCCGCTAACTGCCGTACACCTAGATCCCAGCCAGCCCGATAGAACAGATCATAAGCTTCTGCATAGCGATTCTCTCGCATAGCCAACTCACCCAGGTGCAGCCAGTATTCTGCAACGTCTTGTGCATCAAAACTGGGCGTTTGGAAAAGGTCTAAGTATGGGTCTCGAAATAGACCAGAATTCAGTTGATCGGACAAAGCAACAATTTGCGATATGGAGAATTTGCAGAAGCGTTCTGGGTACCAATGACTGCGGATCCGAACGGACTGATCTGTAAAGGGGGAAGCATGGCGTCCCCTCCAGTAGACTTTCATCGCAGCATCGAATCGACCGTCGCGCTGCGCTGCCCAGCCCGCGATGTCGTATGCCCAGGCCAGATCGCTACGTCGTGCAATTATCTTGAGTGCATACTGCTCGGCAGACTCCCAGTCCTGGAAAGGCCACTGGTCCTGGGTCAATCCCGCGTGGTGACAGATGTCGGCCCGACGCTCTTCGTCAACGACAGATAGGTCAAAAAGCGCGCGGACGAAATCGGGGCTCCAATCGCTACCGATCGCTGCTGCTACCTCGTGACTGGCAATCGCAGTCAGCGGAGTCTGCAACAATCTCTCGATCTGATCGCAAGCGACAGCTTCGGTGCAGAGACCTGCTCGTTCCAAGATATCTAGTGCTGTGTGGTAGGACGACTTCTGCAAGCTTTCAAGAAAACTGCTCAGCACACTCTGTGGATTCCATGGATTGCCAGCGGCGGACGCAAGACAATCTAACGAATTCGCATACCAAGGATCGCTCAATACTCGCGTCAAGGGGCTGGCAAAATCTTGGTGATCAGACAGCTGAATTGTTTCGCTGGCGCCGCGTAGCATCTGTAGCCCGGAAGGTCGCAGGCTGTCGGCGACATCATGCATCACCGCTTCCACGAGTGACCGGCCAACAGGAATCCAATCGCCTCCACCGTGATACCAGTGCAACAACTCGACGAAATGGTCGTTGGAGCAGACTCGAGCGCAAATCCAGTCTCCATATTCGTTGCCAATTACCGGCAACGTGTCAGGCAACATCAACCCTGGCCAAATGGCGGACGGCTGATCTGCGAACAAGGCCTCGACGCTTACAGCCGTTTGAAAGGCTCCGCACAGTAGAGATTCCGGTGAGGGATGATCAAACCAGCTGCACCAAATGGGATCCAGATGGACCTGAAAACGAGTTGCGATTTCAGCCGCCAAAGCTGCCATTTCAGTTCCCGGAATGTACTGCCATGTAGACGCGAGCCAGCCCAGCTAATCGAGCATCATCGTAGGCTCGAACGGCAACCGCAATGCGGACGTTGGGCTCCGGAGCAATGATGACTGGAACATCAGCTTTGATGGAGCTTATCGCCAGCAATTCAGCTTGCAACATACTTGGATCACTTAATTCACGATCATTAACTGTGGCCCTCACTGTGTCCCCTGCCAATGCCAGCTTGACCACCACTTGGTCAATCACATCTTCAGTTGGTTCCGCGGGTGGTTCCACATCCCCCCCACCACTTTCCGGAAGACTGGAAACTCCGCTGGGCAACATCCGCTCGACGGTTTGAAAGCTACTGGTCGCCAGGAAGAAAACCAGGAGCAAGAAAATAACATCGATCATCGGCGTCATAGCAATTTCGATCGGTCGCCGAGGACGTCCCGAGCGAGACGTCTGATTGAGTGAAAAATCGTGTCGCATCTAGCCTCCTTGTGCCTCGTAAACCGAGAACACGATATCGCCGATTCCGGCTGCGGTGGCTTCCTTCAGAATTGGTTCCAGTCGGTCGTATGTGATATTTTGGTCGCTGCGTATCTTTAGTCGCAGAGGATCGGTGGAAGCACTAGCTCGCGAACGCAAAAGCGCTGCGAGAGACTGTAGGTTCAGCGAAATCCCCCCAGACTGCCATTGTCCGTCAGGAAGAATGTTCACTACCAGGGATTCGACTTCGGTCGCATTATTGAGGCCTGTATCGGCAACGGGTAAGTCAAGTTGCACGGAATTCTCCTGCTTGGCAAGGTGGCTCGCCACCAGGAAGAAGATAATCAACAAGAACACGACGTCGATCATCGGCGTCATGTTGATCGCTGCGGTACCGGAGGCCAACAATTGAGGCGATTTCACAATCGCTAACTTTCAAATAAGAGGTTCAATTCAGCTTTGCGCGCGAGGCGGAACTTGAGGCGGTGCTGTGCCGGAATTGCTGACAACCGCCGGGCGACCACCAACCTTGGAAGCTCGACGGCGCACCGGAGCAAATACATGCTGGGCCATGTAGGCAGTTTCTGCGATCAATTGATCGATGCGATTGCGAAAGACGGCAAAAGCTCCCAGTGACGGAATTGCCACGACCAATCCGGCCACGGTCGTTACCAATGCTGAGTAGATGCCCTCGGCTAAATCGGACACACCAGCGTTCCCATGGCTAATGGCCACCTGTTGGAACGCAAAGATCATTCCGGTAACCGTTCCTAGCAGTCCACACATTGGTGCCAGATTGCCAATCACCGACAAGTACTCGATCTTGCGGTACATCTTCGCAGCTTGTTCAGCGATCGCATCTTCCATGGCCTTCTCCATGGCGCTCCAGCCATATTCAATTTCGGACAATCCACTCAAAAGAACAAAAGCTAGTGGGCTAGGCTTTTGGCGGCAGGCTGCGTCAGCGTCAGTCAGCCGTCCTTGTGCCAGCAGTTGGCGAATGGAATCGGCCAGTCCCGATGGCATCACCTCCTTCTTTCGCAACACCATAATCTGCTCAACGACAAGATACATGGCTACGAGCGAAAGAATTAGCAGAACCATAACGATGGTTGCGCCTACCCAGCCGCCACTGAAAACGATACTGAAGAATCCTCCAACTTCAGACGGAGAATCCGCCACATCTTCGGCGTAGACGCTGCCGCTGAGCGTCATCCCTAGAACGAGTGCAAGCCAAGCAATTCGCTGCCTGCCCCAAGTTGCGGCAGATATTTTATAGGTTGCATTCACTTGTGACGTTCTGGTCAAGCGGGCCATTGTTGCGTAAGCCTCATTCTGTACCGGGCAAGGAATAATGTGTATTCGATCATTGTTTCTCCCGTAGTTGTGCAATCCATGGAAGAAGATTTTGAGCAGTTGCGGAATGACCACTTCGAGCCAATTGATTTGCTGCGGATTCCAATGCTTGGGCGACCCGGTGGTGTTGCGTCGAAGACTGAGCAGCGATCCTCATCCATTGGCCAATCGCCAGATCATTTTCACCGGCACGCATCAATCGATCTGCGATGAATTCCGTTGGCCCCAGTTGCAGGGGTGGAGGAAGACTATCGCGATAAGCCAACCAATTCACCAGTCGATCCTTCGTTTCGGTGACAGGTGTCAGCCTCCAAGCTTGCAGGCCAGCTAGCATTGCAATTACTTGCACCTGTGATTGTTTCAGGGAAGTGAGTGTCGTCTGCGCTTGGGCTTTGCGCTCGCCCAGCAGTAGCCAACTGGCCGCAATCAGCCGCATGCTTTCGTTTTCCGACTGTAACCAATTCGTAGCTTCACTCAGGAGTGCCGCGTCGGTTTCCTGGACAGTCCAACACAAGGGAATGCATTCGTAGAATAGCAGAGGTCTTGGCTCTGCATCCGTTAGATTTCCGAAAATGATTGCAGCCCGACGAGTATCCTCAATCGCAGCCAGAGACTGAACAATCTGAGCGACCAGAATCTGCTGTTGCCATTGCGGCACGCTTTGGTAACAGTCCTTAATCTTGGTGATAGCCTCCAGATAGCGATGCTCGGCAACGAGATTACTCGCCTCGGCAACTTCACCATTAAAGCTGACGGAAATCCGCGAGACGCGATCGCTGGGCAACTGAAGAACTTTTCCGTCCGACTGAGTGAAGAACAGAGTCTGGGCATCAAAGTCGGTAATCGTTCCAAGCAGTTCTCTGGGACGTGGAGGCTTCCAAACGTCGTACTCGCGTGACACCACAGGCCAAAGTTCCACGAGCTCGTTTTCGACTCGGCTAGTCGGCTGGGAACAAGCCAAACCCGGGCAAACCACGACCAGGAACAAACAGACGAGAGGCTGGCAGTATGAATGCACTATCGCAAATCCCAGGCATTGAGCCATTCTGTCTTCACCGCCTTCATACCAAACTGCTCGCGCAATCGCTTGTCCATATCCTTTAAATGGCCAGCTCCATAGAAGATCCCCAACTTCTTCTTGCCGCCGTCGATTTCTCGCTGCAGGACCTCGAATGCTTTGGCATTCCTCTCCGTGATCAGGGTGCTCTTACCATCGTCGCCGGTGAGAGCAGCCATCTGTCCATCCGCCAATTCCATCTGGTCTGCCAGCGCACGCCGCAGTGCTCGAGTGCGGTCGGAGGCCACCAACGCGGACAGCAGATCCAGATCACCACCTCGACCCGAATTTTGCATCGCCAGCCCCGCGCCCATCGAGCGAAATAGCATCTGCATTACACCTTCCTTGCGTGATTCCATGCACTCAAAAAACTCGGTCGGAGTCATATCCGCATGTACAAAATTCTCGCGATCGTACTTTATTTCATCCAATTGAAAGGTCATTCCCAAAGCATCTTTCATGGTGACCTGGATCGTACTAACTGGACTAACTCCTCGCTCCTCGGGATCGGGCACACCTTGCTCTGGATCAAATACCATTTCATAAAGCAGTGCATCGAATCTTCTGAACAGCTGATTCAACTCGCTGTAATAAGATGCTTCTGCAATGTGCACTGCCCCGATGAGCACGACTTCTAAAGCAGGGTCATCGGGATCACTATAAGTAACCACTGCAGTTTGCATCGCCACCGGTTGCTTACCTTCCTTCAGCACACGCATAAACTCAGCGGAAGCTGGCTTGGTGGTTGGCTTGTCAGCAGAGGTTTCCGCCGCCGTTTCGTTTGTAGGCAGAGTTTCACCGACACTGGCCTCCTGCAAAACGGCTTCCTGAGCAGGGAGATGGTTCTCAAACGCGAAGAGCCAGCTCAGGCACCCCATCATCACGGCGGTCACGCGGTACTTCTTTTGCATCTATCAATTCCTTGTCGATGTTCATGTTTATACGACTGACCTGGTACCAAAGGTCCAACCAATGTCTGTGGACCCCTCGGCGACGGTGTTGAGGACTTATTTTCTTTATTGCTGTGCCGCTGGTTCACATCTACTGCCAGGCAGCCGACGGCGGCGGGAGCCCTCAAGTTAACCCCACCTGAGACACCTCACAAGCTGCTTTGCGCCTTGCCAGGAAAAGTTCTCCTGGTGGCCAGCGCGGCCCGCCTGCTTTCAATATATCAAACGAGCGAGTTTGACTGTTTCACATAACTATTACACGAGCCCTACACGGCATTCACCTCCCACGGCGCGAGACACACTAGAATTCCGGCAAAGGGAAGCAAACGTTTCTTTCTAGCGACCTTGCGTTCCCTGACGGAAGTTCTCCATCTGGCGATGCGCCCGCAGCTTTATAGCAATTGGAGATGGTCCACGGTCGAAAATCACAGTATTTCCTTGAAAGGAAGAGATATCATGTCAATCGCACTGGAACCAAAGAAAAAAAACGATTCAGGCCACAGTAAG
>JAGQPR010000257.1 GCA_020426625.1 Planctomycetales bacterium
TCCGCAGTTCTGGAGGACAACTCGCAAGTAGATTGCGGCCTGCTGGTACAGACGGGTAGGCACACTGTGCATCGCAGGTCTGGCTAACCAAATCATGGCAGAGCTAGGGCTGCTGGATTGCCTGCAACTTTGCTGCGTTTAATGTATTTCGCAATAGCATGGCAATGGTCAATGGGCCGATGCCTCCGGGTACCGGAGTAATTGCTGCGGCAACTTCGCAAACGGAATCAAAGTCGACGTCGCCGACGATTTGATCTTCCACTCGATTGATTCCTACATCGATAACGACCGATCCCAGCTTGACCATATCAGCAGTAACGAGTTTCGGTCGCCCGACCGCAGCAACTAGAATGTCAGCCGAGCGAGTGATGCTGGCCAGATTCTCGCTCTGCGAGTGGCAGACGGTAACCGTGGCGTTGGCAAACGACTTGCCCAAACCCGCGTCACGTTGCACCAGCATGTTTGCCAAGGGCTTGCCTACGATATCGCTCCGACCGACGATCACGACATGCTTACCAAGGGTTTCGATGCGGTATTCGGCAAGCAAATGAACGATCCCATGGGGCGTGCATGGCAAGTATCTGGGACGTCCTTGAACGAGCAGTCCGACGTTCTCTGGTGCAAACGCGTCGACGTCCTTTATTGGATCGACTGCGTCCAACACGGATTGGGTATCAATCTGCTTGGGCAGTGGCAATTGAACCAAGATACCGTGTACCTCAGGGGCCAGATTGAGTTGGGCCAGCAAGTCGAGCAATTGTTCCGTGGTCGTCGAGTCTGGCTGCCGAATCAGTCGTGATTGCATGCCAGCTTTCTGGCATGCTTTTTCTTTGTTGCGGACATAGACTTGGCTGGCTGGATCATCGCCAACGAGAACAGCAGCAAGCGTTGGAATCGCACCGCCGCCAGCGACCCATTGGGCAACTTCTTCCGCGATCCTACTCCGAGCTTTCGCGGCGGTCGATTTTCCATCCAAGATTTCGGCCCGCATAAATTATTCCTTAACACACGGTTGAAGCGAATCAATGGCAACGAGAAAATATTTGATAGTCATCGTGGCTCAAGCAGGAATTGTAGCTACTGGGGCGGAAACTTAACGCGGCTCCCGTTCAACGCTCGATCGCGTATTGTTCCAGTTTGCGATAGAGAGTGGCACGACTGACGCCCAACAGCTTCGTTGCCTCAACGACATTGTTATCAGATCTCTTCAGCGCTTCGCGGATCAATTTCTCTTCCCAGTACTCCAGTCGAAGGCTGTCGAGATGATCCGTGCCCATGTCGCGCAAAGAAAGATCGGTGGTTTCTATGATATTGCCAGCCGCTAAGACAACAGCGCTATCGATTACATTGCGCAACTGTCTGACGTTTCCTGGCCAGGCGTAGTTTAGCATCATGTGCATGGCAGCTGGTGAAAGCTGCATACTGGGACGCCCATGCTGTGATTTGAAGTGATCTAGAAAATGCTGGATCAAGACTTCGATATCCTTGCCACGCTCGCGCAACGGTGCAACTTGCAATTCAAACACGCTCAATCGATAGTAGAGGTCCTCGCGGAATTTCTTATCGCGAACGTATTCGCGCAAATCGCGATTGGTGGCGGCGATTACCCGCACGTCCACGGTGACTTGTTTGGTGTCACCTACTGGCATGAATGGATGCCCTTCAAGAATGCGCAACAGCTTTGCCTGGCCATCCAGGCTTAGTTCGCCAACCTCATCCAAAAATAGAGTCCCTGTATGGGCCTGTTGGAACCAACCAGCGTGATCCTTGTCCGCCCCGGTAAACGCACCTTTCTTGTGACCGAAAAGTTGGCTTTCCATCAGTTCGGCGGGCATCGCAGCACAATTCACGCACAGCAGTGGTCGGTCTTTTCGTGGGCTCAATCGGTGAACTGCCCGAGAGACCAACTCCTTGCCAACGCCGCTTTCACCACGGATCAGTGCGCAACCGCTTGCTTTCGCAACGCGACTGATTCTGTCCTTCAGCTTTTGCATAGGCGGACTCTCTCCGATCAGTTCAGAAAAATCGCCCGAACGCTGCAGCAGCCGTTTGTGCTCAGCCGACAAACTGGCTTGGGCTTGACTGCTTTCCATGGCTGCAGCCAACACACCGCCTGCTGAAATCGCAAAATCGAAGTGCACTTGTTCGAATTGTTTTTGTTCCCGATACAGGTGTATCGCTCCCAGAACGGTCGAGTCACTGAGCAGAGGGACGCAGATCGCGTCTGCAAAGCCGATTTCCTTGCCGTCGACAGAGATCCCGTCCTTGATCCAAATTGCCCGGCCATCGCGACTGACTCGTTCCGTCAATTTGCGATTGAGCCTGATGCGGCTGGTCATCTCGCTCGGATGAATTTGCTGAGGTGCCAAATCACCTTGATCGTTAACCCAAAGAAAACCAGCTGCCGTAGCGCTCGTCCGTACCCGCAGCATTTCCAAACCGTGCTTCATCACTTCATCAGGACTGCTGCAACGAATCAATCCCATACTCAGTTGATAGAGATCGAGCATATCTTGACTGCGACGTTGCGAATACAGTTGGCTGAGCGCACTCACCCCACTGGCATCGCGCGAGATATCCGCTTCGCGCAGTAAAGTTTGTCGCGATGGCTCCGTATCTTCGTCAGCGTCCGGGACTTCGAACAATAGCTCTGTCGAACCAATTTGAATACGATCGCCGCTTGTCAAACGCACCCGCGAAACCTTGCTGCCGTTTACCAACGTACCATTTCGGCTGTCGGCGTCGGAGGCAGTCCAATTTCCCTCTTCGTAACTAATGATGGCGTGCGTCCTAGACCCCAGCGGGTCTGACAATTGAATCTGGCACCCTGTGCCGCGTCCGATTCGGATGGGCTGACTTGCGTCAAGTTCATACTTCTTTTCGGAAGCAGAGCCGCGGACGACCGTGACAAGAGCTTTCATCGGCAGGTTTTCGATAGCGATTCGAGCTTGGATTTAGTGGATTTGACGACAAAGATTCACTAGTATGACGCGAATGAGAATACATCGTTCCTCAATTGGGCGTAATAGGAGGCGTTGGCTCGGGTTTGCTGGATTTAATTTGCCGCAACTGGGCTGAGCATACCCGCCCATGGCAGCGCTTTTTCGCTGACAGGCAGTTTTCCAATTCCGGTCACAAACGCATGGCTGCGACTCCAAACTTCGCTTAGAAAAGTGGGCGCAAAAACGTCGCAACCTTCGGTGGGAATGCGACTTGCGCATGAAGCATGACTATGTTCACCGAAAAGCGTCGGATATTCACTTCTGAGTGAAAAATCATGCTCTCATCGCTGCCAGCAGGGGCAGATTTCAAGCGTAGGATCGAAACATCGTATCGGGTAATGGGTTCAGGTGTAAGGGCTTTGTTACTGGGCCGAACCAACCTACAACCATTTCCCCAATTGAAAGCAGTAAAACGAGTAAAATGGCTATTTTGAGCTGGATTTCTATCGGCTAGATTCAAATGCGGCGGAACCGTAGACTCTAGGTTTCAGCTCGAGCCGCTGCAGGGGCAGCTGGCGGCAAGGCACCATACGAGTTAAGCGGCGCACTGAGATTTGAGCGACAAAGCAGATTTGGACATTGCTGCGAAGGGGAAGGCGTCGGCAAAAAGCGATCCAGACGTAGATTTGATGCTGCGCGTCCAACAAGATGACGCGTTGGCGTTCCAAGAATTGATGATGTCCTATGAGAATCGGTTGCGTCGCATCCTGCAACACAGTGTTGGCTCGGCATCCGTAGCAGAAGACTTAGTACAAGATGTTTTCCTGAGAGTTTGGCGAGCCAGAAAGAACTACCAACCTGCGGCCAAGTTCTCCACTTGGGTATTCCATATCGCTCACAATGTTGCCAGCAATTCGATCCGCGACCGTAAGAAAAGAAGAGAATTTCAAGCAAAAGATAGTACGCCTGGCGACTCGGCCGTATTTGGGATGGAGCAGATGGCGGTTGCGTCGACCGGTGCTATGCCTGCCCTGCGGCTGGACAAAGCTGAAAGAGCGGACATGGTTCGTTTCGCGATTGATTCCCTCAACGAACGCCAGCGCATGGCCTTGCTGCTGTGTAAGTTTGAAGGACTGAGCTATCAAGACATCGCAGATACTATGGATCTAACGCCGCAAGCCGTGAAATCGCTCTTGAGTCGGGCACGCGTCAACCTTAAAACGCTGTTGGCTCCCTATATCGATCAAGGCCTATTGCCGGGGCAAGAAGAGGGAACACTTGACCAGGATGACGAGACATAAGCACCAGTGCACAAGATTTCTGATACGTGAACAACCGTGGCAAACGCCAAAGCGGCTAATTGTGTGCAAAAAATTCCGCGAGGATGCTTAGCGTCTCACGAATAATGCTCCCACCCAGTCACCCCCAGAATACAACCAAACGAGAGTTCAGCCAAACCAGCAACTTAATGATTTGAGGAAAGTCGAGCTGTAGTCGCAGATCATCTAGAATTGGTTGTCCGTCGCACACGAATTAACATGTCCTACCTCGTGTTTGAACAAGTGTTGTTGGAACACAATCCATTGTTGTTGAACGCATAGCAGCCAAGCGCGATCCGCATTATGAAAACAAGTTGGAATGTAGCGTATGGGTACTGAGATCGACGACGAAAGTTTGGTCGCATTTCTGGACGGCGAGTTGGCTGGACCTGAGGCAGATGCGATTCAAACGGCTGCCGACCAAGACGCTCAGGTGCGAAAGCGATTGCAGCAACTGCGCGCCAGCTGGGATCTTCTCGGCGATCTGCCCAGTGTCGAACCCAATCCCGATACGGCGCGAACCACGATTGAGATGGTTACGATTGCGATTGCCAAGGAGTCTAGAACTTGGACCGAGTGGCTGGTTCAGTTTCGCTGGATTGCGATTGCCAGCGTGATTGCATTGAGTCTGGTGGCTGGTTACGGCTCTGGCCGAATGCGCAGTGCACGACAAACCGAACAAGCCATGCGTCACTTGCACGTCTACGCCAATTCATCGGCACTGAAGTACATTCCGAATACCGAATTCCTTAGCACTTTAAGCACAATAGATACGTTGATGGATCCGCAGTGGGATAGCAGCTCACAACTCGATGTGCGGCCGATTCTGCAACTATCCTCTGCCAAACGTCAGTCCTGGGTTGAAACGTTGCCGCTGGCTGAGCAACAGCACTTGGCAGAGCTGCGACAAGCATTCGCGAACATGCGCGAAGATCGCCGCAAAAACATGGCCGCCGTTGGCAACTATATCGTTGAGCAAGGCTCATTGCGGTCGGAAGAGCTGATTCATGCGGTGCGAGCTTACGGTAGCCTGATTGAGAAAATTGGCGATACGAGAGCGGCGGAACTGGCAAGTATTACCGACAGTGAAACTCTCCGCGCTCGCATCAACGAAGAGATTGCGTTCTGTTACGAACTAACGGCGGAGGATCGTGCGGCAATTAACGGATGGGTGTATGACGTCAGTGGGACGATACTGCTAGAATATCTCACTAACGATCGTTATTTCATGCCGGATGCGACTCTGGTAACGTTTCATTTGGACAGTATTACAGATCTTGAGTCACCAGATGCACCGATGGTTGCCGACCTTGAGCGGCTGGTCACGCAAGAGCTAAAGGGGAGAGCGCGTCAGTTGGCTTCCGCCTTAGATCGCGAAGGCCGACGTACCTTGATTATGTGGTGGATCGGGTTGGCCTCAAGCCCAGTGACCGAAGGGGATTATCAATTGTTGCGCGAGACCTTTGACAAGAAGCCCAGACCTGTGCGAGACAACTTGCTGATTCTGCCACCTGCCAAAGTGCGCAACGAGCTGTCCACTCGTCCAGCGAATGCATCTCGGACGAATTGACTCTTTCCGCGCTGCCAAGAATGTGCGCAAGAAACCGCTAGGCTGGCCGCTCGACTGCCTTGCGTTGTACGGTCTGAGTTCCGTTAGCCCAACGCAGAGGAAGACTGAATTGGAGCTGTTTAGACCATCTCGGCCTGGACAACTTGTTGCGTCACGAAATCTCGTCTTGCCAGCACCGCCAGCAGGGCAACGGTGGCGATAACACTGACCGTCGTCCATTCGGGACGATAGCTCCATTCTTCGCCTGTCGTTGAAATAGCCCATTCCAAGGTCCAGGGCAATCTCGCTCCGTTGGCAGCACTCCAGGCCAGCCCTATCGTCAGAGCGTTGTTGATCATATGCACCAAGATCGTGCATACGACACCACCGGTTCTCCAGGCGATGAAGCCCAAGACAAGCCCCATCATGCAGGCAGAAATCGACTGCTGTAGCACGGTGTGCGTGAACCCAAAGAACAACGCGGACACAACGATTGCACGAACAACTCCACCATGATGGAGTAGTCCACCAAAAATAAATCCACGGAACGCCAACTCCTCACATATGGCTGGAAGTACAGCGATTACTAGCAGCACTGGCAATAACGGTTGGGATAGGATCATCTGTTGAACGTACGCCAGTATCACCCGTGTCTCTTCCCCCACTTGGTAAATGCTGCTAATTCCCTGCCCCAAAGCTACGTAGCTCGGGTGCATCGAGATTCCCAAGAGGATCGCCGCTGCGACATGGGTAGGCTGCACTCGGTGCAATCGCAATGCGTGCCGAATTTTTCTAGTTAAGAAGATTGCCATGAGCAAGCACGGCGTCAGGATGATGCCCAATTGCACGGTGACGGTCGACTTGACAATGGAAGCCCAGGAATCGATCGTAGATCCCGCCACAAATTGGGCGAAGAACATAGCAACCAAGATCGCAGCACCGCACAATACAGATTCCGTGGGCGACGCGGTGTCACCTCGGTCTCGCCAAAGTTGATGCATCCAAAGTCGCAGGTTCCAGCGATCGGATTCCCGAAACATGACACTTTCGCTCTCGAATTGCCGGATGGCCCAGCGAATCGAAATGGAACAACAGCAGATAGTAACCATCAGTACGACCGGCAAATGCACGCATGCCTCGGCATAGTTTCCTTCGATGAGAGAACGCACTAGAAATACCGCGCCCGCCACCGGTACCAAGCTGGTGCCCAGATTCAATTCTAGGCTAGGTAGCATCGGCAAAGCCACAAGTGGTAAAGTTACTAGCAGAAGAGGCATGAGATAGTATTGTCCTTCCTTGGTGCTTCGCGCCAACGCGGCCACCGCCAAGGCCAGAGCGCTGAAGAACGCTGCCATTGGCAAGAGCAACAGCACCAGCCAGCCAAAGGCGTGAAAGGGCATGGGACCCAGCGACTGGCTCAATTGACTTCCTCCTTGCAACGCCAACTGTTTAACGACCATCCCTGCTGTAAAATGCATGCTCATCAAGTTCAGCAGCGCGCTGCCAGTGCTGAAAACTGAAATTGTCAACAGTTTTCCCCACACAATTTCGCGTCGGCGAGCTGGACTGGATAACAACGTCTCCATGGTGCCACGCTCTTTTTCGCCAGCACACAAGTCGATCGCTGGATAAAAAGCGCCGGTCAGCGCCCAAACCAGCATTACAAACGGCAGGACCTTGGACCACAACATGGCCCTCTTGACCGCAGAAGGTGCGGTGTCCGTCTTGTTCAATCGCAGTGGGTTCACGAGTCCTGGATTGAGTCCAGCCGATTCAAGTTGAGTTGCGAGCCACTGTTCTTTCCATGCAGCAAGAATCAAGTTCAGCCGTTCGTGGGCGATTTGCGATTGATCTCGCGCCATGTTCGCCATCAGGTGCAACCCACTGCTCTGACACAACTCACTGGCCTCTGCCAACTTAGTGTTGCTGCCAGCATTGTTCGTTAGGTCGTTAGTGTGTGAATCGTCTGCAACCGCTGATCCACGATATTCCTCATCATCAGGCTTGGCTTCCGTGCCAGAATCACCTTTCGACTGGCCAGCATATTGAAGCATCGCCTTGGCGAATCCGGGTTCGACGATCAATACGGCATCGACAATATTCTGCGCGATCGCCAACTTGGATGCGGCTTGCGCGTTTGCCAGTGATTTTGAGTAGGAGTCATCGGTTGATGGCCAAGCAACAGTGTCAAACTGTACCCACTGTTGCGGACGTTTTTCAGCGGCCGCGATGGCCAATGTTCCTTGCTCATTAAGAAGGGGGAGCGAGCTTGGCCAGTTCTCAGCTCCGATCAAGCGAATTCTAACGGGTTGCTCGCGGCTGAATTGCGCGATTTGCATCAACAACAATCCTAACAGCGGATAGAGCAGCAGCGGCAGCACAGTGATGGTAAACAGCGTACGCCGATCTCGCAGCTGATCGTTCAATTCTCGCAAGAAGATCAGGTGGATGTGTTTCCAATTCATGTTGTCTCCACCAATTCTTGGGATTGGTCGGTTTGATTACGCTCCTCATCCGATTTGGTCAACAAATGGAAGAAGAGTTCTTCAAAATCCTCTTCCTCATATCGGTCTGAAAGCTCAGCCAATGTTCCCGTCGCTAGTAATCGGCCTCGATAAAGAATGGCGACGCGATCGCACAACCTCTCAACCTCCCGCATGATATGAGTCGAGAAAATAATACATTTTCCTTCCTCGCGCAAGGCAGCAATGATGTCCAACAGTGCGCGGGCGACCAGCACATCCAAACCCAAAGAGGCCTCATCAAAGACCAACACCGGCGGATCGTGGACGATGGCACGAGCAATCGACACTTTTTGACGCATGCCAGTTGACATGCGGGCGCCAGCTACATCGCGAATATCTTGCATATTCAGCCAATCAAAGATCAATTCCATTCGCTCTCGCAGCGGTTCGTGTCCGATGCCGTACAATTTGCCAAAATACTCAACCATTTCCCAAGCGGTCATCCGATCGTAGATGGCCGTATTACTCGATACAAAACCGATGCTATGGCGGACTTCGTAGGGATGACTGACTACGTCAAATCCGTTGACGCGCGCGCTGCCGCTGGTCGGTTGCAAAACAGTACTGAGAATTCTCAACGCTGTAGTTTTGCCCGCACCGTTGGGACCCAGCAACCCAAAAATCTCGCCAGCCCCAACGCTGAAGCTCAAGTTGTCGAGGGCCATGAAGCGGCCCGAAAGCATATCGGGGTAGGACTTCGTCAGCTTGTAAGCTTCTAACATGCTGGATATTTCTTGGACAAGCGTTGGGATTCAATGGAGCCGCTGCCGGGTGGTTCTATGCGACCAAGTACAGATGGCTTCGCGGCAGAAAATCACTTTCTGCAGGGCGTTAGACATTGGTCGTATTCTGAATGCTTACCGTTGGAGCGCACTGCAAGGCGGCCGCAATTACTGCTTGGGCCGTGCTAATGGACTCTTCCGTCAGGTGCCCTGGTTTTTCTGGCGATCCAGGTGCTGTTGACTTTGATGGAGTGTTCGCCGCATTTGTCGACAACGAGCGATCGTTAAAAACCTTTTGTGAAATCCCCATTTCCATCGTCTTGGCCGCGCGTTTATCGGGCTGCGCAGGCACATGAGATTCTCGAGCTGGCTTTGGTACCGACGATTCTTGGGCACTTAGCGAGCCAGCAGGCGAACTGACCGGAGTAAGATTACTTGTTCTCGCATTCGCTGAGGCATCGCGGGCCATTGGTTCGATCGAAGGTTTTTGTTTGATTGATGCAAATGCTTTTTCGACTATTTGTTGTGCCGCCAACGGTTGATTGGGCGGTTGCACAATGGCGGACGCTGGAGTCTCCGACTTGAACGAAGGGGTTAGCAATTCTTGTTGTGAGCTGAGACTACTGGCGCTTGGAGCTTGTTGATCGCTGGCTCGACGCCCAGCCTCTTTCGTGAAGTCGTTCTGTCGCCGGCCGTAGGTAATTCCGAGATCCAACGGCGTCAGCAGAAAAACGATTCCCAAACCGAAGAATAAGCCACATACCGTGGCACCCATCAGAATTGTCGTGCCACCAGGTCCGATAGGCTTTTCGCCGACCAGAGGTTCGTTCAGCCGGGTAACCAAGCTAGATGTCATTGCAGCGTCGCGGGAAGCGATTGCCTGAGCGAGTTCTCCCTCAGAACGCTGCAGTTGTTCACTTCGAGCTGCCACTTCTCTCGCAATGTTGCTGTACTCGGCGCGGATGCTGGCTAGTCTGGCTAGCCGTTCTTCAAGTTGAACTTGCTGATTTGTGAGTTGTGAGATCCGTTGCGAAGAGATTTGCATTTCTCGCTTGAGCGATTCAACCGCAGTCCCTAGTTCAACTCTCAGCTGTTCACGGATGCGTGCTTCCGTTTCTAGCGATGCGATAACGCTGGGGTGATTTCTGTTGTATTTCCCCAGACGCTGGCTGCTTGCAATCGCTGCATCTGCCAAACCCTCTCGCAGCTTTCTCAATCCAGGATTGTCGTTCAGCAATCGCGTGGGCGCCAACAAGAGCTCATCTGGGTTTTCGAACGACGAGCGGGCCATTTCCAAGTCAATTTGCAATTGCTGATGTGCAAGTTCCGCACTCCGCAGTTCCGATTTGATCACATCTAGTACCTGGCGACTATTGCTGCCTCCGCTAACCGAATCAGTCAGCCCACGCAGGTCACTTAGGTCCGCACCGGTAGCAGCTTCGATTTCTCGAAGTCGCTCTGTGGATCTTTCAAGAATTGCTCTAGCCGAAGCCGAAGCAGTCGTTAACTCCTTGATGACACCATCAGCACGTGCTTTCCGCACAAGCTGCAATTGATTTTCCAGATGGTCACAAAGAGCCTTGTTCAGTTTAAGCGCTCGTTCTTGCGATGTCGCCTTGACATCAACGTAGATCACTTCGGTAGTACCCAACTCGGCACCGCGCGGGGCGCGCACTTCTACTTGGCCCTGAGCAAACTGCTCGACTTCTAAAGAGCTTGGAGGCTTCGTGGACTGGAACATGCCAAACCAAGTTGGCTCCCTGCCAACAGTTTGAAGCGCTCCGTGTATGACTTGAGTATTGTGGGCCATCTCCAGGACTGTCTCCTGCGCAGCCTTCATCTCGGTCTGGCTCTGGAACCGACCCATTTGCATAACCGACCCATTGGCTTCATCGCGAACGATCAAGCCTTGCGAAGCGACCCAAATATCTTCCTTCAGGAAGATCGCGTAGATCAGGCCAAGCAACGCGAAACCAGCAGTCGTGGAAAACCACACCCACCGCCATTGCCAATAGGTTTGCAGTAGTGCCAGAAGCTGCTTGTTCGAGACCTGTGGAATATTCATGACGATTGCACGTTAAAGGCAGCCAAAGGAATTGGTAAGTGCCAGCGGCGTTTTCTGCTGCTCTTCACGCGAATTGAGAAATAGCAACTTGGCAGTTCTCCAGTCGTTCATCATGACGCGCGTGATGGCTATCCTGGAAACGCTCAAGTAGTCTCTTCCCAACGTCTAGTATTTGGATTGTGCGGAATCCAAGCACTGTTAAAGAGCTTGTGACTTGGAACCGTAGCCCACAAAAGTTCAACAAGCAACTTGGGATTCTTGCAAGACTGCTTTCGCACTAGACACGCAAGCGAAACTTCAGGTCCTGACATCTGTCACGATTTTGAGGCGCGTGCGCTTCTTCAGAGGGAGTTAGGTAATGCTTAGCTTGGACACTCAATTAAGACGGCCGAGAAACACTACTTGCAGGTGACTGGTGTCAAGAATTGGAAATTCAGTTCCACGTAATCCTTCCGCAAAATTAGCCGCTGTGCGCTGGCACGCGGTTTTTGA
>JAGQPR010000258.1 GCA_020426625.1 Planctomycetales bacterium
CTGAGCATTGTTCTGCCGACAACCCGCTCGCCAGCGCCAGAGCCGGGGCGTTGTATTCTGCGATTGGTGCGATCCGGCCACTGTAGACCACCTGGATTGATTTCTGTAACGCGACACGATTGGCTGGCTTATGCTTCCACGGCGCCCCAAATCCGTCTCGATCGATTGATGTTTGCCACTAGTGATCGTTGCACGGTTGTGCTGGGCAGCCCGCTTCCGCCGCTGCGGGGAGAGTACTATTGGATCTGCAACGGCATTGCTGCACCGGTAGGTTTCAGTTGGCAGCCGAACCTAGACGCGTCGGTCGTCGGAGACAGTTTTCAGTTGGCAGAAGGTGACGTAGCATTGCTCTTTGCCGAAGGTGGCTGCAGCATCATTCGCAGTCATCAATTCGTCGGTGCCTCGCGTTCGGCAGTCCGGCTTACTGAAGGAATGCAAGCGTGAGTGCATACGAAGATTTTGTTTGTAGGTACCTGGGGGCACCCCGCGATGGATTTTGGTGCTGGCAGGACGAAGACAAGGTCATTGCGTGGCGCGATGGTAAGTTGATTGCCTTCAAGGAGGAGGTCGCGCATGTATTGCAGCACTTCGCAGGGCAGGGATTGCCGCGATTGGGTGCCATTCTGTTGCTGATTGCAGCGACTCGCAAGGATTGGGCCATGGATAGTCGCGAAGCGGACATGTTGTTCGCTGTGCTCAAGCAGGCCGACAAGACTTCGCCAAATAGTGGCGTGCTTGGGCAAGGCAAGGGTGATAGCTTGGCCGATCGCCAGGTTTTATTGCGACGAGTTCTGACTGGCCTCCACCAAATCCGCGCACTTGATAGTTCGCTTCGCACAACGCTGGCAGCCAAAGCGGCCATTGTATCGATTGCCCTGGAGAGAAGTTACCCAGAAGTACTGCCCAGATATTCTGCGGCCGTGGCTGATGCCGTACGACCTGGACTATGGGCTCTTTTGTCGAGCAGTAGCGGCTCAACGGATGGCGACGATACCTATGGAATGACCGGCAGCGCGATGCTGCTGCAGGACCTGGATCATCTTGCCGCGGGCTTGCATAAGATATCGCCGGAAGCCATTCGCCTGCGGATGGAAACAGGGCTCGAGAACTTGCCTGTTCCCGTCAAGGAAGAGGACGTATCGACGATCAGCCCAAGCCCGCGCGAGTCAGCCCGGGCGTTGATCGAGGAACTGAGCCAATCACCAGAGCACGCGGCAATGGCCAAAATTGCCAAGCAGTTGATCGCTCTGGCAAGCATCCCGCGACCGCTGACGGAATTTCAGGAGCGGGAGCAGGGAGGGTATTCTGACATTACGAACCGCGGCACGCCCGAGCGATTGTTGTTAAGCGAGTTGGCACAGGATGGATTTGTGCTGGCAGTCCGAGTGGCTATGAACGAAGCCATGTACTTGCACCGCGAGATTCCGCCAAGTATGCCCAGCCTGCGACGGCAGCTGCTGGTCGACGCTGGCATTCGTTCGTGGGGAGTGCAACGTGTGTTTGCGGCATCCGTGGCAATGGCTTTCGCTGCAGGGACGCCCAAAGGCGCTGCGTTCGACGCATGGCGCGGCCACGGCTCAAACCTGCAACAAGTCGATTTCTGCTCCAGAGAGGGGTTGGTTGATCACTTGAGCAATCTGCATGTCGATCCGCACTTGGCTGAGGCGATGCCAGAGTTCGCAAGATTGGTCGCCGAATCGCAGAATCCGGTGGAAGCGATTGTGTTGATGCCAGCCGATGCCTATGAGCAAGGTCCTGTGCGCGATGCTTTGCGACAACTGAAAGCAGAGCGAGTGTATATCGCCACCGTGGATCGAAACGGAGAATTTCGCCTGAGTGAACATGCGCCTCGTGGAAAGAAGCTCGTTCGCTGCGCAAAACTGTCACTTACTGAGCTCATAACCAACAGCCATGAACTCAAGACACCAAGTCAGCTCGAGCAGCTGCCAGCAATTTTTCACCTCGACCGATTTCCGTTGCGATTGACGGCATCCCTGGATGCCAAGTCGAGTTGGTCGCTTCCGGGCTGGGGAGCTCTGTCAGTCACCGGTGACGGACGATTGTTAAGATGGACTGACCGGGCCAAGGGCGCTGAACAGTTGAGCGATCAGTTACCGAAGGGAAAGCTGTGGTGGGCTGATCCACAATGCGTTCAAGGGGTAACGCGTTTTGTCTACGGCTCAAACAAAGATCTAATGCTGTACCAGCTGGATATTCCCAGCTACGAACTACAGTCTGTTGGCATACAGAGTCCGGCCGACCTTGGCGTAACTTTTCACAATGGAGTCTTTTTTTGCTTGCGGCGAGATGGCGTGACTGTCGTCAATCCCAAGACGGGAGAGGCAACGCGGAGGCTTCCAATCTCCGCCAACGTAACTTGGATGGGTGGCAGATACTATCGCGGCCGAGGAGGCGATTCATGGTTTGCCCTGTCACACGATGGCCAAGTCGCACGGCTAGAGCCACTGCCATTTGGCAAACTTGTGGACGATTCCGTAACGTATGTTTGGGATGCCGTTGATTTCAGCGAGCCGTTGACGTTGACTAACAGAGGCATGCTCCTGTGCGCTGACGTAGATCGGCAGAAGATTCCGCGCCAGCCGCTTGCGATGCAGAACTGCTCTGTGATTGATCTAAGCCATGACGGTGCAATTATCACTGTGCGCGGGGAAAAGGGAGGTGTGAGCCAGCAATACTCCTGCCGACTTGACAGATCGAAACCGGTCTGGGAATTGCGTCGCAGTAATTTCGACGAGCGCATTGATGACGTAGCTCGTCCCACGTCCATTCGCAACCGATTCGAAGCCGTTGGAGTCGCGGGTGACGGAAACTTGGCACTCCGTTCCAGGAAGAATGTTTTTTCTTTGCGACGACAACTTGGCATGCCTGTTTTCGCAACTGAGCCACTCGGTACAAGTTTGCGAGCGGCCCGTGAGTTTCGGCCGATGAAAACCCAACATCCATTCCGTTTTCAGTTGTCGGTCGCAACCTGGCCGAGTGGAGATCGAGCCATTCTCGACTCGCGCGGCTTGTTGCATTTGCAGCCAGCGGTCAGCAATATCCCCGAAGTCACGCTGTTGCTGGTCGAAGGTGAGCTGACGGGCTGGTGTAGCGACGGGCGTCTTTTCGGCAAAGGGTATTTCTTGCCCGAGGGAGAGCCTCCCATCAGACGAGCAGTGCCACTGCGAAAGATTCACGAAGAAACCATCACGCGATTCTTGGAGTCGATCTGTGCCTTCGATTGAGCTATCCATTGGCGCTCGATTCACAGCGCCGCTCGAGACCGTCGCGTGGTATTTGCCGGGCGACGATACCATCTGCTGGCTTGACGAAATCTCACTTTGGCCTATAGATCATTCTTCAATCAAGTTGATGCTGATCCATGAGTCAGATTCTGATTGCATCAGTGGATTGCTAGCCATTCCGCTTGAAGCAGTGCCGAATGCCAGTGGCTGGTGTGTGCCCTTTGGGCGGTTTTCCCACAACGTCTACTTACCAGTACAAGCAGAACTGACTCCGGTCATTACTACTAAAGAGATGTTAGAGCTTTTCCCCGGGGACGATCTCTACGTTTGGCTACCGGGAAGAGGCCTGCGCGTTGCGAGATCAGCCGATCTGATGGGGGTCGCAGATTTGCTCCAGCTACCTGCCGACCAGGGAATCGACTGGAGCTTGGCTGTACCAGGCATGGCCTTTCCCAGTCGTTTGTCTGGGATATTTCCCAGTGAGACTCCCTCGTCGCACGACGTCATCGAAATGGGACGCGATGGCATTGGAGAACAAGTGGGGGAAATTGAGGATTTACCAAGATCGCCAGCCGAACCGCTTTTCGGTGCTGCCCGTCGAGCTGTATTGGCGGGGGCAGTATTTCCAGTTCTGGGTTTAACCAAACTGATGTCGGCGGTTGGCAATTTAATGCCTGGCGGCCAACGACCGGCAACACACGGACAGGGGCGCGGCAATGCTGCATCGGCTGGTCTGGCCAAGCTTGCCGGGAACATGGTTAGAAAGTTGACCGAGTCGCTCGAAGCAAAGCGACATCAGGCGGTCGGTCGCCTACTGAACATGCTGGAGAGTGATCCGGACCAAGGCTTGAAATATGCGATTCCATTTCGTGGTGCAGGATCAGCCCATCGTGGGCAGGCTGCGCCGGGTAGCCAATTGGGAGCTCGCAACGTTGATTTCAGCTTGAGTCAATTGGGCGGTGGAGGGCCTGCGGACCATTGGAATCTGTCGTCGGACTACCAACGGCAACTAGTTACCAAATACCGAGAATTGGCGGCTCGCGAGTTGCGTCTGGGCCGTCACCGTCGAGCTGCTTACATCTATGCTGAACTGCTCGGTGATCTGCGATCTGCGGCGTCGACCTTGGAGCAAGGACGACACTTCCGCGAGGCAGCTGTGCTCTATCGCGAACAGCTGCAGGATTTGTCCGCTGCGGCAGAATGCTTGGAGAGAGGAGAGCTATGGAACGAAGCCATCGAAGCCTATCTCGATCTCAAGCGATACGAAAAAGTGGGTGATCTATGCACCGTGATAGAGCACCACGAGGCTGCGGCGGACGCGTATCATGCTGCAGTGGAGGAACTCAAGGGCAAGTTCGATTTCCTGGGCGCTGCCCGTATCTACGAACACAAGCTTAATGACTGCCGGTGTGCGGTAGAAACTTTGGACCGAGGGTGGCCAGACTCGTCCCAGGCAGAGCGTTGTGTAGAAGCTGGCTTCGCGCTGCGCGGCAGGCTTGGATGGCACGATGAGGCTAAGGAACGTGTTGCGGAGCTTGTGGCGCAAATGGAATCGCATCACAAATATTCTGAAGTTGCCGAGCTATTGGCCAATGTCTTCAATCGCTATCCATCGCGCGACGTTCAACAAGCGGCAGGCAAGCTTGCACGCGATCTCGTTTTCAACCGCATGCAATCCGCAAAGGACTCGGAAGCGAGGCAACTAGTTTCCGTGCTGGGTAGGCTTGATCCCAATGATCGATTGCTGCTGCGAGATGGCAGTAGGTTTTTGGAGAAACGTAGTAGCGCCACTCTGGGCTCTCGCACAATCGATAAGTTTCAAAAAAAACAATTGCAACTCATTCGACGCGCTCGAGTTGGGCTGCCTGGCGATTGGCAGACTGCAGTGTCATTGGGTGACTTGATCGTTATAGCTGGCGTAGTAGAAGGTAGAATCGCTTTTGCCAGAGTTGACTACAATCGTGTCGTCGACAAGAACTTGTCCGTTTGGCCCAAAATCTCGGTAGCGAGCAATGTGCGTTTGCAAATGTTTGGCAATCAATCGCGGTTGTCGATTTTTGCAATTGGCCAACAGCAGCTGCCGGAAGCCTATGTTTTTCCCGCTGCCCAAGGCCAAGGCAACATCATGGCCTGCACGCCGCGTGGATTGGACGTGGTTTGGGGGACCGCAATCGGTAAGCTGGGTCATATCTGGGCTGTCGCCAATCGCCAAGATCCAGTATTGGTTTGCGTGGATGGCGCCGGCGCGGTGGTCTCCACCCAATCTTTGCTAAGCGCACTGGACGCCTCGTGGCACACGACAACGATCCCGATCCCGATGCATGCGGTTGATGATCGGGTCTTGTTAGGGATTGGTAACGAATTATTGAGCGTCAGGGCTGGCAAAATTAATCGGTTGGAGGTGTTGCCATCCCGCGTGATTGCACTTTCAGGGGGAAGCCCCTATGCTGCCCCGATCTTGGCGGCATCCATGGAGCAAGGTGTGGCCGTCGTGAAGCTTGGATTCGACGGCTATGTTGAGCAATTCGCCAATGAATTGATGGAGCCTGCCGTGCTGCTGAGCCGTGGGGGATTTGCCATCGCGGCGGATCAGCACGCAGTCCAAGCTTACGAAATCGAATCAGGGCGGTTGTTCAAATGCAACCATGGCGGATACTCCGCTGAGGCGGAGAGTATGGGAACGCCGATCGCAATATTGCCAGCTGAACGCACGAACCGTTTCACCGTCGTTACGGAGAACGGAGTTGTATCGGTGTACCAAATCAATGGTTGAATCCGTAAGTAGGCAAGCAGTTGTTACGGAATTCAATCGGGCTGTGGTGCCTGTGTCTGTTTGGCAACGTGTGCTTTTTTCGGACCGACTGAATGGTGAATTCCTCGCCGTGCAAATCACAAACTCGCTTTTTCGGAAAATCTACGCAACATTACGTTGGCGAATCAGATAACCTGATAAGGTCATTGTCCGTTTCCCACCAACTTTGAGTTAGCCATGATTGAGCGAATCATCGAGAAGTACGTCGATACGTACTCTGAGGATTTAGCCGTCGTTTTACTACAGATTTTGGCGGATCCATCGCAGGGTGGTCTCGGGTATACCGTCAAGCTATTCAATCCCACGGTGGATATGGACGGCTGGGAGGTCGACCATTCACGAAAGATCATTTCAATCGACCGCACGGGGCTCATTTCCAATTACACGGATGCGGATCGAGCTGAATACCTCAAGCACGCTGTGGAAACGGAGTTCCTAAAGACTCGAGCGGGGCTACTTTCAAGAATTGGTTGGGGAACCGGAAAGGTCGTTCTGGGGCTGTTCGAAGGAGCCACGGGAGTGATCGGTATCCTCGTCCCAGAGCCCGGCACGACAGTCGGCGGAGTGGTGCTTGTGACATTGGGCGGCAATACCGTTGTCGATGGGATCTCTCAGTTGGCCGGTGCGAATCAGGGGCACGGCATCAACCTTTTGGGTGAAGGAGCTGGCCAAATAGGCGCAGCCGCTTTTGACCTCGCCGACATGGACCCGGATGTAGGTCGTGCGGTCGGCAAAGGGGTCTTTTTTGTCACGTCGATAGCTGCTGGTTCCTTTGCCACAATCAAGATTCTTCACGCACCCGGAAAGGCAGCCATGAGCCTCAAGGTCGGTGGGCAACCGGGTGGCGTACAACTGGGCCGACTTGATATGCTTTATCAGAGCAGTCGAGCTGGGGACGGAATGACAGTTCTTAGCATCAACAATAATGCCGGGCAGAGTATCCTGCGTTTCGTCACACACAATGGTGAATTGATGGTCAACGGCCGGGTTGTCGGAGCCTGTCGGGTCATGAGGCATGAGACCAATGCCAAGGAAATCTTAAAAGGCATTTTGAAACTAATGGCTCACGGAGCCCGCTTTTAGACGTTGCCGCTTTGCGGCGCTGGCAGGAGTTGTATGACGCGCCAAACGCGACCATTTTGGACCGAAGGAATGAGCAGCCAACAGCGGCATGCGCGTCTATGCGAATTGTTCCATGAACATTTGGGCTCCGACGACGGCAGTTCTTCAGTGTATGTGTTTGTTCCGGATCCACCGACAAACGAATTCGGCTCCACCGTGGATGGGTTACAAGTGCAGGCCTTAGCCTGGGGCTCAGCAGGTAAAGCCGCAGTGGCTTCCGATTTGGAGTCTGCAATGCGACTTGCCCCCGCCATGTTCGAGCTTTGGTCAGACAAGCTTTTCGTACTGCGGTTTGCAGAAACGCAATTCAATGCGCATGCATTAAGGGCCGCAATCGAGCATGTGCTGAGTGGAACGCCAATGCTGGATCCACCAAACTTCGCCATGGCAAAATTTGATTGGGGAGACTTGGTCGTCGAAGAAGGATAGTTCACTCCATAGGGTTTGGGGCGGACCGAGCACCGCGGCAGATGCATCCTTATCATACTGCTGTGACCCACGCAGTTTTCATTGATGTAATGGTGAGAGCCGCTATAGCTTTTGGTGATTCATGTGACTTTTCGTGGCTATCGACCACATTTGCACATCATATTGTTCACGCGAACTATTGACTGGTGGACTGTCACAATAGATAGTTGACATGGCCCCTTGAGTGTCAGATATTACAACGGCCCCGCTAAGGGCGATGACGGGAGTTGGGTGAGTGACGAGCGCTGAATCGTGGATGGTCTAATGCAATTCATACCTTGGTATTTTAAAATGTGTCGCTCGTCCTGAATCTAATCTACGGAAGGCATGATTCGGTATGGCCATGGACGAGTCGGCGAAAGAGCTTTCCCACGCGCGGGAGCTTTTCTCACGAGGCGACGCGAGGTTCGTCGAAGTTCTACGACGGGTCAGCGATCTACAATTGCTCGCGCAGTTCGCGGATCAATGGAAAGTTGATCGTCGCTCGTGGTCTACTGAACAAAAGGTCGAATATCTTCGCGGCAAGCCCAATTGCATTGGACACCAGACCGTCGTTAAGCGATTGTTCAAGCAGGCGGAAGCGGATGGCGACGATGCTGTTGTCGCCGTCTGTGCGGCCTTGTTTGATCGTTTAGTGCGCCACGTCCGTCGTACTCGATATCACTACGATTGGCGTAGCCGCAGCGGATGGCATGAAGAGTATCTGGCTGCCACCGGACCTGCCTTGCCTCGGTATCGTGGCCCGCGCGTGGTTCGAGATTCTGTCACTGGCAAGCAGGAATTCGTTGGGGTAGCCCGCCCTGACGCGGTGTATTTCTCCTATCGAACTCGATACTACCTACAGAGGCGCGCGTGGCGTTATTTTCGCCGACTGGCTTTCAAATCACCTGAACGGTACGTCGCAGCTGCCGTGTTGTTACTGCGCGAGTATCCCGATTCCGATTTTCAACGAGGCGAATGGATTCTCGACTCCTGGACCCTGCTGCAGCTCGCTTTTAGGGAAAGCCAAGTTCTTCAGTTCGGCCGAGCGCGAATTCGACTTGCCAGCGGAGGTCAGTTAAGTCAGCTGACGGCCGCACCACGATTTCGCCATCTTTGGCAATCCATGGAAGCCTTTAATCAGTTGTATGACTTGGTAGGCACCGCGCCCAGCCGCTTGGTGCGAGTTTGGGCTATGCAGATGCTGGAGCAGGACCATGCCAGCCGCATGCAGGCTCGGCCACCTACGGAATTGCTGCAACTACTGGTTAGCCCCGACGAGGATGTTCAGCAGTTTGCCGCTCGCTTTCTGAAAGAAGCCACCGGTATTCGGGACATACCTCTGGCAACATGGTTCGAGTTGCTGGAAACCGCGCCGCAATCTGCCCTGCCAATTGTCTGCGAGGCGATGAAAGTCAATGTTAAAAGCGATCAATTGTCGCTGGCTGAATGCGTCGACTTGACGCTTCGGGAGCCGACACCGTTGGCGGAACTGGGGTTTTCACTGCTTCGCACCAAACAAGTGAAAACTGAACCTGAGTTCGATCAAATTGCCAGGCTTGCTGACCTGCGCTGCATAGCCCTAGCGGAATCTGTAGCCGATTGGGCGTTATCTTTGGTGGGATCAAAGTCGCAATATGACCGGGATCATGTGTCGCGATTCTTCGATAGCTTGAGCGTTGGTGTGCGCCAGCGAGCGTGGGCCTGGCTCGAAGCCGACGACTGTCCGGGAGCCAGCGATCCGATTCTGTTTTGCCGGATGCTGGAAACTCCTTTTGAAGAATTGCGATTGAAAGTTATCGATCTGTTGGAACGCCGTAGTTTGCCTGGTGAAGCTCAGCGCGGCCTGGTCGCGATCTGGACTTCGGTACTGCTAGGAGTACATCGTGGCGGCCGGCAAAAACTCAAGGCAACGCGTCAATTGGCTCGTGAGCTGGTTGCTTATCCTGAGCGCGCCGATCAGCTATTGCCGGTTCTGGCTGCAGCCGTGCGTTCGGTGCGTCAGCCCGAGGCAAGAGCCGGACTTGCAGCGGTTGTCGCGTCTCTGGCCTCCAATGCGAATCTGGCCCAAGCGGTTTCACACCACCTTCCGGAGCTTGAGATCGTATCTGCGGAGGCTCTGCTATGAAGCTGGATGTTGCATACGTCGGGCGCAGTCGTCTCGCGAATGAAGTTTCGGGGACCAGCTCGCTGAGATTCGCGGCCAATGTGCAGCGTGAAACGGTTGCTTTCGATGCAGCACTAAGAACGCCGCTGCGTTTCAGAGAAGCAATTTCGGCGCTCCATGATGTCGTGATTAGCGATCTGCGTTTCAAACCTCGCAACCGCGAAGCGTACCAGGTCTGGAAGAAGCAACAGGCCGCCCGCGACGCGCAATTGCGACGGTCGGCCTACGAGCAGTTGAAGCGAGAGATCCTGCAAAGCTCACCGGAGATCGCTCCCGACTTTGAGCAGAAATACCAAGAAAAACTGCGCCGCTATTGGCGGCTGAGGTCAAAATTCTCGTTACGATTGATGCTCCGCAACCCGGAAATGTGGCGGTTGCTCTTGCCCTGCGATCCAGTAGTGACGGTTGCCGACGATGTCGTACTATTCGAATGTTTTTCGGCGGATCAGTCCAGCTACGGGTGCTTGTCCTGTGACCGTGGGGATGCATTCGGCGAAAGTGCAAATCTACGCCTGGGAACGACCAATGTCGACTATTCATGGGCTATGTACGATCACTTTCAATCGCTGCGCAGCTATCGAGAGACGCGCTTGCAAGTGGATCCTGGTGGAGTCGATGTGATTACCTCGGGAGGCGCTGGACACCATGAGGAGAAGATTGACATTCCTGACGGTTGGCTGCGCGGCTTCATGCAGCTGCAAAGTGCGATGACAATGCCTATGCGGCGGGTGACGCTCTCGCGCGATGCAGTTTATTCGATCCTTGCTTGGCTGCGCAGGCACAAGCCCCGCACAAGCCCGCGGGCGATGCGCTTTGAGTTGGTCGCTGGGCAGCCGCCATCGATTGTTCTGGAACCCTGGGAGCAGCGGATTGTTTCTCAGTCAACTGTTCATCAGGAGGCATCGGCCGAGCCGATACGTATTTGGGGGGCTCGCCGTGTTTTGGCGCTGGCCAGAATTCTGCCGCTGATGGACGCTTGTGACGTCTACTTGCTGGGAACGGGCCTACCCAGCTTCTGGGTAGCGCGGATGGGAGAAATGCGTTTGACTCTTGGGCTCAGCGGCTGGACGGCCAATGATTGGAGCGCAGGTTCTGCCTTGGATGCTCTGCTGCCGCCGGGCCACGTGAGTGATTTTCGCGTGCGATCGGCTATCAGCCTGCTACAGCGTGAGCGAGCTCTATCGTTCGATGCACTGCAGGCGAAGATGATCTGCGGTCCCGGGGATTGCGCAGCGACGCTCAACCAATTGGCTTTGTCAGGACAAGTCATCCATGATCTAGACGCCAATGTATTCCGCTGGCGACAGGTGATGCCGCTGCCGATCGACATGGCCGAACTGGCGGACGTGTCGCCTGAGCTGGTCGCCGCTCATGAACTTCTTCGGCTTCGCCGCGTTCAGATAAATGAGCGAGTTGAGCAAGCAGCGAATGGCCAGCTGATATCCGGCCGCGTCGATGGCCAGCAGGTTGAGTTGGTGCTGGATCGAGATGGCGTGATCCTGCGCGGCAAATGCGCGTGCAGTCATCATCACCGCGCTGGCATTCGCCGCGGACCATGCCAGCACCTGTTGGCGTTGAGGGCAGTTGCAATGCGCGGTCAGTTCACCGAAGATAACAACAATTCAGCGTGGTTTGATCGCTTGCTTCGATGGTCACAAAACTGAAAAATTACACTGAACGATTACGATGTACGGACACACATACAAGGAACCATGAACGGGGTGCGTCAGTCTACTAAGACTTTTCTGCGGCGCTACGCCGCGGGTGAAACTGGTTTCGACTGCTTTCCCAAGGCCGTTGTTCGTTTGCCGG
>JAGQPR010000259.1 GCA_020426625.1 Planctomycetales bacterium
TCTAGCGCGCTAGCGTGCGGTTCCGTCAAAAACCGCGTGCTAGCTAGCGCACAGCGGCTAATTTTGCGGAAGGATTATGTGGAACTGAATTTCCAATTCTTGACACTAGCGCTCTGCGGCTGATTGCTCCATGAGCGTGTCGTGACAGAATGGACTCGGGGGCTTGAACGAGGCCGCAAGGATATTTTTTGTCTGCCACTCGATTTATTCTGGGAAAAGGGCCTTCTCGCGGCGTCTACATGATAAAGCCGCGGAAGTCAGGTAGTAGACGATCGAGGGAGGCCAAGGATGAATTTGTCAGATTGGATGGGCGCAGGCTGATCTCGCGTGGAACTTCGGATTCAATCGTGCTTGATTTTGAACAACTCGAGAGTGCTTGGGTCAAATACTCGTCGCAATTGCTATTGATCTTGCGCCCCCTTGGCGGACCAACCGAGGATGCGGTGCAAGAAGCATTCATCGCATTGTCTCAAGTTGATTTATTGCCGGACAGCCCGTTGGCTTGGTTGGTCACTGTTGGTCGCAATCGACTGATTCAGTGGAAGCGTGGCGACCGTCGCAGGCAAAACCGACAGGCGCTCGTCGCCAGAAATTGGTTCGAATTGTCCGGTAGCGAGGGATTATTGCAGGCGGAAGAAGTCGCGGCGGCGCTCAGTCGCTTACCGCCAACGGAGGCAGAAATCATCACGATGCGCATTTGGGGTGATTTGACGTTTGATGAGATCAGCGCCATCGTCGGTCAATCGCGCTCCAGTACGCATCGTTGTTACCAACGCGGCTTGGCACTTCTTCGCCATCAACTCAGCGGAGTTTCGCTCGATGAACACTCATAATACGAACGACCCAGCAGATGACTTGCCGACCGAACTGTGCGACTTGGTAAGAGACTTGCAAGCCCTTAAACCCACGTCTGCCAACCCTCTCGCGGCGAGAGTCTTCTTCATGGCTGGTGTCCATTCAATAGAGAGTTGCCCAAATCCAGGTTTTCACGCCTGGGGCCTGAAGAACAGCGAGCGCGCCGCATGGGCAGTGGCTGCCACGCTGGCTTGCGTGATGGTCTATAGTTTTTCGCTGGTGCGCACTGAATCTCGACCTGGTATCGCTAGCCGACAGGATGTGGCCATCGAATCCACGTCAATCGCTGCCGAGAGCCAGACCCCGTCGCTGACACCCCATAGCGCGGACTCGTTGGCAGCCGCCAAACCACCAGTTATCCGTCAGCCGTTCGCGCTGCCAGGCTTCAATCTGCTAGCTTGGGCGAACCAGTCGTCAAAACCAAAATGGCTTTCGTCAGATCCACTAGCGATCGTAACCGCAGAGCCACCCGTTGTTTACCCGAGTAACAATGGGCGCCCCGCTTCTAGAGCCGATCTGATGGCTGAGTTAGCCCCAGGGACATCACAGGCGGTTCGCTCGAGCCTGAGTCCAGTGTTGGATGGTTGGTTGTCCAGGAAATGAGAATTAGTCGAATCTGCTATAGGAAACAAAACGATGCACCCAATCTATCGCCGCCTTTGTTGTCTGCTCAGTGCACTGTGCCTCTGGGGCATATGCTCGCGCGCGGGAGCCCAAATCATGGTTTGGAAAGCGGGGCAGCAGGAACCGCGAACGCCTGCGACGGAAACTAAGACCGATCCCGTCCGTGTGTTATCCATTTATTCTCAGCCGGAATCAGAACCCAATTTGAAGTACCGTTTTTACGAATCGGCTGTTCTTCGTCAGTCCGGTTCCTCCAGCGACCTACTGGGGCGCGCTCGCTTGGTAAATCTACAGATTCCAAACGCCGAGCAACTCAACAAGCAATACGCCCAATTCGCTGAACAATGGAGCGAAGGCCCCGTAGAAGAATTGCTCACCTCAGGTGCAGTAGAGTATCTAGAATCGTACGAACAGGTGCTGAAACTAGTCCATGCCGCCACGCGACTTAGTCGCGTAGAGCCCATTCCGACCGTCGAGTTTGAGGGAGAGGAATTGGAGTTGAACGCCGAAGAGTTTGGACCGATTCAAGACTATCGACACTTTGCGCGGTTGCTGGTTCTGCAAGCCCGCGTGGCCTTGGCTGAGGGACGGCTGGATGATGCGCTCGACAGTATCGGCAGCGGCTTTCGCCTGGCAGAGATCTGCGAACTTCAGCAACCGGCGTTGGTATCTAAACTGGTGGCCTTAGCCATTGTCGGGCTGATGCATATCTCACTGGAAGAACTCGTGCAGCATCCGGATTGCCCGAATCTCTATTGGGCGCTGGCAAGTGTTCCAGATTCCTTTTGGTCATGCTCGATCGCACTTGACGGAGAACTGGCCTATCAGGACAAAAAACTGGGCTCACTGATGCGACCTGTGCCGTTGGATGCCAGTCGAGAAGAGATCGTGCAACGGCTGGTTCAAACAATAACCATCATGCCCGTGGTATTCGATGCGGGCAGCAACCTCGACCGTACGACCGCTCAATTGTTGGCCGGAATAGCTATCCTGCTGTTTGCGGATAATGGCCGAGAAGAATTGCGGGAATTCGGCTACTCCCCGCAGCAAATCGCTCAATTGTCACCTCCGGCGGTGGTCATTCTCAGTACCCAGCTGAGTTTCTCGCAGGCACGAGACCGCGTTTTCAAGTGGGCACTGTTGGAAAATCAGTCGGACCGCATCGAAAAGGAATTGAGTGCTCCCTTCCAATCTGTGCGGATTGCAGCAAGACCAACACAGATACTCAATGGCATGCTGTTACCGGCCATCCAAGCGCTTCAAAGCGCCGTTCTCCGCAGTGAAATGACACACAAACGGTTGATGTTCGTTGAAGCTCTTCGCGCTCACGCAGCTTTTCATAACGAACTTCCACAAACCATGTCGGACCTCGACGTCTTGCCAGCTCCTCTCAATCCACAAACAAGCAAACCTTTCCAATATGACCGCCTTGCGCCAAATCGCGCTCGCATCGTAAATTTGCCAACTTATTCAGCTGATCGCCAAACCGAAACTAACGTCAATCTGAGGTCGAGATAGCCGAACATCGGGTTTCGGCGGAACACCAGCATTACCAATTGCAAACACCTTAGAAGGAGCATGACTCACGTGAACGCAACTACCAAATTCATCTTCTCTCTGCTGGCCATGTCGGCGAGTATTCTACCGGCTGCCAATCTGGATTCCGTGCTTGATCCCACCGCCTGTTTACTGGCGCGGCTGGATCTGCAGAAATTTGACCCATCGCAGGTAACCCGTGAGCTGCGACCACTGTTGGGCGAACCAGTGACCGAGCAATTGCTGCCCGCTCAAATGATGGTTGAGGGCACCGTTCAACTGTTGCGCAAGGCGGGTGTCGCCGAGCTGTATGTGAGTTTTGCGTTGCAGGATCTCAGCGATTCCTTTCCGGCGATCATCATTCCCACGACAGAGCCGGATCGCGTGAGAGGCATCATTGAGCCATTGTTAGCGATGGCGCCCACTGAATTACAGCTAGAAATATTCTCGCACGACGTCGGACTGGTGGTTGCGCACGCGACAACATGGCAACGCATGAAGTCACAAGACCATGTTCAACCGAGCGGTCTGCGACAATTCTACCAGCAAGGCGAAACCAGCATGCTCAGCTTGACGCTCGGTTTCAATGATGACCTTCGTCAAGCTGTCCTCGAAGTATGGCCTGATGAACTGCCAGCGGAGATTGGGTTATCGATCTCACCGCGGAAACTGATGCAGGACATTTCTGCTTTGCAACTCAGTGTCGATTCTCAGCCTGCTCTTTCCACTGTGTTCAACGTATATTGTCTGGACGCAGCCGCGTCGACTCGAGTTCACAGCGAACTGCAAAGTGTTATTCCCTTACAAGCGCTATTGCAACAGTTTGGTTTGGCCATGACACGTGTCGATTCTAGGGTTTCCTTGAGCTTTCCTGGCGAGTTAATTTCAACGATACTGACTCCACTATTTCAGTCGAGCCGTCGTAGCGTCAAGGAAATGCAAGCCAGCAACAACATGAAACAAATCATGCTGGCTATGCACAATTTCCACGACAAATATCGGGGATTCCCGCCGCGTCTGACGGTTGATGAACAGGGTCGTGAGCTGCTCAGTTGGCGAGTTTTCCTACTCCCCTACATTGAACAGCAGGAACTGTACACTCAATTTCACCTGGATGAGCCCTGGGACAGTCCGCACAATCGAAAGCTGATCGATCAGATGCCACAGGTATATTCCTCACCTGCAGCGGAGCAGAAACCTGGTATGACACGTTTCCAAGTTGTCTTGACGGACGGCAGTGCTTGGAGTGGCGTGGATGATCGGTTGCTGCGCATACGTGACATCATCGACGGGACGTCCAACACCATCTGCTTTATCGAGGCGCCAGCGGACCAAGCAGTGATCTGGACGAAGCCAGCGGATTTGAATGTAGACACTGCCACGCTTATCGAATCACTCTTCTCAGGCCGACAGATTTTGCCCACTGCGTTTTTTGACGGAAGTGTACGATCCTTGGAACCAACTACGGCCGAAGCGCTGCGAGCTCAACTGACTGGCGCTGGCGGCGAGGTTCAATAGATTTCATTGGGCTTTGTCTCAAAACATTAAGTTGGTGCCATCTGCCAGATGGCTCGTGGCGAGCATGGTGGCTCCAGCGAAACATTTGATTCCGCTCGGCAAGCGGAACCTACCCTAGTCAGTTTGAACGACCGGCGATGCTAGCACTGGGATTTGGCGATGTACCTGCCGCAACAGCGGCAGCGACCGCCTCAGCTACCTCCGTTGTTGATGATTTTCCACCCAAGTCCGCCGTGCGGATCGCGCCCGCTTGGAGGGTCTCAACCACGGCGGCTTCAATGGCACAGGCGGCATCTTGCGCCTCGCCATCTGCATGCCGCTGGCCCAACCAATCCAACATCATCCCCGCCGAAAGGATGGTTGCTAAAGGATTAGCGACATTTTTTCCAGCCAACTGGGGTGCACTACCGTGCGACGGTTGAAACAAGCCGTGTTCGTCGCCAAGCTCAGCTGAAGGGGCGAGTCCCAAGCCACCGACTATCGCTGCCCCCAAGTCAGATAGAATGTCGCCGAATTGATTCTCCATGACCAGCACATCCCACTGCGCCGGAGTGGTCACCATATAGAGACTCATTGCATCGACATAGGCAGTGTTGGCTTCTATGTCAGGGTAATTCTCGGCGACTTCGAAAAAGACCTTTCGGAAGAAGGCGTAGCTTCTAAAGACATTCGCCTTGTCGACACAAGTTACTTGGCGTTTGCCATCGCATGGCCGACCATGACGACGGCGTGAACAGCGGAATGCAAAATCGACAACGCGCTGCGTGCCCTGGCGAGTGATCACCAACGTATCGGTTGCCAGTTGGTCGTTCAATTGGCAACCGCCGCCGAAGGATGCGAACAGACCTTCGAGATTCTCGCGAAGGATGACCATGTCGATTCCGTCAGCTGCTGTTGTCAATGGCGACTGAATGCCAGGATAAAGCTTGATCGGTCGCACTGCCGCGTACAGTCCCAGCGCTCGGCGGAGCCCCATCATCATATCCGGCTGCACCTCCGTACCGTCGTCCTTGCGCACATCGGGCAATCCGATCGCGGCTAGCAACACTGCGTCGGCGTCCAAGCACTGTTTGACAACTTCACTTGGTAACGCATGACCAAAACGACGATAATGCTCGGCCCCAGCTTCGTAGGATTGGATATCCAACCTCAGCCCGAACTTGGTCTCGATACTGTCCAGCACAGTTAGGGCAGCGTGCATGCACTCTGGACCGATGCCATCGCCCGGTAATGCTGCTATCTTGTAAGTCTTCAAAAGAGGAGCTCCAGTAGACGTTTTTTGGTTGCTGAGCGAACCGTTAGGATTGCGGTCGAAAACTGTCAGCGCTGATAGTTAGTTTCCAAACCTCTGTTGTAATTCTTGCACTTGTTGGTCATTCAAGAACTTCGTGGGCAAGCCGCGAAGCATCATATAAAGTTTGGCTGTTTCTTCGAGCTCTTCCATGGCAAAAACGGCACTATCCAGATCCGCTCCACCTACAATCGGACCGTGATTGGCCAGCAATGCGGCTCGCGCTGCTTTGACAGCCCGTTCGACAGCCTCGGCCAAATCCAAATCACCCGGTGCAAAGTACGGTACGAGCGGCAGCGCACCGACGCGCATCACAAAGTAGGCTGTGATCGGCGGTAGTGCGTTAGCTGGATCGATGTCATTCAAGCAGCTGACCGCTACCGACCAGGTGGAGTGAAGATGTACGAGCGCTTGCTCTTGCGGCCGGCTTCGATAATAGGCCAGGTGGAGGAACACCTCTTTGGAAGGTGGCTTACCTGAGATCAAGTTACCGAGTGGATCCAGTCTCGCAATTTCATCAGCATCCAATTGTCCCAGACAGCTGTTTGTCGGAGTAATCAACATTCCGTCGGGCAAACGTACGCTCAAGTTGCCGCTGCTGCCCGCAGTCAATCCCCGATCATAGATCGACTTGCCGTGTTGGACCATGCGTTCCCGCAACTCGCGTTCGCTCATGTCGGTTTTTCCAGTGCTTTGAAGAAGAACTCTCGATCACCGAAATTCCCACTCTTCAATACTAGCAGTCTCCTCGGTTCAGCCAACGTTGCGACCCACGGCACGCCAGGCGCGATCTCCGGACCGATACGAATCGCTTCTATTTCCAGGGCGTCAATCACGGCACCTGCCGTCTCACCGCCAGCAACAACTAAGCGCTGCAACCCACGGTCAAAAAGCTGACGAGCAACCAAGGCAAAAATTTCTTCCACTCGCCGCGCAGCGTCAGTTCCCCAGCGATCTCGGATCGCTTGAACGCGCGCGGGCGTCGCGCCGGAACAAACAATCAACGGTTGGGGCGGCGACATTGACGGTTGCCATTGCAGTTCACACCACCGGATGATCGCATTGGCTTCACTTGCGACATCTTCGCTATCGCCACTCATTTCATAACAAGGATAGCCCACCCTAAAGGCAGCGATTTGCTCGCGAGTTGCGTCAGAACAGCTGCCCGCCAGTACGATCGCCCGAGATTCAGAGGAGAACATACTCGAAAAATCGAACTGGGTCGTCAACCGTTGGCTCGTCAACCGATCGCCCCAACACTGCTCAGCCCAGTATCTTGCGATAGCCGAGCCGCCAGTGAGAAAAAGGTGTTGCCCAGCTACTTGAGCGACGTGCCTTAAATCTTCATCTTCAATGGCATCCGCAATCCAATACCGACAATGGGAGGACTGCGGCAACAACGAATTGCGAGGCAAATAACCAACGTTTCTATTTGATTGAGCCTGCAACACGCGCACCAAATTGCTATCAGTCATGGGGTTGAGTGGATGTTGCCGCATACCGCTGTCACTGAGCAATTGATCGCCAACAAACAAATGCCCCCGATAAACGGAGCGACCGTTTTCGGGAAAGGCTGGACAGAAGAGTACCGATTCTGCTTGCAGCTCATCTGCCAGTGCGTCTGCAACCGGGCCAATATTCCCCTGCTCAGTTGAGTCGAATGTCGAACAATACTTAAAGAAGAAGCGTTGGACTCCCAATTGGCGAAGAAATCTTAGCGCCTCGAGAGATTGCTCAACGGCCTGGTTGGACGGAATCGACCTCGATTTGAGGGCCACCACGATTGCATCGACCTCCCGGAAAGAGACAGTGGCGGAAGACTGGGCGGCGGATTCCCCTGTGCGCCGTTGCCAGGCTCTCGCACCAAATACCTGAATGACGCGCATGCCGGATCGAACCAACATCGCCGAGAGATCAGTGGCCCCGGTGTAATCGTCCGCTATGCAACCCAGAACTGGAGCCATTACCACGGCGCCTTGTAATCAATGGCGATCGCGCGTACCGGGCAACCATCACCCCCAACGATATTCAAGGGCAGAGCAATGAACTCCACAATGTCACTATTGATTCGATCCAAATTTGCCAAACCTTCAACGATTACCACGCCACCGCGAAACAACGTTTGGTGAACCTCCGTTAGCTCGCGCATGTTATTGACATCTGCCACTGACGGAGGTTCTACGCCAATCAAAGCCACTTGCTGTGCGACCAACCACTGTGCCAGCTCGAGTGATATCCGAGGCAATTGATCGCGATAAGCATCTGTGCCAAATCTATGGTACCAATCGGTGCGGAACAGCAATCTCTCCCCAGGTGAGACTGCTTGAAGCCGCGACGTGACATCTTCAACTGTAATCAGTTGTCTAGGCTGTGCACCGGCCAAGTTAACAATGCGAGCTGGTCCGCAACAAATATGCAATTCCTGCTGATCGAGCGTCGCTCCATCTGGCAGAAAATGTTTCGGTGCATCCATGTGTGTACCAGCGTGGGAATACAACGATAAAGTTGTCGCGTTCCATCCATCTTCCTCCAAAGATTTGTTCGACGAGATCTGGACGCCGCGCATGGCCGCAGACACTGGCAGACTCAGGTCCACGATGACTGGCTGCCGCTTCGAGAGATTGCTTGTTACGGTGATGGGGCGATTCTGCGATGAGGACACATAAAGAGCTTCCACAACTTGCAATGTCTTGAGATACTCAGTGGGCGAAGTCTCGGCAGCGCATTTGCCGTCCAATACGTCCAAAAAGTGCTGTTGGGTAGCTGCCACACAGTCTCCAGCAAATCCCAGCCTTGACGGGTCGTACGTATGTCGAGTTGGAGACTGTCCTAATTTTTTGATGGTAATGGTCCCATCGCTATCCAGCCACAAACTACCACCGTCGGCTTCTATTACCATTTCGCCGAACGTGTAGCGAAAGTCGGGCGAGAGTGATTCGTTGTATCGATTGGCATCCCAAACTCCAATCGCGCCATTTTCGAAGCGAAAAGTCAATTGTCCAGCGTCTTCAGCGACGATGTCTGGGTTCAATCGCCGCAACAATGCCTGGCACTGCACGATTTCCCCTGCCAGAAATCGAAATGTATCGACGAAATGCACACCTGTCTCGTGCACCAACAATCGCGGCATAGTGCGAAAATAGGGTTGGCGACTCAAGTATGCTTCAGGCCCCCAACCATCGCCCATCCGCGAGCGGACATTGATCGAATGCAGCTTGGAACCAATAGCTTCGTCGTCCAACAATCGCTTCATCTCGCGATACCAAGGTTGGAAGCGAAAATTCTCATGGACCATAAAGGGCACATCGTGCGAGCGGACCAGATCGACGATCTCTCGAGCAGCGGCAAAATCATCCGCTAACGGCTTCTGACAGATTGTCGGCAGACCGCGTTCAATCGCCTGCCGCACTAGCTCAATTCGATTCCGCGGGGGAGTCACAATGTCTACAAAGTCCAAGTCCTGGCGGTCGAGGGCTGCGGCGACATCGCTGCTTGCCTCCGGCACACCATGCTTGTTTGCCATGTGGCGAGCTTTGTCGCGATCTAGATCGCAAACGCAAACGATTTCGGCCCCAGGCAAGCGGTACCAAGCGTCAAGGTGAAAGTCGCTAAAGTATCCAGCTCCTATCACTAGCCCACGGCGAACTGTCATGACTGGTCCTCCGTCCGCTGGCCGATGTTGGCGGGCATAACAACTTGCTCGCCTACTGGTTCTGCAAAGTGGCCATCAAGGGGTCTTGTCGGATCCACCAGGCACCAGCCTATGACTGCCAAGACGTTCAAACCGGCCGCGATATAGAAGAACGGTTGTGAAGATCCGGTCCAAACCAACAAATAAGGAAAAGCCAGTGCGGTGACGAACGAACCAATATTCCCAGCCATGTTCATGGTCCCCGATACGACACCCGCATTGGATCGGCCGATATCGATACATGTGCTCCACGATGGCGAGAGCGTCATATCTGCCCCCAAGATCGCCATGCTGAACCACAATGAGGAACTAAGCGGTGTGGCAGCATGCATACTGCCCAGGATCCCGGTTGCCGCCAATACAAAACCAATGCTTGCAGGGAGCCTTCGAGATAGCCTCCATCGGTTTGCTTGATAAAGTCGGTCCACCCACCAACCAGATAGCCAATTGCCAAGAGCACCACAAGCCAACGGCATCGCGGCATAGAGACTCGCTTGCAGGCCAGTCAAGGCGTACTGAGTTTTCAGTTGAGGAAAATACCAAGTCAAACAAAAGAAGAAAGTAAAGTTCGAAGCAAAGTACTGGGCGCAAAGGGCCCAGATGCTTCTGTTTGTTATCATCATGGCAATCGGGACACCGCCTCGCCTGCCATCTCTGCGGTCGTCTCGTGGCTGTCGCAATTTGATAATCTTTTCGCGCTCTAGTTCATCGAGCCAGCCAACTTCCGTGGGGTCATCGCGAAAAAACAGATACCAGGCGATGGCCCAAGCGAAGCCGACGCACATCAGCATCACGAATGCCGTCCGCCAGCCGACCAACGTCAACAAGGCGGCAATCACTGGCAAGGCAAAGGCAGCCCCCAAACGCGACCCTGAAAAATTGATCCCTTGGACGAGGCCACGCTCCTTCATTGGTATCCACGAATAGACGACGCTGGCCATACCCGGGAACGCACCTGCTTCTCCTGCACCGAACAAGAAGCGAACAATCAACATGGCGGACCAAGAACCTGCCAGCGCCGTCAGTCCAGTGAAAATGGACCATACGGTCACGATGCCTGACAGCACTTTGCGAGCCCCCAGTCGGTCTGCCAATCGACCGCCGGGTGTTTGAAACAACGCGTAACCCAAGGAAAAAGCTGAGAATACCCAGCCCATTTGCGTCTTAGTCAAACTCAAGTCGGCCATGACAGAACTTTCCGCCACGGAGATAGCCACCCGATCCACATACAGCAGGACCGAAAGTAAAAATGTAGCCAGGACGATCAACCAACGCATTTACGGCACTTTTCTGGAGCAGAAGCAGGCGGGGATTTTGGCATGAGACGAGCAATCCAAACGCGGTGTAAGAGAAATGTATCAGCCGCCACCCTCTGGTTCCATTGTATAATCCTGGTTGATCTTTCGGAAAATACGAATAGACATTCGAATCGACTGCCGTTTCCCGTGACCAGAGTATACGAAAGTCCGAGCAGTGTGTTGATGGAACCTCTCATGAATCGACTAGCAGGTGGGAAACCATACCGCCCCCTGGCTGCCTTCTCGCCACCCTCGAGCGCAAAGACCACTAAAATAGACGCCGAGAAAGAGGCAGCACCTCGCGAGTTACGGTCGCACAGCGAGTTGCGGTCGCACAGCATTTTGTCGGTCGCACTCCAGATCTTCTCGGTCAGAACTACTTGACGAGCGTACTTCAACTTGCGTACTGCAACTTGCGTACTGCAATTTGCGTTCTTCAATTTGCGTTCTTCAATTTGTAGGAACAGTTTCATGAGAGCAGCTGAATTGCTTTATGTGCGAAACGCAATCGTCAGGATCGTAGCGCTGGTGCTGCCGCTGCTCTCTTGGCAGCCTGGCGCGTGCGGTCAGGATGGCGTTTGGCCTGATCCGACGTGGACCGATGCCGATCCCAAAGACGAGGCCATGGACCCAGCAGCGATAGAACGTGCTGTCCAGTACGCATTGTCGGCAGGCGGTTCCGGCATGATTGTTCGCCATGGTCGCGTGGTCAGACGTTGGGGCGATCAAGACAAACTTTACGATATCAAATCGGCCACAAAGTCCTTCGGTGCCACCATGTTGGGCG
>JAGQPR010000025.1 GCA_020426625.1 Planctomycetales bacterium
TCGCGTGTGCCCGCTCGCGACTCACCCGAGGGCCCGAGGGAGAGTAAGGTTGGTGGCGATCAGCGAGAAGTGTCCAATTTTTCGGCTTTTTTGTTTTCTTCGACACAATCCCGCCAATTCGGCAACGAATAGCCTGACGCAGCGTTTATGGAAGAACGCCCACCATTTTCTCCAAATGCACAGAGGGACCTCGATGGCTAATCACGTCACGTCGACAGCGGCGTTCAACTTGAGTCGAATATTGCTTGGCTCGGCGTTTGTCGTCGTTCTCGCTGCCATGCTTGCGTGGGCCGTGCGAATTCACCGCATTGAATCTTCACGTCGAGCGCTCGACCAACTGAACGCAACTCACTTCTGGCAGCACCAAACCTTTGGTAGCCAGCCTCATAGCATCAGTCCGCTACGGAGAATTGCGGCGCGATGGCTGGGAGATTCGACAGTATCCGGTCTGTCGGTTGTGAATATCGACGCTCAAGCGGAGGATCAACAACTTGGCTTCATCGATTCACTCTATGAAGTGCGAACACTCAAGCTCTGCTCTGACTTGGCAACCGATAGGACGCTAGAATTGATCAGCAAGCTGCCCAATCTCAAGAATCTGACATTGGTCGGCAGCAAATTCACGATTCGCGGTTTGCTTCAATTGAGACAAGCCAAGTCCCTGCAGCGACTAACGCTTGGCGCCGACCAACTAACGCCGATGCAGTTTGCTGTTCTGTCTGACGCAGTTCCCTGTCTCGAATTGTTGTCCCGATCCGTATCGCAGACTCCAGAATACGACCCGCCGCAAAGTGGGCAAGGTCGACTTATTTTGTGAATCGGCACCGAGGTTTCACGGCCCATAGACAATTTCAAGTCGATATGGCGACGACGAGCTTCTAGCTCATACCGCTCACTGCATTCCTTACAAACCAACAAGTGGTCCTTAACTCTTTGATTCATGTCCGCGTTCAGCTCGTTGGCAAAGTATCGGTCTGTGCAGGCAGACACTATTTCGCAACTCAGCCCGAGTCTAAGAAGCTGCTGCGAATGCATTTGCCGCGATTGCCAAACCAATACGCCGACGGCTAACAGCACCAAGCTCGTACACACCGTTGCTGCGCCCAAAATCGCAAACTCATGCCGCTTTCCTTCGACAAGTCTGGCATTCGTGGCAAAATTGCGCAATTCCCCAACTTGGCAGGGGCGCCAAGATTCTGAGGATGGTTCGCTGGTCTGTTTCATCGAGGTGTTCCTAAACTCTCGTTACACCGGGAACGCTGCGCGCGATATTGTCGACAGCCGATCGTCCATTGCGCGCGCCAGTTTCATCTCTGCCGAGGTTGTCTCGACCTGCTGCGGGAGAAAAATTTCCAGGCTTGGCAGAGCCGCCACCAGTCAAACGGGGTAGGTCCAGAAGCACGAGTTTCTGCCGTTTGATCAGCAATAGGCCTTCCTGTTGCATTTCACCAAGCAAGGTGGTGACCGTTTCACGAGTGGCGCCAATGATTGACGCTAGATCCTGGTGGGACAAGCGAATTCCTAACACCACGCCCTCGCTGGTTGGATATCCATATTGCTGTGAGATTTCCAGCAGCAGATGAATCAAACGGTCGCGGCTACTACGGAACAGCAAGCTCTTTAGCCTGCGCTCGACTCTTTTGCGACGAAGTCCTATCAACTTGGTGACACCGAGGGTAAGCGATGCGTTGGACTCCATCAAATCCCGCAAGTGGTCCGCTGGCAGAGCAATAATGGTTGATTTTGTGGTGGTCTCAGCTCGCTCTTCTCGCGGCCCAGGCTCAACCAACGCTAATTCGCCAAACACCTCTCCGGGTTCAATGAATGACAGAATACACTGCTTGCCTTCGGGGGTGGTCGAACAAATACGAACGCGACCTTCGGCTAGCAAGAATGCGCCATCCGAAATATCGTTAGGTAGGTAAACCGAAGTACCCTTGGGAAACTTGCGTACACGAGCTCTTAGCTCAAGGGCTGCAAGTTGTTCGTCATCCAACTTTTGGAAGAGCGAACAGTTTTTTACGTGCCAGAATGCATTAGCCATACTTTTCCGTACTTCGCTCGAGTCTTCGCCGGGCCCGCGAAGCCCTTAAATCCATTGATTCTCCCCACCGCAGCCCCATTAGTACGAGCACAATGCACTTCAAGTTTACCTCGAACGCCATCATTCGGGCCAATTCGCGATTTTACCACATACTGACTTGTAATTTGGCCCAGAAGCACAGAATCGCCTGCTAGAGGGGGGCTCGCGGAAGCCGCGATGATGCGACTCTGCGTATTACAGGCTGCCAGGCTGTACACGAACCGTAGTGCGGGCTGCCAGCCTTCTAACAGAAACATAAAATTAGAAAAAAACGCAGGCTAGTAGCCTGAACTACGAAAGCATGGAACCAATAACGCTCTGAGCTTTACCGCTAACAACGTAGTTCAGGCTGCCAGCTTACAAAAAAGGATCCATCAAGCGAACAAACTATCATGACAAAACCGCTATTTCAGAGAACTTGCGCGATCGAATCGGTTTCGATTGCTTGCAGGCTAGCAGCCTGCAGTGCATTCTTGGTAACCTACACTGCTTTGCTGGCCGACCAACCGAACATTGTGGTCTATCTGTCTGATGATCATTCACAGTTCGATTCCAGTCTGTACGGCAACAAGAACATCCCGACGTCCCAATTTGAAAGACTTGCGGCTGATGGAATGACTTTCACGCATGCTTTCGTAGCATCACCATCATGCGCGCCAAGTCGTGCGGCGATGCTGACGGGGCTGATGCCAGCTCGCAACGGTGCGGAAGCCAATCACACATTCCCGAAACCAGGTACACACACTCTGATCCAAGACCTGCAAGCGGTGGGTTACGAGGTTGCATCCTTTGGCAAGGTGGCACACGGTGCACCCAAGCAAGTCGAGCCCTACGGCTTCGACTACGTTGCAGGCGCCCAACGGATCGATCAATTGCGGAAGAGAGTCGTCGACTTTCTGAAAGACCGACAAAACAGCGGGAACAGTAGCAAGCCATTGTGCCTGTTCGTCGGCACAACGAATCCTCACGTGTCCTGGAACAGCCCGACAACATTTGATCCGGCTGAGGTGGAATTTCCACCACACCATCTAGATACTCCGTCCACTCGTGCTCACCGTGCTGCCTATTATCAGGAGATCAAGGAACTCGACTCATTTCTTGGCCAATTGCGGACCATCGCAGCCGAAAATCTCGGAGACGATGTGCTGTTCATTCATACCAGCGACCATGGTTCGCAGTGGCCATTCGGGAAATGGAATCTTTACGACTATGGTATTCGTGTTCCGTTTGTTGCTGCTTGGAATGGAAAAATCGCTGCGGGAACCGAATCCGATGCGTTGGTTAGCTGGATCGATCTCTTGCCAACAATTCTCGAATGCGTCGGAGGCAAATTGCCTGAAGGCTTGGACGGACGGTCGTTCGCGGGCGTCCTGCTGGGAAATCGCGATCACCACCGGGACGTCATCTTCACGACGCATACCGGCGACGGAAACAAGAACATCTTCCCAATTCGTAGCATTCGCACTCGAGAGTGGAAACTAATCCACAATCTACATCCTGAGTTTGCGCATACGACTCACTCGGACCTGGACCGCAAGCCTATGGCGGGAGCGTACTGGACAGAGTGGACGGAACTCGCCAAGACGGACGCGCGGGCGAGACAGATCGTCGATCGCTATTACCAGCGTCCCGAGTGGGAGTTGTTTCACGTCAGTGAGGATCGCTGGGAGCAAACCAATCTAGTTGACGAACCTTCGCAAACGGAACGCATCGCGGACCTTAAAGAGCGCCTTGCCGCATGGCTCCAGGACCAGGGCGACCAGCAATCCGTCCATAGCGAACCACGGCGGCTCAGCGAACCTCAACATTGGCATCCCGATTTCTTTGGAATGCAGGTCGAGGAGAACGATGCCGGGCCCAAATGAACGAGCAAACACAACAAATGAGATTTGCATGCTTTTAGACTGTTTGCAGCTGGCAGCGCTGGGTGTAAAAAGCTTCGCCTGGCGCGTCCAATCGCTAGCGTGCCCCCTTAGCTAGAGCCTTGGCCGTTGCATTCACGATTGCCGCTGAAGTGATCGTCGCGCCGCTAAAACCATCGATACCATTCACGCTTTGCTCCCGCAGGATTTGTTGCGGAGTATCATCCAGCGCTGAATAAAATTGCTTTTCCTGGTGGCTGACCACCTTCAAACTGGTCATTTTGCCCGCTGAAACCACAACCTCAACAGACAGTGGGCCATTGTAGCCTGTACTTGATTCCTGGTAGCTACCATCGGCGACTTTGGCTGGGACAGCTCGGTCGGCGAGCCGAATGGACTCGATGCTTTCTTGAGCACGGCTGGCAAACCGCTTTCTGTATTCTTCATTGCGATGTTTGTCGGACGCGATGACTTTTTCATAGAATTCGATTGCCTCGTCATTGCGTCCGGCAATGCGAAGAGCATCCGCCGCCAAAGTCATGGCCATGCCTTCCTGATTGCCGCCTTCATAGACTCTGGCTAGTCGCAAAGCGTTGTCCATTTCGCCGAGCTCGGCCAAAAGTTTAATTGCCGAAGGCGGCAAGATTGGCTGTGTCAGGTATTGAACAGCCATATCGCGACTACCAAGCCGATAATAACACTCGGCCAACTTGATTCCCAGATCATCGCGGGCAGAAGCGCTTGACTGTTCAAGCCAATATGCAGCTCTGGCATAATCTTGCATCAGCTCAAAATACATGCGACCCAATGTTCGTCGATCCCGATCTAGCAATGCTGGCTGTTTTTCGTGGGTCGCCATGATTTCATGAACCAACTTGATGCCGGCTCGCCATCTCGCTGGGTTCGGGTTTACGACATCCCAGAAAAACTGTCCGACATTCTTCTGATTGTTCCAAGGTCCATCAGCCTTTAACGGCCAACTGCGATCCAATTGTGCTGGATAGTTTCCAACGGTTGACTTCAGCCAATCCGGCGGTGCGGCGGCCGCTGCGATCAATTTTTTGACCTCGGCTTCACTTCGTTTTACCGGCAAATTCGTAGTCGGCGCCGATCCAGAATCCGCGGCACCAGCGGGCATGGGAGTCAAAACATGCCGTTTGCCCTTGAGGGTTACGGCATGCACGTCGCTAAATTGGTAGGTCTTGCGTATGGTCTGCTGGCCGATCTTGGATTCCAAGTCAAATTGCTTTTCCGCTGGCTTGATGTCGACAACCGTTCCATTCAGCTTGGATCCATTCAGAAATTCGACGACGTCGTCTTCAGCCAATGCCGGAATAGACAATATTAGCAAGGGCGCGAGCAGAGTGACGGAAGAAATGCAACGGGGCAATAGAAACTGCGGCCAGTTATTCGTCGAGAGCATGTGGACTATGGTTTCTTCAATGTAATTGAGTTCGAAAGACTGCTAGAAGTGCTAACAGCCTGACAGAAACGAAATTCCATCTTAGTCTATGTTGTCGGAAGTGTCAGGACAGAACCAGCGCTTGACGAAGTACCTGGTCGCGGGCTCGAATCGCTTCGCTGCAAGCATCGTCGTGTTGGACCGTCGATTGGGCTGAATAATGGGTACTTGCGTACTGCACATCTGCTAAGCGCCAAAGCAAAGCGAGAGGGTAAGTTTTTGGCCCCTTTCAGGGACCTTGCTGACGCTACCGTCTCTGCCGGTCGTACTAACTAACTATGGGGCTTACGATAGACTCATCGCCTGAAATGAGTCACCGAAGCGATTCTTCGCAAGGCCCATCTTCTGCATGATGGAAAGATATAGATTGCAGGCTCGACGAGATTCTTCGGCAGCAGAACTAAGATCGATGATTCCGCCCCGTGGTACAGATCCACTTCCGCGCCCAGCCAGGACCACAGGCATCTCATCCGCCTGGTGGCGGTCACCATCAAAAAGATTCGAGCAGAGCATTATCAGCGAGTTGTCAAGCAGCGACGAACCACCTTCGTCGATGGCTTGCATGCGGTCCATCAAATAGCGCAGTTGCTGTACATGGAATTGATTGGTCCGCAAATACATGCTTTCCAGTTTTGGATCGCGTCCATTGTGGGTGAGATCTAAATGCAAACTGCCTTCGACCCCTTCGAGGAAACCGAAGTTCATCTGCGACAGGTCGTTGTTCAACATGCATGTTGCGATTCGGGTCTTGTCCATTTGGAAGGCAAGCACAATCAAATCGAGCATCAGCCGCATGTGCTCGGCAACGTTCTGTGGCAATTCTTCCTCGGGGCGCCCGAATGTAGGTTGCGAAGCGGATGGTCGCCACCCTTCCAGCGATTGAGTTTTCTGCGCTCGGTCGATGCGAATCTCGATATCCCGAATCGATTCGAGGTATTCGTCCAGTTTGTTCCGGTCGTCTGCGGAAACGCCACGGCGGACGCGGCGTGCATCTTCGGTTAGAGCATCCAAAATACTTCGATCCAGTTCGCGAGACTTGCCTCCACCGACAATCAGGTCATACACTCGAGCTGGGTAAATTTCCTTGGTGGCCGGACGGGTGTCACTGGCCCACGAAATACATGAGCCATAGATCATCGACAAGCCATCTTCCAATCGCAGTTCAGTCGGTTCGACACCCAATACCAAACTCGGTAAATCCGTGTTTCTGCCAAGCTCTTCCGCCAGCACCTGGTCCATCGATTTGCCAGCACGAATTTCTGATTGCTCGTTGCTGATCCATGCACCTGAGAGCAAGTTGGCCATGCGGCCCATATGAGGACTGGGATGCAGCGCAGCCTGCGGATTAAAAAGCCCTTTAATGAACAACACGTCATCAGCCAAATCTTGAAGCGGCGTCAAGCATTGCCCAAATTCGGTCCGACCTGCTTGGCGTTTCGCCCACCAGTGCTCTGGTTCGACCCCATTTGAAAAATAGAGGCACCCAAAGCGAAGCGGCGGCTTGTTCGTCGAATCGTCAGCGTCGCTCTGCTTGCCGGACTCGTCAGCCCAGGCCGAAAGCGACTGCAGCCAAGGCAGTGCAAGAGTTGTCGTCGTGCCCGCAATGCAGTTGCGCAGAAAGCCCCGGCGAGCCTGAATGTTCGGTCTTGCGTATGACATCAAGGCGATTCCTTTTGTCCTAAGTGGAGCGTGGATTCCGCAGTTGCTGGCGTTCCTCGTTTCATCAAGAACTGAGGACTCTGGACGATAGCCATCACCGCCGACGATATACGGGGATCTTCTTGCAGAGCTGCCGTAGCATCATCGATCAATTGCGCGTCGGCTAATCCTGGAGCCCGACCAAGGCAGTAGGCTACCAGTCTATCGGCAAAGTTATGCGCAAATGCCTGTCGTTCCGACCGCAGATAGTCCTGCAGGCCAGCAACTCCATCCATAATCTTCCCTTGATGGGAAACGGCCTTTGCATCAATTGTCTGGCCATCAGCGTATGTTTCCCGCCAACGACCAATCGAGTCGTAATTCTCGAGAGCGAACCCAAGTGGATCGATGCGGTCGTGGCAATTCGCGCACTCGCTGCGCATGCGATGCTGCTCCAGACGCTGTCGGATGGTAAGCCCGTCTGCTAAAACCTCTTCTGCCGGAATCGAGCCCGCATCGGCTGGCGGCGCGGGAACCGGTGTGCCTACGATCCTGCGGAGGATCCAGTCTCCCCGTTTGACAGCGCTGGTCCTGAGTGGAGCGGACGTTGCGGTCAACACGGCGCCCAATCCAAAGACGCCGCCACGATGGTGCTCGCGAACGTCAGCTATTAGCTTGAGTCCACTGCTGGTCGATAACAGGGAATTCAAATTTTCTTTCGGCACACTGGCCAACGAAACAGACTTGCTAACCGTTTCCTGCGGCATCGATTCCAATGTAACTACCGTGTTCTCCGTTTCGTTTGACCATGTCAAACCGTAGTGTTGCGCTAGTCGCTGATTGGCGAATGTGTAATCGGCATCCAGCATTTCTGTGAACGGTCGATCATGCCGAAGAATGTGTTCGAAGAAATACACAGCCTCCTGGTGAAGCGAACTTTTCAGCTCGTCATCAAACTCGGGAAATCGATCAGCGTCGACGCCGCGATAGCGATCGAATTGATAAAAACCTAGCCATTGACCGAAGAACTCAGTGGCTAGTCGGCTTATTTTCTCGGATCGCAACATACGCGTCACTTGAGACTGCAATGTTTGCGGATCCGATAGTTTCGATTGCAAAGCCAATTGCAACAATTCTTCATCTGGCGCTGATGACCAAAGAAAAAAGCTAAGCCGATTGGCTAGCTCCAAATCAGTCAAGGGCTGCGGATCGGCAATAGCAACCGTCTGTTCCAAGCGGAATAGGAAGTTTGGGCTTGTCAGCACTCTGGTGAGTACGCTGCGTACGGCCTCAGCGTGGGACAGATTGTGCGAGGTAAGATTCCGTTCATAAAATTCGACTAGCTCGCGTTGTTCGGCAGGCTGTAAAGGCCGCCGCCATGCCTGAGCTGCGAAACCGAGCACGTCGTCGACATGCCGACGTTGTGCGCTGCGAACAGCTGCTTGCATTGCATCGTATTGGCTTTTATACGCCTCAATAAACGCCCGCGGTTGACTGGGCAATTCAGCTAGCCATTTGGCATCCATTTCTTTAAGCGTCCCACCAAGGGTCTGCAGGCCAAACTTCTTGGCGACGAAGCGATAATTCACGTCGTGGTAGTCGAAAGAAGTGAGCAGATCGGTCCATGCCAACTCTAATTGCTCTGCCACTTCCGCTGGCAAAACGTGTTCGCACAGGAATGCGTCATCGCGATGGTACTTGACCGCAGTGTGAAAAAAGTTTCGCTCTGGCAAGTTGTAGGTATTGAGATACGGTTCGGGAATTGGATCACGATCCGAAGGCACGGGTTCACGATGAGAAACTTGGGGCAAAGCGCGGGCAAATTCTTCGATTCCTGCCACCCATTGGTCCATTTGTTGGCTGGCAGGATCGCGCAACAGGGACGAAAAACTGCGGCCGCGACTACTGGTCATATCCTCGATAACGCAACGCACAACACTGTCCCGCCCCAGCTTAGAATCGAGCCTTGCGTGCAAAATCAGCTCGCCGACTCGGCATTCCTCCGGCAGTTCTACCTCGATGATCAACGAACGGCCTGCTCGAATTACGAAGTCGCCATTTGAAACTGACTCGCCGCCAGGATTCTGTCCCAGATTCAGCTGAGATACCACGGAATCCGACAGCACTGAGACGAGCGCCACCGGTGCAGGTTGTTGCACATCTACTACGCGGAAGCGAAATTGAGGATTGGAAAAGATAACTACTGCATTGGACTCCGAGTTCCGACTGGCGGGTTCCACGGTCAACCGAAACTGAACGCGTCCATCCTCAGAATAGAGACGCGAGTTATTCAGATCGGGAGTGAACGTTGCATCGGCTTGCTTTCTCTTGCGAATTGCCCGAGCTACAAAATCGATTCTATCTGGAACCACGATGTTCCCACCCGCCAGGACCGCAGCTTCTTCTTCAGCGGATGCAGAGCCAGCAAAACGCTGCTGCCAAGCTTTCATGTCGTCCATCAGTTGTTGCGCCAAGCGTTCAACGATTGCCTCCGTTTCCTGATGTAACTCAGGTGTATCTCCTTGCGGCTCAGGGAAGCGATGCCAGGAAGCCAAAATCTCCGCTAGCGGAAAGCCGACTTGCGTTCGTCCGAGCACATCCCAAATATGGGCGGCAAACTTGGGTTCGAGGCCTGCTGCGTCAGCAAATTGGTGAAGTTGCCAATCTCCGCGCCCCAAGGCGTGACGGTGTTTGAATTGCCAGGCAACCTTGAAGGCCAGAGGGAAACGATGCAAACCGTACGGCTGGGCGCCTTCTCCAGCCGAACTGCGAAATCCGTGCTTGAAGTATATCTCTTGTATGCGGCGGATGGCGGAAAGCTCGAGTCCCGTTTGGCCGGGGTCGACGTTGAAATAAAGTGGGCCCGCACCAACCATGGCGTGCTGTGCAACCTGTTTTCCGGCTTCGAGGTAGCGCTCCAAGGTAGCGTCTTGCATGAATTGGGCTGACGCCGAGTTGGTAAATCCAGATCCGCCAACGCCGTCGCTAACGAATTGTTTACCCAGTTCCAGCTGCAAACCCGTCAAGTCCTGTATACAGTAATCGTACTCTGCGCTAGTTAGCCGCCTAACAACATGCCGTCCAGGATCACTGGCAAACTGTTTCTTGGCAGTGTCCAGCGCCTCTTTCAAAACTCGTAACATGACCTTCCTCGCATCGACGCTCATCGTTCCGGCATCTGGAGGCGGCATGCGAGTTTCGGAGATGGCAGCGATGACGCGCTGCCATTTCTCGAAATCGGCCGCAAACGGGCGAGTTTGCATTCCCGCTAAATCGATATTAGCTTCGGCATTTTCCCCCGAGTGACAGTCCAGGCAATTCTGACTCGCTAGCGATTCGTACGTCTGCCGGAAACTCGAAGTTTCTTCCGCAGGGAGTATCGAAGACAAGACTAGGAAGCAAACAAATCCGACTAGGCTGCTTCTTGAGTGACATGCGTATGCCAGCATGGGTTTGCTCGAAGGAGGGAGACAGGGAGGGTTTCGCCCGAACACGCTGGGAGCAAAGGAGGGTGGGAGTGTTTGTTTTTTCCCTAGCGACAGTCTAAAGGGTACCACTTTTCCGCTGTAAGTTCAACTTTCAGGGCCCGAAAACTCAGCCACGCAGAGGTTCGTCGAGCTGCGTTTTCCAGTCGTTCGAGCGTACGATCTGCCGCGATTTCGTGAATTGACACCCAAGATAAGCAAGATGCTTTTCCCAGGTAGAAACGCGGAAACATCGCAAGACTCTAGGATACCCACGCAGAATTCGCGCGGCGGCCAACAATTACGGACTGGGAACGCCGGGCACTTGTTCGCGGCGGGCGCTGCCTGTCTCAATAGCGGTTCGAGCCACTGCCTCGGCAACGCTGCTAGCAACACGACGATCAAAGACACTCGGGACAATGTAGTCGGTCAGTAGATCGTCGTCGGGAATCGTTTGGGCAATGGCTTGCGCGGCAGCGACTTTCATCTCCAGATTGACTTCTCGAGCTCGAACATCCAGCAGTCCACGGAACAATCCAGGAAAGCAGAGGACGTTGTTGATCTGATTAGGGTAATCGCTGCGACCGGTAGCAATCACTTTGGCATACGGTGCGGCCAGCTCGGGACGAATCTCAGGGTCGGGATTGGCCAGGGCAAAAACGACGGGATCCGTACCCATGTTCTTAACATCAGCTACGGTGAGAGTATCTTTGGATGACACACCGACGAACACGTCTGCACCGTGGATAACATCCGACAAGGTCCCGCTTTTCTTCGATGGATTCGTGTGTTCGGCAAGCCACTGTTTGAGACCATTCAAACCCGTACGGCCAGGATGAATAGCGCCGCCTCGGTCACACACGATCATGTCAGACACGCCGACAGCTGCCAGCAGTTTGGTGATCGCCATGCCCGCTGCTCCGGCTCCATTAATAACTACCTTGATCGATGAAGCCGATTTATCAACGATCTTGAGTGCATTTGTTAACGCTGCCAACACCACAATTGCTGTGCCATGTTGATCGTCATGAAAGACTGGTATTTCGAGCTCAGCCTCCAAACGCTCCTCAATTTCGACGCAGCGCGGCGCGGAGATATCTTCTAGATTGATACCGCCGAACGTGGGTGCCAGGTGATGGCAAGTCTTGATGATTTCCTCTGTGTCTTGCGTATCGAGGCAAATCGGGAATGCGTCTACCCCCCCAAATTCCTTGAACAGAATGGCTTTCCCTTCCATTACCGGCATCGCCGCTTTGGGCCCCAAATTTCCCAGCCCTAAAATGGCGGAACCATCACTGATCACCGCAACCATGTTGCGTTTGATCGTCAGTGAAAAAGCCGTTTCAGGGTCCTTGTAAATCGCTTCACAGATACGAGCGACACCAGGGGTGTAGGCCATGGACAAATCGTCACGCGTCTTGATGGGGGTACGAGCTGCAATTTCTAGCTTGCCCCCCAAATGCATCAAGAATACTCGATCCGATACGTGGACAACATCTAGTCCCTCGACGGCAGCAAGCGACTTGACAATCTCCTGTCCATGTTCGACGGTGGATGCGCTGACGGTCAGGTCACGTGTAATCGTACCGTTGCGCGAATCGACGACATCGATCGCACCTATCAATCCATCCGCTTGACCAATCACCGAAGTGATTCTCCCGAGGAATCCGGGTGTGTCAGGGTATCGCAAACGAATCGACAAACTGTACCCGGGGCTATGATGACTCATTATGGTCTTCCAATTCGATCCTTAGCATGGAACTAATACCCAATTCACGTTCGACGATGCTTTTTCCCACCGCCCTGAAAAACTCTGTTGCCTAGCGACACTAACGGCCATTCGTAGGCCACCAGCTCTGCTGGTGCGAATCGAAAAAAATAACTTGAGGAGTTAAAATTCGTTTTCTGTCTGCGATGGTTACTGCACCGTTGCCCGCGCATTCCCAGGGATGATTATTCACTACTCTCATGAATCCCGACTATCGGCAGGGGCGCTGCAATTTGTTCGTCACTGGACGTGAAATCATAGCCGAGTACTTTGGCGACAGTCGCCGCCACTTGCGCCTGCTCATAGTTTCCTCCTTCGTCGATACCACTGGAGGTGATGCCCGCGCCCCAAGCTGCTAACCAAATCCGTTCGGAGCCAGGCAAAACGACACTGTGATTCTTCCAACCTTCGCGGCCGTCGCCACGTCCGTGGTCGGTAGCGATGATAAAAGCCGTTCTGTCTCTGTAGTTGTCCAGACTTTGCACTTTCTCCCAGAGCGTCTGAATGAAAAGATCATTCTGATGAGCGGTAGTCAAGTAGCGGTCGTAGCGCCCCGCATGCGCCCAATCATCGGTCTCTCCAAGGGACACATAGAGAACTCGTGGGTGGTCTTCTTCAATCGCTTGCAAGGCCGCAGCAGTCGTAAACGCGTCGTAACGCACACCATCCCATTCATGGAACAGGTTTTCGCCGACAAAGTTCAATACGCTCAGCTGCCCAGGCTGGCCCACCGTCAACTTGCTCCAGCCTGCATTGACTGGGACGCCGCTACGTCGATCGTTGATGATATAGGGAAAAACATCCCAGGAGCAATACGCTGTTACATGTCCTTGCAGATCTGGCTGTTGATTAAGCCATTCCAACACCGTGGTGTTCTCGTTGTAATTCTTTGCGTTGGAGTTGATGCCTTCGTCTGCGAAGCCCGATAAAAGCTCGTTGTATCCCGGATAGGAAAAGTACTTGCCGTTGGTCACGCGAACCAAGCTATTCCGCTCAAAGTCTCCAGCAATCCAGCCGCCGGATTCAATGTGCCGCCACAAATTCGGCATTAGCGCCGTGCGTCGTTGAACGGCATCTTCGCGATAAAAGTCCTTTTCCAGTTGCTCGGGGGCTGAGACGCCTAACTCGCGGATCATCAATCGTTTGTCCGCCCCCGTAAATACTTCTTCTGAGCGCAGGCCATCCAACGTGATCAACACGACATTGTCGGCAATTGGACGTCGCAGTGTTGGCGCACCCTCGATCCAACCCAGGCGATTCAAAAATCGGTCGGCGGCAACGACGGTCTCATAATACCAACGCCCGCTATCTCGGTTGGTATTGAAAAAGCCATGGGCCTGGCCAGCGTATGTATGGAGCTCACTTAAAACATTCAGTTCCATAGACTTTCGTTGGAATTCTTCCGCAGTGGCAACCGGGATTAAACTGTCTTCGGTGCCAAGAAATACGATCGATGGCGGAGACGATGAGCTCAGATTATGCAGAGGAGAAAACTCTGGCCAGCGATCGCCCACGCGGGCGGTCCCCCAACCGTCGGGGCCGTTATCGTAAACCGGATTAAACAACAGCATGGCATTGCAGCGACTTGCCCCTTCGGCAATGGTTCCCAGGTACGCCGCCAAGTGCCCACCTGCCGACCCACCTCCCGCAGCGATGCGGCTGGAGTTCACGCCGAATTTCGTACTTTGCTCTCGCACCCAGCGCAGGGCGTCGGCGGCATCCTGCACGCAATTCGTCGGCGGTTGCTGCTCATTGCGATTGAGCAAGCGATACTCGACTTGAAAGCAGACGACTCCGCGCGAAGCGAAATATTTGGCGTGTTCAGTAAATTGCCCCGGTTGGCCACCAACCCAACCGCCGCCGTGAAAAAACACAATGGCTGGCCGAGAGTCGCCGGATTGCCAATTGTCGGGTTTGGTTACATAGATCTTCAAATCTCTGGCTTCTACCGACTTGTACGTCAAGGACTCTCCAGGTGGGACAGCCATTCCCAATGGCGCGAGCAGGGCCAGTAGAACCGTTGCATAAATTGACATTTGGGGAGTTAAGAGCATGAGCGAATCCTCAATGTGGATTTACTAGGAATTCAGCGAGTCGCGAACTTCCTTGGCGGTGATGGCAGCTTCGGAAGAAGATTCGTCCAATATCGTTAAATGCCCCATCTTTCGACCGGCGTGAGCCTGTGGCTTGCCGTACAAGTGCAAGTTGACTTCGGGTCGCGAAAAGGCAGCCAACCAGTTTGGTTCGCCGACATCCCAGATGTCTCCCAACAAATTGGCCATCGCAGCAGGTTTGAGCATCTGCGGCGGGACCAACGGTAGATTGCAAACGGCTCGAACCTGTTGTTCGAATTGGCTACACGTAAATCCTTCGATGGTCAAATGCCCTGAGTTATGCGGTCGCGGTGCCACTTCGTTAATCATCAGTTGTCCGTCGACGCTGACGAAAAATTCGACGCAAAACAATCCAATCACACCAAAGGTCTCGGCGATGCCCCGGCAAATCTCCTGGGCTTGAGACTCCAACGTCTGCAGTTGTGGATTGCTTGGACACCGACTTACATCTAGGATGTGTCGACTGTGTTGGTTTTCGATCAGCGGATACGATTCAATCTGCCCGTTCGCATTTCGGGCAGTGATCATCGAGACTTCCGCATCGAATTGGATGAGCTTCTCGGCGATAACTCGATTGGACTGCAACGACTCCCAAGCTGCGGCCAAATCGGACTCGCCCTGCGCTATCACCTGGCCTTTGCCATCGTAGCCGCTACGGGCAGTCTTCAAGACCAGCGGCCAGCTTAATTCTTCAGCTGCCTTCAGTACGGATTCTGGGGTCGTTGCTAGGCGAAACGGTGTCGTGGGATATCCCGCATTTTCGAGCTGCGATTTTTCGGAAATTCGATCCTGGCAAAGCTCGAGAAAATCAGCGCTAGGACAAACGCGAGTATGGTGGCTGGCAGCACGCAGCAGTTCAACGGGAATGTTCTCGAATTCCAACGTGATTGCTGCACAATTCTTGGCCATTTCTTCAACCAAGACACTTTCGTCGTTGCCTTCACCTGTTTCGCCGGGCAGAAAGTGCGCATCGGCGGCTTGAGCAGCCGGGCAGTCCACGACGGGATCAAAAATCGCCACGTGGTAGCCCATCCGCTGGGCAGCGTGAGTGAACATCCTTCCTAGTTGGCCACCTCCAAAAACTCCCAGCCAACTGCCTGGTAATATTGGCGCGTGCTGCGTATGGGTGCTCATCAATTCCACTCTCGATCAGAGAATATTGTCTTGCATCACAGCGTTTGTTTGGGCTTCCATCCATTGTCGCATTCGCTCTCGCAAGCCGTCGTCACTGGCTGCCAAAATGCGTACAGCCAACAATCCCGCGTTCTTGGCGCCCGCAACACCAATAGCCAAGGTTGCCACGGGTACCCCTCCAGGCATTTGGACTATGGACAATAAGGAATCGAGTCCATTGAGGCTGCGGCTCTGAACCGGAACTCCCAGAACTGGTAGCAACGTGCAGGAAGCCACCATACCAGGCAAATGCGCAGCGCCGCCAGCTCCAGCAATAAGAATTCGCAAACCACGAGCTTCAGCGCTGCTTGCATACTCGAACATCCACTGTGGAGTCCGGTGCGCTGAAACGACCCGCGTTTCAAAGCTGATTTCAAATTCGCTTAGGATCTCGGTGGTCGCTTGCATGGTTTCCCAGTCTGAGCGACTGCCCATGATCACGCCGACCAGCGGGTCTATCCCCGGATTTGCCATCACTCTGATTCTCGCAAAATGCACAAGGTGAAAATGTTTTTCTATTACTGAACTCTGCATGTCGTTGCATGTGCAACTCAGACGCATCGATTTGTTGTAGATCGACTCCTGGATTGGACAATCTAATCAGCTTGATTTCTCATCAGCGGAAACAAAACCACATCACGAATGCTTTTCGAATCCGTCAACAGCATTACCAGTCGGTCGATACCAATGCCCAGTCCACCTGCCGGAGGCATTCCATTGCGCAGAGCCAAGACAAAATCCGTATCCATCTTGGCCATCGAATCTTCGTCCGCTTGTCCTTCCAGTTGAGTGCGAAACAGTTCTTCTTGCAGAATTGGATCGTTCAACTCGGTGTATGCATTGGCAACTTCCATGCCGTGGATAAACAGTTCGAATCGCTCTGCCACCTGGGGATTGGAAGTTTTTCTCTTGGTTAGCGGACAAATGCTCGCGGGATAGTCGATCACAAAAATGGGGCCAGCCAATTTGTCTTCGACCGTGTGCTCGAAAACTTCGCTCTTGATCACATCAGGGTGCTTGCCGGTCGCTTCGATGCCCAAGTGGACTGCCAGTCTAGCAATGGCATCGTCGTCTTCCGGATCGACTTGCGCGCATTCTTGGAACAAGTCGTTGTAGGTTCGGCGCTGGAATGGTGGAGTGAAGTCGATTGGCAGCCCATTCCAGTTGATCTTTGTACTCTGTCCAGTGGCTGCCAACGCATCCAACACGATCTGTTCAGTCAAATCCATCATGACTTCGTAATTGCCAAACGCTTCGTAGGCCTCCATCATCGTAAACTCAGGATTGTGCCGCGTACTGATCCCTTCGTTGCGATAGACTCTGCCCAGTTCGAAGACGCGTTCCATACCGCCAACCAGCAATCGCTTCAGGTGCAATTCAAGCGCGATGCGCAGCACTAGCGGCATGTCCAGCGCATTATGGTGAGTCATGAAGGGGCGAGCTGCCGCACCTCCAGCGATCGTGTGTAGCGTGGGACCTTCGATCTCGCAGTAACCTCTTCCGGTAAGCGTGTTGCGAATGGATTGCACGATTTTCGTGCGAGCCATGAACGTGTCCATCACGCCTTCGTTGTACGTCAAGTCGAGATAGCGTTGACGCAGGCGAGATTCCGTATTTGTCAGACCCAAGTACTTTTCCGGCGGCGTTTCCAGCGTCTTGCACATAAAGTGCAAATTTTCTGCGAAGACCGTGAGCTCGCCCGTATTGGTGCGTCCCAGTCTGCCGTCAACTCCGATCCAGTCGCCGAGGTCGAAGTTACCCGCCAACTCGAAATCGCGGTCGCCAACTTGCGCCTTGCCAATCAATATCTGAATGTCAGCCGTCCAGTCACGCAGCTTCAAAAATACCAATTTGCCAGTTGGACGCATTAATACGATTCGACCAGCAACGCGGACCTGCGGGCCAATCTCCTCGCCAGTTCCCGCATCTTTTTTCCATTGGCGATAGTCGAGTTCTGGGGAAGGGGCACTATCGTCGGCTGGAAAAGGAATTTCCAGTGTCGTGCCATCCTGCAACTGATACTTGATTTCCCCACATCGCCTGCGAACTTCCCCATTCCACTGACGGTTTGGGAAATAGTGGCCCCAAGGATCGATATCCATTGCGGATATCTTATCCAATTTCACTAATCTTGGATCTCGCTCGTCTACCATAATTCCATTCGTAACTAGCTAGTGTGTCTGCCGTCGGATCTGGAGGTGCAAGAACGCACCAGTTTTCTTAGTGTTTCCTTCACGCAGTCGTTGTAGAATGCCTGCAATGATCCAAATTCTAGCTAGCAGATGGTCGATCGACGAGGCGGGTGTTCAAACGCCGCCTGGCCAGTTATACAGGTCGCCAGCAGAATGATTTTCATACCTGAGATAATTCATGAACGCGCGTCCTCAACCCGTTGACTTGCCAGATGCCTCGATCGAGCCGACTGAGGGTTGGCATTGCACCCATATTTTTTACACGGTAAACCGGCACATCTTGCATCAGCTAGGGCAAGCCGAGCGAGCTGCGGGTGCCGAGCAAATAAGGGGCATTCTGGCACCCGATGGCGCTGATTCACCCACTAGAATGCAAAGTTTCTTGGTTTCCGGGCACAAGGCCGACTTTGGCTTGATGCTGCTAGACGTGGATCCATTGAAGATCGACCGAGTTCATCAAAAGTTGCTTTCCACGGGAATCGGACCGGCCTTACAAGCCACCTACTCTTTTGTGTCGTTCACCGAGATTTCAGAGTACGTGCCGTCCCCTGAACAGTACCGACAACGGCTGCTTCACGGTGGAGAAGATCCCGAGTCACCGGCGCTAGCGGCGAAAGTGGCCGCCTATGAAAAGCGTCTTCCCATGATGAATCAACAGCGTTTAACGCCTGATCTACCCGCGTGGCCGTCGCTGTGTTTTTATCCCATGAACAAGAGCCGAGTTGTGGGGGCCAATTGGTTCACGACGCCTTTTTCGGCACGCAATGCCATGATGGCAGAGCATGCGCAAAGTGGCATGGCATTCGCCGGTCGAGTGACACAGGTGGTGACTGTTTCTGTCGGCGTCGACGATTGGGAATGGGGCGTTACGCTATGGGCTCGCAATCCGAACTATCTGAAGGACATCGTCTACAGAATGCGGTTTGACGAGGCCAGTGCCAAGTACGGTGAATTCGGGCCATTCTACGTCGGCTATCAAGCGAATGGACAACAGATCGCAGATCACTGTGGCATTGCCGCTGGCTGAGTCCTGCGCCGTCAATACATTTAGGGCGCTTTCCCAAGGTCGTGAGCAGCGGCGTGAGGAGGGCAAATTAGCTGGCCACATTCAGCTACTTGAGCGCTATTGGGAGACACACCTACGACGGATGCAGAATGTCAGAGTATGAGCTGGATACGCTTTCCATGTGGCTCGCCGACTTACAACTGCGTCTCCTTGATCGTCCGTCTTGGAGACTCTGCACTTAGAGCCATAATTGAGTGTCGGGCGGCATATGATTCGGAGCCCAAGTGCTTACAGGGCGCAAGAACGTTCGCGCGACCAGGGAATGTTAAAAGATGGACCGCACATCACTTTGACAGTTGCTGTTTGATTCTGAGCAGAAAAGGATTTGCGAAGCGCGCTCCAATTCAATCCGAGCGAGCCTGAAGCAAAGGAATGCCGAGCATTTTGTGCAGCGCCAGTGAACTGGTGCGTAAATGATCGTAACATTTGTCACCTGCAAACCTTGTTTGGTCAAAATGGCATCGAACAGCCGCAGCTAACTGAGTCAAAGCTTCGTCTAGGGCAGCTACTTTTTCTTCGTCGGAAGATGCTGTGGGTAGCGATCGCAATAGGTCTGCTCCCAGACCGGTTGCTTTATGGGCAGCCTGTTTCTTGGGAAGCCTGCGCGTCAGCCAATGGTCGATGCAAACTAGCGACGCGCCTAAACACAACAACTTGACCATATCCGCGGCCGCCAAGACTGGTAGATCCACCACGATCGGCAACTGAGCGCGAGACGAGGAGCGACACTGATGACGCACAGCACTCAAGCCAACCAGATCTTGGGCTGAGATGGAAGCGGCCTCTCCCGTCAAGCATAGGAAGTCGATATCGGCATCCAGGCAAGCTTGCACATCTAGAGCATTGGCGGTGATCGGCAAACCGACGCCGACAGCAGCATTGCCGCCGCAACCGAGACGTACCGCAGTAACGAAATCGGCCAACCTCTGTCGTCCAATTTCAGCTGACCAACCCCACCGCTGGAGGCGACGATCGAAGCATTCAATTTCAATTAAATCAGCGGTTGTCAACTCAGGTGCATCAAGTGGTGCGTTAGCAAATACTTGGCAACATCGTGTCGGTATGACATCATTCGGCAGATCATTCATACTGGCGGCAGACGTATAAATTGGAATCCGTTGGTTTTTTAGCGATCGGCATAGCCCCGTCCATGTCGCTGTTTCGGGCGGCGAGACGTTGCGCACGATGAGCGAATGAGAAAATGCCAATCGGTTAGAAACGCCCAAGGAATTCATGATGCCCGGAGGTGACGCTGACTTGGGGGAATTCGTTGAGAAATCACCATGCAATGGATCGCACAACAGAAGCTCGCCGTTAGCGATGAACAGCTCGTCCAGAAGATTAGGTTCAGCGCTCATTCACTTAGCCGCCTTGGGCGCATACGCCTTAAAATCTCTGCCGTCGCTCTTGATTCCTGCTCTGGCCAGAAGCAAACTCAGACGCAAAAAATCTGGATCCTTCATGCGAATGTTGCGCAGCCCAGCCCAAAGCGATTTGACTTCGCCGCGTACATAAATAGTGCCACCAAGCATTCCAGCCCCCAGTTGTTCTCCCGCTCCATTTCCCAGAACCAAAGTTCCCTGTCTCATCGAGCATCCTGCCTGATCACCCACAGAGCTGCGCACAAACACATCGCCGCCATTCAATCCGAGAGCACATCGAAAACCTGCTCGGCCCAGGACGGAAACGAATCCGCCGCCTGCGTAGGCTGCCAAGAAGTCACCGGCACTTCCACGCGCGTTGGCATGCCCGGAGATTAACGAGTGAGCGAAGCCATCTCCAACATCTCCGGAAATGTCGATAGTCGCTTGCGAGGCCAGTAGGCAAGCAAAATTTCCTACGGCTCCCTCCACTTTGACAGTGAGCGCTTGATCAATTCCAGCACAGATTCCACTGAGTGCTTTCTGGCCTTCCAACTGCACATTAACGCGGTCACCTTCCTGAAATCCCTGTAGCTTGGCCAGCAGTTCCGCGCTTGACCAACCAGCGGCGTCTATTCTTTGAGTTGGAAGATCTTCTTTCACCAAAGTTTTCCTTGGTAGCTCGCGCAGACAATGAGGTCACTCTCGCAATACAGTTGGTTGAAATCATCAAGGTCGGACACTGCTCAACCGGCAGCAATCAACGCAACCTGAGCAGGGAAATCATTTGACGTGTATCTGAGTTATTGAGCAGCCACATCACCGAAAAGTATATGCAAACACCCATCGGCGCGGCCAGCCACGTTGCCCCCAAGTCAAACACATACACGGCGTAACAGCAGGCGCAGGCCACAGCCGAGGCACAAAGTGACTGCACCGTCGTCGCCAAGCTATCACGCATAAAACGACCGTAACCAAGTTGCATGAGCCTGATTGCCATCATAGTTGCCGATGACAGAAAGTAGACACTGCCACCCACAGCAATACCCAAAACACCAAGTTCGAGTACTAGAGCGAATTTGACGAATATGCCGATGATCAGGGACAACACGCCAGTCAACGTCGGTGTCCACGTATCGCCAAGTACGTAAAACGCACGGGCAAACAACTCACCAACGCTCGCCCCTACAAACATGCCCATTGAACAAACGATGATCAATCCAACAGCATGCGAGTCCTGTGACGTAAACTGGTCGCGTTCCAGCAAGTCGCGAACAATTCGCTCGGCAAAGCAACTCACTCCCAGCGCAATGGGCACCACCAGCAACATGAGTCGGCGAAACGCTATCGCAAAGTGTTCAGCAAAACTGTCTTTTCCCGCGCGGGCGAATTTCTCGGCTAACTGTGGAAAAGCAACTACCGACATCCCACTGGTTCCAATCGCAATGACAGCCATAAGAATGCGCTGGGCGTAGTTCAAATGAGAATTGTTGGCATACTCATCCGTGCTGTACTGGCGGACCAACACGCGGTCGACAATGGGATCCACGCGCAAGAACGCACTTCCCAGCAGCAGGGGCCAAAACAGCGAGACAACTCGAACCAATTGAGTCCATTCAGCTGCTGGCCAGCAAAGGTGTTTGGACAAAGGAACAATGTGAACCAGAACACTGACGGCCGATCCCACATTTACGGTCCAGGCGATCCATTCGATTTTCTCTGCTGGCCCAAGCCGAATGGCCAGCGCCAATTGCAATCCAGTTCCCAATACGCCGCCAAGGGCTGGCCAGAAAAACTGATGGCGGCTGTGAAGCACGGCTTGCGCCCACGCAATCAATCCACTCAAGGCAACTTGGATACTCAGAATCTTAAGCAACCGACTTCGACCAATGGCTTGCTCGGACGTCAATTCACTGTAAAGAAAGTGGACGATTTCTCCGGCACAGAAGAACAGCAGGCCGCTGACAAGTAGTCCGACCAGAGTTATTGCCAGGCCGATAAACCATGCAAGCTGCCAACCATCGCGTGAATCCCGTGAGCTCTCAAACTTTTTGACCAGCTCAGGAACCATCACATATCCCAGCGTCCCACTGATGACAGCGGCAAACATGGTGGGAATTGGGAGAACCTCCCCCCAGGCCTCAGCTCCCTCCTTAGTACCGAAATACCTGGCCAAGACGCTTTGGATTAGAAATTGGATCAGCAACTGGGTAAACGATGCCACCGTAACAAAAACTAAACTGCGCGCTGTACGTTGCTTGGTCATCGACCTGGCTCCCGCGCGATGGCTTGCAGAATCAATCGGCTCATGGTTGTCAGCCAGTGGGGCAGGCTATGATGCTCAGTCACCCAAGCTTCAGCAGCGTCGATGCGAGAGCGCCAAAGCTGTTTCTGCTTTCCAAAACTCAAAATCTCAGTTGCAAGTGCTTGGCAGTCACCAGCTGGCACAACGACACCGCGCTGCTGCTTGCCCAGCAGTTCGCGGATGGCATCCCCACAATCGGTAGATAGAACTGGCGTACGCAACGCCATCGCTTCTAATGCAACATTGGCCAGCCCTTCGTAATCGCTGGTGATACACAGCAGGTCTGCGGCTTGTATCCAAGGGTAAGGGTTGTCACAATGCCCCCAGAAATTTGTTTGATCCGCCACGCCAAGTCGCGCAGCCAGCGCCTCCAACTGATGCCGTAGCGGACCGTCACCAATAATATCCAGAGTGATCAAGCGCTCCGTTTTGTTTGATAAAGACAGCGCTTCGATTGCTCGGGCTTGCCCTTTTTCTTTGGACAACCGCCCTACCACAGCGATTCGCATGGCTTGCTGCGCGTGCCTGTCCAGTGTCAACGGCTCATTGGCAGCGACCTTGATGCCATCGATATCGACTGGGCTGGGTACGACGACGAACTTCTCAGGGGCGATTGCGTAATATTTCCACGCGTCGTCTGCGACACCCTGGCTGACCGCCAAGGTCATGGCTCTGTGGTCTCTGTATGCTCGGGCCAACAACCACTTCTTGATCGAATGAAATCTCTCGCGACTTCCAGCAAAGTCCAGACTTGGCGGACTGACGATTACCGAAAGGCGAGGGATTCGCAGTTTGCGGCAGGCTGCGGACGTAACTAACGTCATGTGAAACGTTCGATCATAGACGACCGCAATTCGCTCGCGACGAATGATCTCCTGCAGATGTTTGATTTGCTGCTGCCGAACGCCACCGGGTAACCGTGATGCCTTAGGAATCTCCGACCAGAAGGCGTGAATCGGAATTCTATCGGGCAGTTTGTTCAAGTAATGCCCACGCAGATAGTGCAAGTAGATCTGCGGGGCGAAAACATTGGGATCAATCTGAGTAGCCAGTTGCCACAATTGCCGTTCGCTGCCGCCTCCGTCAAGTGATCCTGAACAGCATAGTAGACGAGCCCTCACGTTCCCTACGACCCCGATGAAAGTTTCTTCTTGATGCGATTTACCTGTGCACTAGCCCAAGGTTTATCGCCGTACAATACCAACAGCTGATGGTAATACGTTGACAATTGCTCGGGGGACATCATTTTCTCTGCCGATTGAATCAACTTTTCCAACTGCTGCACCGCCAGGGGGGGATCGGGGGATTGGGATGTCCGCTGCGAGAGGGCCGCAGCCTCAACTAGCTCAACCAGCTTCTGCTCTTCAGTGGGTAAGTTTTCGACGGCCCCAAAGACTGCCAGCAATGCAGCTGCTTTTTCTTGCGCAAGGGCGGCATCTCGCTCGCGGGCATCCATGCAGTCCAGAAACGCCTGTTCGACAGCGGACAATTCGGTATTGCCGCCCATTCTGGCAGCTCTCTTACGCAGAATCTTCGTCCGCCGTACCAACTCAAACTCGCTCGAAAGCGTTCTTAGCTCATCGCTATGTTCGCCTCCGCCGAATCTGTCCAAATACTCTTCGATTAGCGGCTGTGCGGCAACGATTTGGTTTTCATCGCCCGATTCGGTGGCCAACTGAATCTCCTCGTACAACTCGTCTGCTGATCGCGGAATTAACATCCACACGACAAATCCCACGCTGGAGATGAGTATGAGCGCGATTCCGGCGATAGAGCCGATTTGCAACCAGTCAATCGTCTGACTCGGCTCAGTGCCACTATCTCCTTCGCGACCTTGGTTTCGATCCTTGGCATCGACCGGCGTGTAGCGCGATTGTCCCTGGGTGCCGATCGGTGATTCGGCTGTTCCTCTAGAGGTACCGATCCCGGTCGCAGGGGCAGCGATTTCCGCAGAGAATTCACTTTCGCGGCGAGCCGAATAGTCTGAATCTACGGGGCTATCGTCGAATGGAGGTAGCGGCGCGTCTTTGGGTGCCAGCATTGTCTGCTGTTCATGCGTGCCCTCGCCGCTACCACGATAGGTCTCGTCGGCTGCTCGATTATTATCCAAGCCAAGCTGACTAATCTCTTCACCGGTGAGACGCAATTCGTCTTCATCTGCTTCTGACAAGTCCAAGGACGTGAGATGCGTGCCAATTTTTTGCTTCGTATCGACCGACGTGGGGCGTTGCGAGCCGTCGTCTGTCGCCCCAAATTTTTGCAGTCCCTGTTGCATGGATTTGAGGCGATTGCCCACGACGAGGGCAGTTGGAGGACGCTTACCTGGATCTTTCTCCAGTAGCTCGTTGATTAGGGTAACCAACTCTGAAGGCAGCCCTGCCACTCGATCATCCAGACTTGGCACTGAACTGTAGCGCACTGAATACAAAACTTCCGGGACCGTTTTTCCTCCAAAGGGGGCCCTCCCGGCCAGAAGAGCGTACAAGACACTGCCGAGACTATACAAATCGCTGCGCACTGTGACGGCCTTGCCTTCCGCCTGTTCGGGAGGCATGTAGTCCGCAGTGCCGATCACTGAGCCCAGAGCGGTCATGTCTGTTGAGCCAAACAGCTTGGCGATGCCAAAGTCAGTCAGTTTGATGCGACCGTCCTGGGTCAACATTAGATTTGCAGGCTTCAAATCGCGGTGTATGATGCCGAAGTCGTGTGCATGCTTGAGAGCGCTCGCCGTCTCGATGCCAATTTGGATGACATCACTGAAAGGCATCTTCGTATGCTGGCGCAGATGCTCGTGCAGCGACTGTCCTTCGACATATTCCATCGTGTAGAAGAGCATTCCTTGCTCCTCGCCAAAGCCTACTAGTTGGACGATATTGGGATGCTTAAGTCGCTGCAGAGTTTCAATTTCCGCGTCAAATCGGCGACGAAATCGTGGTGAGTTGGCGACGCCAATCGCAATCACCTTAATCGCAATCACCTCTCCGGACCGAGCGTGAACGCCTTTATAAACGGTTCCCATGCCACCCCGGCCCAGGGTTTGTACGACGCGGTAAGGTCCTAAGTATTCAAATTCGGGCTGGTTCATCACGGGTTTACTTCGCTACTGCTAACTGGAGCTTCGTTCTTAGCGGGCAATACAGAGGCCGAATCCGCCGGTATCTGACGCGCTATTGACAGAAAGTCTACCTAAAAAACGCTAGTTGGAACATAAATAAGTCTCAACCAATAAGAGTTGCTAGTGTCAAGAATTGGAAATTCAGTTCCACATAATCCATCCGCAAAATTAGCCGCTGTGCGCTAGCACGCGGTTTTTGACGGAACCGCACGCTAGCGCGTAGCGGCTGATGTGGCATCGGAATTACGATTTGTGACACTACCACGCGGTTTTTGACGGAACCGCACGCTAGCTAGCGCGTTGCGGCTGATGTGGTATAGGAATTACGATTTGTAACGCTCGCGTACCGGTTGTTCCCTGGATTTCTGACTTCTGCAGGCGCGTCTCTTTCGGCTATATGACATGCCAATCGCCTGATATATTCCCAACAGGTAGCCCGCTGTTATCATTCTAGGAGAAGACTTCGTGTTGCTATACCTGGACGACGCGTTTGCCGAACATGAAACGGGAGCTCATCCCGAGTGTCCTCAACGCATTCTCGGGCTGAACCAGCTATTGCGGAACAGTGGTTGGCTAGAGCGCGCGGTTTTGCCCCACTGGACTTCCGCTACGCCAGAGCAGTTGATGGCCGTCCACGATGCCGCTTATATCACCGACCTACAGCACTGGTGTGAGCAAGCTGTTGGACGCATCGAATCCGATACGGTTATCAGCCACGGTTCCTGGAAAGCTGCTTTACTTGCTGCAGGTGCCGCCGTAGATGCCACCGAACGAGTAATGCGCGGGCAGCAGCAGACGGCCTTTTGTGCGATTCGACCGCCCGGACACCATGCCAAACCCAGCGGCGCGATGGGATTCTGCCTGTTCAACAACGTGGCCATCGCTGCCCACGCCGCTCTGTCTGCCGGGGCACATCGCATCATGATCGTCGATTGGGACGTGCACCATGGAAACGGTACGCAAGATGTTTTCTACGCCGATGGCAGAGTCGGTTTCTTCTCGATCCACCGAAGCCCGTTCTATCCTGGCACCGGCAGCAAAAATGAAACCGGTGCTGGCGCTGGCTTGGGCTACATTTCCAATGCACCCGTGCCAGCGGAAACAAACCTGCGAGAATTTGTCCAAACGTTCGAGAAAGGCTTGACAGCACTAGCAGATAAAACGAAACCGGAATTGATCCTGCTAAGCGCCGGATTCGACGCGCATCAAGCCGATCCGGTGGGATCACTCTGCCTTCAGGACGAAGATTTCGCCGAATTGACGCGAATAGTAAAACAAGTTGCGGAGGTTCATTGTGAAGGCAGAATTGTGAGCCTCTTGGAAGGCGGCTATCACCTCGACCACATGCCCCGTTCTGCGCTGGAACACGTCAAAGCTTTGGCCGAATAGTAGAATCCCTCCTAAAACCCTGGTTCGATTAATTGTTCATCGGCGCGATTGGCCATGTAACTAAACATGCTCGGATCAATGTTTTGCGATACGAATTGCACAGATCCATCCGCTAGAACGAAATTGGCTCCTCCGGTGTGAAAACTGTCGAAGCCGCCGACATGCAGGGAATCGGGTGGCGTCTCAGGTGCTGCTTCGTCACCCTCGACTGCGTTACGCGGTGCAGCGACGCGAGTGCTAGCCATGAAATTGCCAGCGTTTCGAAGGGTCGCGCGAGTTCCCGACGCCCAGCCCAAGTTGTTTTCTCCGATGCGCGCCTCCCCAAGCAAAATCGTGTATGAGCTGCCATCAACAATATCTGCGAAGCGAATGTTACTGTTCAGAAAGAGCAGCCCATTATTGTCATCATCAATAGGCGCTTCGGAGTCGTGGTGACAGCCAGCGTACGTCGATATAGGAAGTCCATCAAATCGATATGAATCGGGGTCTGATGGACAGCCCAAGATACGAATCCGGTGTTGACGGACAGGTCGATTCTCGTCGGCATAGGTGCCAGATTCCAGTTTGAATTGATTGTAAGCCACTCCCTCTTCGATAAAAGGCAAGATCTGCACTGTCCAGCTGACGTGTTGTCCCATGCTCTCATTTCGAATGGGGCCCTCGGAGTTGATGACGCCGGCCGGGAGGTGGCCAGCGTTAAATTCGTAATGGTGCAAGGCCAAACCGAGCTGCATCATCTGATTCATGCATTGCGCTCTCCGGGCAGCCTCTCGTGCGGCTTGCACTGCAGGTAACAATAGCCCGACGAGAACTCCGATAATGGCAATCACGACTAGCAACTCAACCAGCGTGAAACCCGAACGGCGATGAGATTTGTATATGAACATGCTAATGCTCCAGGAACAATTGGTCGGTCAGTGAATGAAATGTCAATTTTGTACGAGTTAGGAAACTAGCGACGAACATCGAATTGCCGAACACGTCTGAGCGTGTTTGGCATATCCTCGGTTCCGAGTGTGGCGATGACGGAAACACGGAAGTTGCCAGATGGGGTGGCCCTGACGCTGGCGTAGTCTGGCGGGCTGGACACCTCCGCCGCGCTAGGTGCATCCGACGCGCTTGGCGAACTAGCGGCCAGGCCGATGGAAGCGACCGTAATCTCTACCCGCGATGGCTGACCGTTGAGCACGTCTTCCGGAATGAACCATAACTCGCCTTCATACTCGGCAGATAGCTCCAATTGCGCAAGCGCCCGAATGCAGCCACCTTCGATGATGGCTTCCATCTGTCTGACTGTATGCAGACGTTTTGTTTCTCGAACGCCCGTTAAGGCTACATTCACGGTAGTGGCGGCTAACGCGACGACAGTTGCCAGGCAGGCCAATACGCAGACCAATACAACTCCCGGGCGATCCAAAGGTTGGTACTCGCGTGAATCCTGCTGGAATCGGAACCTCGCTCTCGATGGAACGCACATTATTCAACCCCCTGAACATTAGGAGAGAATTTATTGCAGCGTCCAACGGTTGCAACAATCTGACGCTCAATCTGTGGTTCTGCTTTTGCCAATTTGCTACGACGGAAGATAGTCAAGACAGCGGCTTGCACCGGCTGAGTGATCACTTTCAATTCACATCGTGCCCCCGGCCCAAAATCGACGGAATCCACTATAGTTCTCTCACCGGAGACGGACTGCTGTCGATACAAGACCCCCTGTTCGGCGCGGTAAACCGTGAAACTTCCGGAGGCCTCAATTTCGAGACCAGCCTCCCTCTCGATTAGTCGACTTGCATGGTTCACATCCAGCCGCCATCGTTCAAGCATGCGACCGCTAATTGCCATGCGTTCAACGGTGATCTGGTGCTGCTTCCTTAAGTGCATTGAGTTGTGGATTAGCGAGACGGCGGCTAGCATGACCATACTGCCAGCTGTTAGCGATATCACCATTTCGATAAGCGTAAATCCGCTACGTTTCATGGTACCTCCGTGGTCTGACGGGTGTTTCTGCTTTCATCAAGCCAGCTGACCAGCGTGAGTGGTTGCGCAGGTCCCATGCGTTTCCAGTTAATACTCAGATGCAATCGCTTGCCTGATTCGTCTTCGATCAGCTGCCCCTTGAGCTGAACACTGACCAGCTGGCTGGTAACTAGCTCACTGGCTTGGAGCTGTTGGAGAGCTTGAGACAGCTGCTGGTCCCGCAACATCAATAGTTGATCCATTTGATTTGCCAGCTCATCTGACGCCAAGATGAAGTCGCGATTGGCGTGCAGCAACTTGTTCGTTCCCACGGTCGCGGTAGCTACGACACCGACAGTTGCCATAAGTAGAATTGCCGCAACCAACAATTCAGCAATGGCTGCACCCTGACGACGCCTTTGCCGCGCAAAACAGTGCCGTTCGCGGTAGTTGAGGTAGCAGTCTTGTATACCCATGAGTCATCAAGCGTTCGGAAAAGGTACTCGATCAATATCCACCACGGTTGTTTGCGGGCTTCATGCCAAAACTGTTATCAAGGTCACTGATACGATGAAGAATGCTACCGCGATCCAAAGCACGACTCCACCGAAGAGCAGAACAATCAGCGGATGCAACAATATCGATAGGACATCATTCCTTCGGCGATAGCGATCCTCCTTGCATTTGGCCAAACGCCGCATCAACCAAGCCTGCGAATCCCCGGAAGATTCGGACAAAGATTTTGCTTCGTTCATTGCCAACAGCCCGGACTTGGCTAAGCTGTCCCAAGGATTCGCACCGAGTTCCATTTCATTCCTTGCGAACAACAATTTCACGCGTACGTTGCTGTCGAAATGATAGCGTGCTAGAGTTGCCAGCGAGCCAGCGATTGGCCGTCCAGCTTGCAGTGACGTGGCCAGGAGTCGCAATAGCTGTGCCGAACGAATCTGTGCAACGGGACGGAACAAGCGGGACGAGAGATCGCGACGCAACAGACGCATCGGTTTGACAAGCCATCCTACGGCGAAGGCCAACACGATCAGAACTATCGCCAAAGGGAGGTATGCCGCGAACAGGTGACTGAAAGATATTAGTGCAACGGACGGCAATGGGAATCGCAGTCCAAATTCTTCAAACATGCGCTCGAATGTCGGCATTACCACGGTCATCAGGAATGTCGACAAGAAACCGACTACCAAGACCATACTGATGGTGTAGGCAAGCGATTGTTGAATTCGTAGCTGTTGTGAGCTGTCGACCTCCCATAACTCCTGTCGCGTCGTTTCCAATACTTGTCCCAAAATCCCTGTCTCGACGGCGAATCGCAGGTTCAGTACATCTTCGTCGGACACTAAACTGGGAATCTGTTCCAAAGCGCCAGGCAACGTGTATCCCTGCTCGAGCAAGTTGGCGAATTCCAGCATGCGCTTGCGGGCAGCTCCTCGATGTTCCAGCGAAAAAGTAGCAATGAGCGGGGCAAGATCCAGTTTCTGTCGATGAGCCAAGGCCACTAACCGCAGGACAGAATCGCGAATGACCGCGCGAGAATCATGCAGCCACCAGCGAGTCGCTTTCCAAGAGCGGACATTCCCGCTATTTGCAAAAACTGTATTGAAACCAAACATTTCAGCAACTCAGGCTATTGAAGGGAACGTTCTCAGGCCAAACTGGTAACCATCGAAACAAGGGGCATGAACAGTGCGATAACCAAGAAACCTACGCCAATGCCAACGATACAAATCATCATTGAGGGAAGGCATGCCGCTAACCAATCGGTTCGTCGATTTGCTCGTTCAGCATAGATCGTCGCTAATTCTTGTAGCAATTCCGTGTTTGGTTGTTGGCCACCACTCATGCCAATGGCCATCAAGAACGTTGGTGGCAGACGCATGACTAGTGGCGACGCACCTGCTGAAATCTGGTCCAATGCATCCGCCAATCCTTCGGCCGCACGTTCAAAGTAGACGTGTTTGCAACTGAGCCCTGCGGCCCGAACAGCAATTGGTAATGGAACTCCGAGATTGAGCAAATCCGCAAGCGAGTTTGCCAACACGGAACACGCGCGAAGATTGACAGACGTTCCAGCAACCCAGCGACCAAAGAGGTAGTTCGTAATGGCATGCCGACGCCAGAAAACTACGACGACGTAGAGAGCTGCGGCGAACAATGCAACCCCAATCGCTGTACGCAAGCCGTGGACCGTTAGCAAATCAGAAATCCAGAATACGAACTTAGTCGGCGCTGGCAAGTGAAGGCCAAATTCATCAAACATCGAACGAAAGATGGGCACTACAAACCACGACGAAAAGATGATTAACGCTAGACCGACCAAAAGCAGAATTAGCGGATACAGCATCAACCGGCGGCGTCTACCCACTGCTTGCTGGTACCGGATAGTATTCTCCAACCACGACGTGATTCTCTGAGTGAGGTTGGCAGAATCTAAATCGGTAGCCAGCAGTGGCCACAAGGCAATCGCATCTGGTTTGAGCAATAGGTCATCGGGATCTATGTCTGATTTCAATAACCTAGCAAGTCGCCTTGCCTCCCGCTTGGTCGATCCTGGAGGAAGCTCTTCTTCAATGGCTTCAAGCAGCGGCAGCCATTGACTCCGACGACTGACCAACTCACACAATCTCGCACGTAGCGAGTCGCCGCCAGCGTCTGGAGAAGACGCTTGAACTAACGCTATCGATAACAAGGAAAAGCCGTCGGCCTCCAGCAGAGCGACGGCCTGAGAGACATTCGCAGCTTGGATTTCGCCCTCAACCAATGATCCATCGGCGGTGGTCGCTGTATAGTTGAATTGTTTGACTGGTATTGCACTCATTGGACCAAAGGCTCCTGAGTGGCAAGAAACCGCAGCATTTCAATCAGCGGCAGAAACACACTCAAGCCGATCCCCAATGCACAGAGTCCCCCGAAAACAATAACGAACTTGCTTACCAGTGGCCATTCTGGCGTATGAGACCACGCAGACGCGAGCCCGCGGTACATGCCCGCAGCGAACTTCAGCCGACACTGCCGATCTCCATTGCCGTCAGTATCGTTCGTTCCTGTATACGCCCATCGCAGCAGCGGTTCCAACAGGCTGGGTGAGTTCGAAGACTCGGTTCGTTTCCCAACTTCACGGCGTGGATTTGTAAGCCCAGTTTCAGCATCCTTTTCAAACAAGACATCTTCGATCTGTTCTGTGGCCGCACCTGCTGCGATTAGTTGGCCTGCGTTGTAGGCTAGGAGACTCAAGCGGTGCGCCCGCACCTGACGCAGTTGGGACAATCCTTGGTGGCCCGCCCTGTTTTTCAGTCGCCAACGCAAAAATAGGGCGAATAAAACTGCCGCAAGTGGCACACCGGGTAGCCACACCGGTATCCATGCTTGCAAGTAGATCATCACCTGCAGGACTGGACCGGGCGGGATCATCATGCGTTCCACCAGCGCCGATGTCATAGGCACGGTAACCGCACAAATCCAAAGAAAACCGGCGAAACCGACTACTGCCCACACAAAAGGAAGCAGCAATATGAGTTTCAAGGCATGCCCTTTCCGCGAGCGACTTAACGCGTCATCCGCCAGCAAGTCCAACGCAACGGTCTTGTCCTGACCGAAAAGCCATTGCTGCAAGGCACAGCGATACAGCGGCGAGGCAGATACGCCGTGCAGCGCCTCTTCCACGGTCATGCCAGCATGAACCCGGACTGCGATTTCATTCTCAAGGCTACGCAGACCTTCACGCAGCTCAGCAGCACTCCTTTGGCTCAAGAGGTCGATGGGAACTCCCGCCTCGACAACGGCAAACAGCAAATCGTGGAATCGTGAAATGTCTGCGATCGGTTCGTTACTCATCCCGCACCCTAGGAGAATTGCCTTCCACTTAAAGGATGCGCAAGTCGCAAGATTTATTTATCACGAGCCAAAATCTTGCGTTCCATCTGACTTATGAGAAACTCCTCGAATCCGCGAGAACACTTCAACCAGCCCCCAATGCGCATCGCAAGCCCCTTTAGCTTGTAGCTCGTGCGCAGCCTGCTGAATTTCTGCAGAGAAAGGGGCGGATATACGGTTTCGCCAGCCGCCCCAAATTGGCGCTGACATCATCAATGCAAACCAGAGTGCGAAACAACAGATTGCAGCCAAACCGAGTCGCCTGGCTTGCCGAGTCCGGCTCAACGATTCCTTGGTCAGCTCAATCGTGCCGGGACGCAATTCACGCGACGGAACCACGTAGTTTCGCGCAGAGAAAATGCGTTGCTCGAGCTCTTCCATTTCAGCGTCGGATAGTTGACTTCGCTCGCTCATTTCTGCACCTCAAACGATTCCGCATCGAGCATGCGGGCCAGCTTTTCCATCGCATAACGATAGCGACTGGCTACCGTTGAAGCTGATAACTCGAGTACATCGGCAATTTCGCGGAACGTCAACTGCTCCCAGATCTTGAGAACCACAACTTCACTTTGATCGACGGGTAAATTCCGCAGGGCGCTCCAAACAGCGCGATACGATTCCTCTTTGGCAATCTCATCGACCGGGCAATGAGTTAGCAAGTCGGCAAGGCCGTCGATCGCCACTGCCTTCTTACGCTTCCGCAAAACGTACAGCGACTCATTGCGGACCGCTTGAAGAAGATATCGCCAGGGATTTTCCGCAGACGATAAACGCTGGGGGCCATTGGCCATGCGCACCAGCACACTCTGCACCGCATCTTCTGCATCGTGCTGATTGCGCGTAATGGTCACCGCCAGGCGGATCAAGCGCTGCGCGGTCAGGTCAACCAACCCTGTCAGTCCTCCGGCTCCGGAGTTGTTCATGGTTTGGCTGATTTGACGTACTTGTTCTGAAATGTCCATATCCACCGCGCATCGTCCTGTGCCACCATGAAAAACGGGTAGCAACCCTGCAAGGGATTGAGATGAGGTTACCTATGGTGCTAGGATGCGCAGGAAAGCGGGATTTGTCTAGGAATTCCAGCAAACGAACAACAAAGTCAATGCTCGCTGACCGCGACCTCTCGCCCGAAAGGGCGGAGCTATGCTCCGGCGAGCAATTAAGCGGTTAGATTTCTTGGTGCTCTTCCCGTCCTTCGTGGCTATTTGCTTCTGGCGCCAATATCTAAGTTATCGGACCGACTGCGACCTCACTAGGTGAATACAAAGCCTACCTTTTTGCGGGTGGCATTCATGAACGACAGAATAGCTATTTGATGTATTTCGTTTCGCCTGTCTTGAGTCCCGCTGCAAGCAGTTTTTCGACCACGGTGTTTCGGACCTGTGCGCTAGTAGCCAGAAGATCGGAGTCGGTAGGCTCCAATGAGATGTAGCCCGCTTCGAGGTTGGTGACGATAGAATCCACTACGACACCATCAATCTTTCCGAGTTCCGTTCGAATGGTAT